>CAMORO010000004.1 GCA_946623875.1 uncultured Lachnospiraceae bacterium | reverse complement strand
TCAGTTCCTCGATCTCGTCAAAGGTGACGGGATTAAGCGCCTTTCTATAGGTTCCCTTCATGCCTGACGATCTTGATTCGATAACTCCGGCACTCTCGAACTTGCGGAGCGCATTAACGATGACCGAACGTGTAATACCCACTCTGTCGGCAATCTTGCTCGCTACAAGTATGCCTTCATTTCCGTCAAGCTCATCAAATATGTGTATAATGGCCTCCATCTCTGAAAAACTCAGCGTACCGATCGCCGATTTGACCACCTGGAGCTTCCTGTTCTCCTCCGCGCTCTCTTCATTGACCGCTCTTAGCATCTCAAGTCCCACCACGGTAGAACCATACTCACACAATATTATATCGTCAATTGTATACTGTTCCTTAACCTTATAGATAAATAAAGTACCCAGTCTTTCCCCCGCGATATCGATAGGGGTAACAATGGCCTGATATTTATTGCTCTCGGATACCTCGAAACCAAGAGTCTCAAGATTAACGTCCTCCTTGGTCGACAATACTCCGAGAAGGCGCTCATTTAACATATGATCGATGATCCCGCCCACTTCATACTTGAGAAGACCTTCAATCTCTCCTATATCCTCCCGGGCACCGGTACCCAATATCTTTCCCTTCCTGCTTATCACAAGAACATTCGATTCCAGTATATCCTTCAGCACATCACAAATATCATTGAATACAACCTTACTCGAACTGTTATTGTGCAACAGCTTCTGGATCATCCTCGTCTTATCTAGTAATTGAACACTGCTCATCCGATACCTCCGGCTTGTGCGTTTTCTGAAAATTCCAAAGCACAATTATCATATCACAAACAAGCGCAATAATCAATGATTATTGCGCTTGTTTGTTGAATATTTTTGTTAATTCTGTCAATTATCAAACTATTTATTGAAACTTTTTGACTATTCAGAATAAGTATACACCATTATTTATCCCTGGGTTTGTCAATAATATTACCGCATTCGGGGTTCATACACTGCAGCTTTGCACCCTTTTCCACCATCATCCCACCGCACTTCGCGCACGGAATGGCCGAAGGTTTCTGCCATGACATAAATTCACAGTCCGTACCGGATATACATCCGTAGAATCTTCTGCCTTTTTTCGTCTTTCTTATGACAATATCCTTACCGCATCTCGGACACTTGATCCCGATCTTCTCAAGATATGGCTTGGTGTTACGGCACTCGGGGAAACCGGGACACGCAAGGAATTTCCCGTGCGGTCCGTATTTAATCACCATATTTCTTCCGCATTCCTCACATACCTCGTCCGAAACCTCATCCCTTATCTCCACCTTTTCAAGCTCTTTCTCGGCTTCCTTAACGGCTTCGTCAAGATCCGGATAGAAGTTCCTTATTATGGTCTTCCAGTCAACCGTTCCCTCTTCAACATTGTCGAGGAGCACCTCGAGATTTGCGGTGAATTCCTTATCAACAATTCCGGGGAAGGCATCAACCATCATCCTGTTGACTACCTCGCCGAGCTCAGTCACGTATAGGTTCTTTCCCTCCTTTATGACATATCTCCTGGCCAGTATGGTAGTAATGGTCGGTGCATATGTACTCGGGCGTCCGATACCAAGTTCCTCCATGGTACGTACCAGAGAGGCTTCCGTATAATGAGCCGGCGGCTGAGTGAAATGCTGCTTCTCCTCAGCATCCGAAAGTGACAGTACCGTATTTTTGCCTATATCTGCAGGAAGTATATCTGCCGCATCCTCCTTATCGTCATCAGAGGAATATACACACATAAATCCATCAAATATCTGTCTTGATGCCGATGACGAGAACCTGTGCCTGCCGGATTCCATCTTCACCGAAGTGGTCTCATATCTGGCCGGAAGCATTCTGCTGGCAACAAACCTCTTCCAGATCAGTGTATACAGCTTAAGCTGGTCCCTCGAAAGAGATTCCTTAAGAGCGTCGGGTGTTCTGTATACGTCCGTGGGTCTGATGGCCTCATGCGCATCCTGTATCTTCTTCGTGCCGTCCTTACGTATATCGGCCTTCGCTGCATAGCCCTCGCCGTATTTCTCCCGAATAAATGTCCCGGCATTTGTGACAGCTTCATCCGCCACACGCGTAGAATCCGTACGGAGATAGGTTATAACACCCACCGTGCCGTTGCCCTTTATATCAATTCCTTCATATAACTGCTGTGCAAGACGCATCGTCTTCTGTGTGGAGAAATTAAGTACCTTACTGGCTTCCTGCTGAAGAGTTGATGTGGTAAAGGGAAGCGGCTGTTTGCGGATACGCTCGCCCTCCCTGACATCGGTAATAACAAACTTCTCCTTCTTTATATCGGAAACCACCTTATCAAGATCTTCCTTGGAACCTATCTCATTGCTTCCGCCCTCAGACCCGGTATAATGCGCCATTATAAGATTTTTCTCGCCTTCGGCTTTAAGCTTCGCCGTCAGCGTCCAGTATTCCCTGGGGATAAACGCATTTATCTCATCCTCGCGTTCACAGATGATCCTGAGTGCAACCGACTGAACCCTGCCGGCGCTCAGTCCTCTCTTCACCTTGGCCCACAGAAGCGGAGATATCCTGTATCCGACCATTCTGTCAAGAATACGCCTTGCCTGCTGTGCATCAACCAGATGCATGTCTATATCCCTTGCATTCTTAATTGAATCCTTGACCGCACTTTTGGTTATCTCATTAAATGTGATCCTGTATACCTTCTTATTATCAAGCTTGAGCGTGTGGTAAAGATGCCACGAAATTGCCTCTCCCTCACGGTCAGGGTCTGTCGCGAGATAGATCTTGTCAGCCTTCTTGACTTCCTTCTTCAGCGAAGCAACCAGGTCTCCCTTTCCTCTTATTGTAATGTATTTGGGCTCGTAGTCATGCTCGATATCAACCCCGAGAGTACTCTTCGGAAGATCCCTGACATGACCCATGCTTGCCATAACCTCATAATTGGAACCCAAAAACTTTTTAATTGTCTTTACCTTAGCCGGTGATTCGACTATAACCAGATTCTTACTCATATTTTTTCCCCAAAATAATTATCGTATTTAACCGACAATGCCTACCTTATCATAAATAGTATTTTATTTCAAGAAAAAAAATCTACAGCTCATACAGCCTTACATTCCTTAATCCTTACATAGTAACCCTTCCCCGTCTCACAGGCGAGGCCTTTTATGCACAGTTCCACCAGCGCACATACCGCTTCGCGAAATTCGGTCTGCGTCTCATCACTCAACTGCCCGATGCTCTTTGCATAGGGCTCAAGATGTTCATAAAGGCATTTCTGTACCGCCGGAAGTTCGACAGTCTTCAGTTCGGCTTTCTTCTTATTTATCTTAAACATCTCATCAAGCATATACATTATATCCTCCGCACAGGTAACGGGTGTTGCCCCCTGTTTCCACAGCTTAATACAGCCCGTACTCAAAGGATCCGTTATCCTCCCCGGTACCACGCACACTTCTCGCCCCTGCTCAAGCGCCATATCCACCGTGATCATGGTACCGCTTTTCTCTCTGGCTTCAACGACCAGAACAGCATCCGAAAGACCGCTTATAATGCGGTTCCTTGGCGGGAAAAGAGAAGCTGCGGGCTCTGTATACAAACCGTATTCCGAAATGATACCGCCCTGCGCCTTAAGCCTTTCATACAGTCTTTTGTTGGATGCAGGATAGCACCTGTTCACTCCGCATCCAAGCACAGCATATGACATTCCGCCGGCATTCAGTGCCGCTTCCTGCCCTATACCGTCAATACCGTAAGCCATTCCGCTTACAACCGATACCCCGTACGAAGCCAGATCGCTGCCAAATCTTCCTGCCATCATGCGTCCGTACCCGGAACAGTTGCGTGTACCTATAACAGCAACCGAGAGCTTATCATCCGGGGGCAGCTCTCCAAGCAGGAAAAGCGCAAAAGGATGTCCTGTCACCCCCGAAAGTCTCTTCGGATATCTCACGTCATAAAAGGGAATAAATTCAATACCCGTTTCGAGCAGCTTATCATACTCCTCATCTATATTCCATTTACTTCTTTTTCTGATTATGTCATCAGCATATTTGTCACTTATCCCGCCTATAAGAACAAGTTCGTCCCTGTCCATTTCAAACAGACGCCTTGCGGATCCGGCAGCTTGTGCGATCTGCATCATACGGCCGTGACAGACCCTCTCCATACCTGCCCACCAGTAATCGTATTTTATATCCTGTTTATATTTTTTATCCATATTCTCCATCCTGTCAGTTTATGTCAACCAAAAATATTCGAATTGTTTAATTGAAGCGCTTCGCACAGATGCTCTTTTGAAATATCATCTTCACCGTCAAGATCCGCTACAGTCCTGGCAACCTTCAGCACCCGGGAATATGATCTTGCCGATATATCCATGCTCTTAAGCACCTGCGCAAACCATAGCCTTACATCATCCTTCAGTGCACAATACTTTCTTATATCATCCGTTCCCATCTGTGAATTGAACAGGATCCCGGTATCCGAAAAACGCCTCTTCTGCAATTCATGAGCCGACGTCACTCTCTTCCTGACACTGTCGGAGCTTTCGGCAAACGAATCATCCATCATGCTCTCGCAATCAAGAGCTTCCACATCAACACAGATATCCATACGGTCAAGCAACGGCCTGCTTAGCCTGTTAAGATACCTTCGTCTTTGCGGCTCTGTACAGGTGCATTTGGACAGATTGGGATACGCACCGCACGGACAGGGGTTCATGGCACCAACCAGCATGAAATCCGCAGGATATATATATGTTCCGTAATTCCTGGCAACAGTTATCTTTCTGTCTTCAAGCGGCTGTCTGAGAACCTCCAGTGTATACCTTGAGAATTCAGCCATTTCATCAAGGAACAGCACTCCTCTGTGCGAAAGAGAAATGCTGCCCGGTCTCGGATGCAGCCCTCCTCCCGTCATTGCCACATCCGTTATTGTGTGATGGGGCGCAACGAACGGTCTTTCGCTCATAAGACAGTTACTGTTCTTAAGCAGTCCCGCAACCGAATATATGCTGGATACCTCCAGAGCCTCCTCTTTCTCAAGCGGCGGCAGAATAGTAGGAATACATTTGGCCAGCATTGATTTCCCGGCTCCCGGAGCTCCTATCATGAGCATATTGTGCATTCCGCCTGCCGCTATTTCCAAACCTCTCCTTGCTGCCTTCTGGCCCTTTACATACTTAAGATCACATTCTCCCTTCCGGGAAGACAGTTCTTCTGCGGATGCCTGTGCTCTGTATGTCCTGACTGTATCTTCGCCGTTAAGATATTCAACAGCCTCCTTCAGATTCCTTACTCCTATGATCGTAACATCATCGGCCATCGCACCCTCGGCAGCATTATCATACGGCACAATACAGTGCGTTATTCCCATACTTCTTGCCTTTATCACCATCGGGAGCACACCGTTTATCGCACTCACATCGGAGTTCAGCATGAGCTCACCCAGTATTATGGTATCGGCAAGCCTGTCATTCTTAATTGCACCCATAGCCGCAAGTATTGCAACTGCCATTGGCAGGTCGTATCCTGTCCCGTGTTTTCGTATATTTCCCGGAGACAGATTTAACGTGATCCTTTTCACCGGAAAATCATATCCCGAATTTTTAAGAGCTGTCCTGACTCTTTCCCTTGCCTCCCTCACCTCACCGGACAGATAACCCACCAGTTCAAACATGGGCATGCCGTCGGAAATATCAGCTTCCACTCTTACGCAGAATCCCTCAATCCCGCGTATTCCGAAAGATAATACACTGTTTAACATTAATTCCTCCATATTAAAGTCATTCTGTTCTGATCAGTTACTGTAGTATTACTCATTAACTTAAATATCTGCCGTTACGCGGTCTGTATAACAAACAGACCCGCGAATGTTTGTCCGGTAAACGGAATAAATTCGTTCACATTATATTAATGCGGCAGATGATCGTATCTGAGTTAAAAATTCCGGGAATAAAAAGATGCAACCGGATCGCATATGCGTCCGGTTACGTTGTGTTTTCATGTGCAAAAAATATAGTAATATAAATAATCTGCTTTGTAAAGGGTTTATAGGTAGTTTTTTAGAAATTCCTCGAACTCTCCCACAGGGATCGGCCTTGAATAGTAATATCCCTGCGCAATATCGCAGTTGACGGAAGCCAGAAAATCCAACTGTTCCTTAGTTTCAACTCCTTCGGCTATAACCTCAAGCCCAAGCTCCTTGGCCATACGAACCGACGATTCCACGATTATCCTTCCCCTTTCGGTTGACATGATCTCATCCAGGAAATACTTGTCGATCTTCATGGTATCAACGGGTGCGGTTCTCAGCATATTAAGGGATGAATAGCCCGAACCAAAGTCATCCATCAAAATCCTGAATCCCATACTCTTAAGCTTAGCCATATCATCAAACAGCTCTTCCACATCTTCAATAAACAGGTTCTCCGTTATCTCAACCTCAAGATACCGGTTCTCAAAACCGTATTTTTTTACAAGTTCCGGCAGTATCTTAACAATATCAGTCTGACCTATATGACGCCTTGATACGTTCACGGATATCGGAAGCATTATCCCTCTCTTCTGAAGATCGGCTAAATACCTGCATGCTTCCTCCCATATATAGAGATCCAGCTTTGTTATAAATCCATTGTCCTCAAACAGCGACAGAAAATGCGCCGGAACCAGTATTCCTTTAATGGGATGCCTCCACCTGACCAGAGCTTCCGCACCGCATATCTTACCGGTACCGATACTGATCTGCGGCTGAAGAAACATCTCAAATTCTCTGTTGGCAAGAGCAAGCTCCATCTCATTCTCGATCTCGGCCTGTTCACGCATTTTAAGACGTATAACATCATCATATACCGCATAATTACTGATGGCGGTTCCTTTCATCTGTTTCTTCACCGCCCTTGCCCTGTCACACATAAGCCTGGCGGGAATATTGATATCCACTATCTTATATATTCCGTAAAGCAGTGACATCTGAACCGGAAGTTCCTCATTATTCCTCACTTTATCGCTCAGAAGCGTCATAAAATCAAGTATCTGTGACTCACTGTCGTAGGAGATGATCACGTTAAATACATCGGCCTGATATCTGCACGCATCAAGCGATTTGGGCAATACTTCCTTTATCATTGCGCCGAGAATACTTAGACACTTATTACCGGTATCGATCCCGTAACGGTCGTTTATCAGGCGGAACTTGTCAATGTCGACCGAAACGATCGCCATATTCTCATCTTCATGAAGATGGACGTAATTCTCAACAAACCGATAGAAGGATTCGGCATTATGTAAACCTGTTACCGAATCATAGTCCGCCCTGTATTCCATCTCCATCTTGATCCGCATTTCGGCATCCACATTCTGGAAAGTTGCAAGGTAACGCACAGGCTTGTTGTTAAGGCCCTGAAGCGGCTGGATTATTATCGTGTACCATATGGGAACTCCGTTTTTGTTGTACAGCCTTACCGTTGTCTTAAGCGTCTGCTTTGAAACCCTGATCTCCCGCATATATGAAGTATACTTGTCCTCATCCTCAGCATAAACCCTGAGTGAATTCATCACGGCCCATGGTCCGTCAAGGCTCTTCCTGTCTATACTGAACACCTCATCAAACATAGGGCAAAGATAGTACTCATTCTCCGCGACATAATACTCATACACAAGGATCCCCGTCATTTCGTTAACATTCTCATGACGTTCATTGTTAAGTGCCATCTCTTTCAAAATGTCACTCTTCTGCTTCATGATCTCATATTTAACCTTGGTTTCGATATTCTCAAGCCGGTGCTTGATATATTCGTTTACATTCAGGAATATGATGAGTGCCCTGTCCTCTGTGTTACCCTTTAATACAACATACAGGTTGTACCATTCGTACTCATCCTCAACATTCCTAAGGCGCACCTCACGACAGATTATCTCATCACCGAGGCTCCTTGACTGTTTAAGGAATTTGGGCTCTGTTACTTCGGTAAAGGTAACCCTGTCCTCAGCATGGACAACCTTATCCGCGAAATACTCCCGCAGCATCTGATAATTCTTTATCCTGTTGTCCATAACGCTCTTTATATTCTCTTCCTTGATCCTGATACAACTGTTCTTTTCCACATCCACATCCCAGATGATATCCTGCATGTAGATAACGGCCTGCTGTACCCTGCTCTTGCTCTCGTTTATCTCGGCTTCCTGTCTTTTAATATTCTCATTTACGGAAGCAATAAGATAGATGTTTCTGTTGTTACGAAGCGTTATCTTTGTTGTTCTGGACTGAACCGTACATCTCATGGACGGAGAATATATCTCCGAATCGTATGACGATTCATTCTTGCCCATAAGCTTTATGGGACAGTCCGCACAAGGCTCACTGTAACCCTTGTTCTGAACATAGCAGAGCCCTCCCTGCCGGGGATTGAGCCTTTCGTTGAGCATTTCATTCCTGTACAGTATATTGTAATTCTCATCAACCGCATAAGCCCAGCTACACATCGGATCAAGAATATTGGTAACAAGCTCCATTTCCCGGGTTGTAAGTATCGGGTTATCAAGCTTCTCCATACGTTCCATTTTTTCGTTATAAATGATATACGTATCCTTGCCTGCATGCTTTACATCCAAAAGTGCAGTCATTGCCCTCTCAAACAGTTCCTCCGCATTGGCATCTTTGCCCTGCATTATGGCTATTCCCACGGAAACCGTAACAATACTGTCGAGCACCTTCCACACTTCACGTACCGTCTGGCATACGTAAGAAGCGCGTTCCTCAAGAATATTGGTATTCCTTATTCCCTTCATGAATATCGCAAATCTGTCTTCACCAACCCTGCCGATAAGATCGGAGCCGCGAAAAGCACGCTTGAGTATTCTTGCGATCTCTATAAGCACACCGTCAGCACTTACCGTGCTGTTTTTTTCCTTCCACTCATCATAATCATCAACGTCGATCAGCATGAGATTCGGTATTGCATCGGGCGCACGTTCGGCAAGATACTCATCTGTCAGCCTCAAAATAGCCGCTTTGTTATAAACATGAGTCAGACTGTCTCTGTTTATCTCAAGTTCGTCACTCGAATGCTTCTTTTCATCATCGATATATGTCATAGTGCCGTACAGCACATTGTCGTCAAGTTCATACTCATCGGGATTCCTGACCCTGCCCTTTAGCTGATACCACAGAAATTCCCCGGAAAAATCAAGGAATCTTAAGTACTCCATCTTTACCTTCCCGTCCACAGGCCTCTGTGTAAAAAAGGAGATCGCCTTTTTTATATCATCATTATGGATCTTTCCTCTGACACTTATATTATCTACAAATGAAGAAATGCTATGTGACTGGGGGATATATTTGTCAATGTTATCCGAAAAAGTAATAACATCACAATTCAAATCATATTCAAATACTATTACTTCGTTAAGATCTGCCTTATGTCCGAAAGGACTCATATTAAGCTTTTTCATTGTCTGCCCTCGCTTGGTTGTCATGTATAGCAAATATTATACAAAATTTCAGGGCAAACAACAACATATTGTGTAATTTTCAAACAAAAAAGTGACCTGTGCGAATGAACATTACACACAGGCCGCCTGATTTACTTTAAGAATCTTGAAAAAACGTAATTCCCGTAATCAATACCTTTATCCGTCAGATATATTTTTCCGGCTTCTTTTGATATCAGGCCTTCTTCGAGAAG
Organism: uncultured Lachnospiraceae bacterium; assembly: GCA_946623875.1. Lineage (GTDB taxonomy): Bacteria > Bacillota > Clostridia > Lachnospirales > Lachnospiraceae > UBA2868. Next base: position 66,300 of record CAMORO010000004.1, on the reverse strand, counting down.
CTTCCCGATCTCTTCACCGTACATCCGGCTCAATTCAATGCCGAACTGCTCCATAAATTCATATTCGGATACACCTTCGCTCATTCGCAGTCCGAGTAACATGAACTCCTCTATCATATCCTGCTCATCAAGCCTGATGTATTCATCGAAATACTTATCCGACACGGGATAATCCGTATATTTGCCAATATCCGACGTATTCTTGTACCTTATCCCGTTTATAAAAGACGAGGCACCTGCTCCAAATCCGATATATTCGGTACGTCTCCAATAAGATGTATTGTGTCTGCTTTCAAATCCCTTCCGGGAGAAATTGGATATTTCATATCTGTTATACCCATGCTCTTTAAGAAAGGAGACTGTGTACCAATACATTTCCCTTTCCTCATCTTCACTGAAAAGACACTCTTTATCGGGATATTTCTCATAAAACGGTGTCCCTTCTTCCAGAATGAGGCTGTATGCCGATATATGTTCAGGCTTAAGCGCGCAAACAACATCAAGAGTATGTTTAAGCGAGCTCATCGTCTGTCCCGGTATAGCGGTCATCACATCTGCGTTAATATTATCAAATCCGCATTGCCTTGCAGCTTCATAAGTACGAAGGAAATCATCAAAGCCGTGAATACGGCCAAGCAGCTTCAATTCATTGTCATTGACCGACTGCAGGCCGATACTCAGCCTGTTGATCCCGGCTTCCCTGTATATCTTAAGCTTATCTTTGTCAACGGTTCCGGGATTGACCTCAACAGTAACCTCAATATCCGGCATGGCATTCAGATCAAGGTTGAATTCATCTTCTACGGCGCCAAGTATATTTTGGATACAACAAGGTATGAGAACACTTGGAGTTCCGCCTCCGATATATATCGTCTTCACCGAATACTCCCTGTTCCCATACCTGTATTTATCTTTCCAATTACTGATCTCTTGTACAAGCGCCTCTACATAAGCTTTTTTCACATCCTCATCTGCGTTCACGGACAGGAAATCACAATAATTACATTTCCTCTTACAAAATGGTATGTGTATATATAAGCCAAGCAGATGCATTAATTAATCCGGATTAATTATTTAAATATACTATATAAACACTTAACTTTATTGCTGTACTGAAACTGATACTAAAATTGAACCAAAATCAAAATCAATTAAAAATTCAAAAAACTTACTTACAGACTGATCAAAAAACTTACATAATATATCTTTTACTAATTCCTTAAAAGCTTAGGGTGCTCCCACTGAAGCATGGATAGACTTAAGATAAGCCATGCCTCTCTCATAACCGCTCTGTGCCTGAGCCTTTGTGTTGGCTATCGAAGCAGCAGTGCTTCTGTTGATGGAGTCAAGATATTTAAGACCTCTCTCAGCACCCGAATTAGCCTGACGTTCCGTCTCGGCGAAAGCTGCTGCGGTAGCCCTGTTGATCGAATCAAGGTACGCCATCTCTCTTGCGGCATCCTTCTCGAACGCAACCAGACCATTATAATTGGCCGTTGCTGTAGCCTGATTTATAGAGTAGAGATACTCCATACCTCTTTTGACATCGGCCTGAGCCTTCGGAACTAATGAGGGATTAACCTTCTCAAGATAAGCAATCCCTCTCAAAGCACCGTCCAGCGCCTTTTCGTCTCTGTCCTTTGCAGCCTTGGCGGTAGCATCGGCAATAGACTCAAGATAAGCTTTCTCACGCTTAAGGCCTTCCATCACCTCTTTGTCTCTTGCAGCCGCGGCAGCAGCCGTAGCTTCCTTTATTGACTGTAGATATGCCTGACCTCTTACAAGTCCGTCAAGAGCCTGACGGTCTCTCTCGGCAGCAGCGGCGGCCGTAGCCTTCTCGATCGACTGCAGATATGCCATTCCCGCATCATAACCTGCCTGTGCCTGTCTGTCTGTTTCTATTGCTGCTGCTACAGTTGATGCCTGTATTGACTGAAGATATGCCATTCCTCTCTCATAACCCGACTGTGCTTCCGAAATAACCGCCGAATTCGAGGGATCAACCTGAGTGGAAATAAGATAAGCCATTCCTTTCTCATATCCGGCCTGTGCTTCCGAAATAACATCTGCCTTTACCGGTGATGCCGCAATAAACAAACCCGCAACTGCTACTGCCACACCTGAAACAATAGCCTTGATCATCTTACTCATTTCCATCTTCTTCATAATAGTATCTCCTTTCAATACTGAACAATAATAAAATAATAATTAGCAAACTTCGAAGTTTTTATAAATTTAATAAATTAAGGATAATTATATATACATAACACAGTTATGTAAAGTGAAAATAAAAAATTAATCGGATTTAATTGAATAATTTTAATTACCGAAAAAATTCCATACAATATCTTGTATATGCACAGTTCAGGCCACACAAATCACTTATCCTCATCCAGCTTGAGAACACTCATAAAGGCCTTCTGAGGTATTTCCACATTACCTATCTGGCGCATCCTCTTCTTACCCTCTTTCTGCTTTTCAAGCAGCTTTTTCTTTCGTGTGATATCTCCGCCGTAACACTTGGCAAGAACATCCTTACGCATTGCCTTAACCGTTTCCCTTGCAATTATCTTACTTCCGATAGCAGCCTGGATGGGTATTTCAAACAGATGTCTCGGAATTTCTTCCTTAAGGCGCTCACACATCCTGCGTCCCCTCTCGTAGGCACTGTCGGCATGAACGATGAAGCTGAGGGCATCAACTTCCTCTCTGTTTATAAGGATATCAAGCTTCACAAGATCCGCCTTTTCGTATCCCTTCATTTCGTAGTCAAACGAAGCATAGCCCCGGGATCTTGACTTTAATGCATCAAAAAAATCATATATTATCTCGTTTAACGGCAATTCGTATTTCAGTAGAGCCCTTGTTTCCTCCATATACTCCATACTGATATACCTGCCTCGTCTTTCCTGACACAGTTCCATTATCGGACCAACGAAATCCTTTGTCACCATTATTTCCGCATTAACTATCGGCTCCTCCATGTAATCGATCTCAGCCGGATCCGGAAGATTGGAGGGATTGGTCAGTTCAATAAGCTCACCGTTTAACTTATGAACCTTGTATATAACGCCCGGAGCCGTAGTAACAAGATCGAGATTGTATTCTCTTTCAAGCCTCTCCTGTACGACTTCAAGATGCAGAAGACCCAGAAATCCGCATCTGAAGCCAAAGCCTAAGGCTATCGATGTCTCAGGCTCGTAATTAAGAGAAGCATCATTAAGCTGCAGCTTCTCGAGAGCATCACGAAGATCAGGGTACTTCGCTCCGTCAGCAGGATACATTCCGCAGTAAACCATGGAAAGCACCTTCTTGTAACCCGGGAGAGCTTCATCACAGGGCACAGCGGAGTTGGTTATTGTATCGCCGACCGCCGTATCCCTGACATTTTTAATGCTCGCGGTTATATAACCTACCATTCCGGCCGAAAGCTCATCACACGGTATGAACTGCCCCGCTCCGAAATATCCTACCTCAACAACCTCTGCCGTAGCTCCTGTCGCCATCATCCTTATCGGGGTTCCCTTGCTGACCTTACCATCGACGAGACGTACAAAAGCTATCGCTCCCTTATACGAATCGTATAGTGAATCAAAGATCAGCGCCTTAAGCGGTTTGTCGGGATCTCCCAAAGGCGCCGGTATCTTGTCAACAATCTTTTCAAGTACTTCATCTATTCCTATGCCGTTCTTGGCCGATATCCTGGGGGCGTCCTGAGCTTCAATCCCGATCACGTCCTCTATCTCATTAACCACACGGTCAGGCTCGGCACTTGGAAGATCTATCTTATTTATTACAGGGAACACATCAAGATCATGATCAAGCGCAAGATACACGTTTGCCAGCGTCTGAGCCTCTATCCCCTGTGCGGCATCAACGACGAGGATCGCACCGTCGCAGGCCGCAAGAGACCTTGAAACCTCATAGTTGAAATCAACATGTCCCGGTGTATCGATCAGATTAAAGATATACTCCTCACCGTTCTTTGCTTTATACACTGTGCGTACCGCCTGTGACTTGATCGTAATACCGCGCTCGCGTTCAAGATCCATATTATCAAGGACCTGAGCCTGCATTTCCCGGCTCGTGAGCAGGCCCGTACTCTCGATTATCCTGTCCGCAAGGGTGGACTTGCCATGATCAATATGTGCGATTATGCAGAAATTCCTTATCTTACTCCGGTCTATAGTTGACATAAATCCTCCGTTTTCATCTGAATACGTTCATTGTCTCTTTAACTTTTCTGTGCGCATTGTAAAACCTTATCAAAGCCAGTATGATAAAAATAATAAACAGAACTGTAAGTGAGCCCAGGCAATCAATACAGACATCCCTGAACGAACTGTTCCTTCCTTCCACGAACCCCTGGTTGATTTCGTCCGCAACAGCAAGAACGGCAGCCAGTACAAACGATATCAGAAAAGAAAATAAATTTTTCAGTCTTCTGCAATACAGGAACACAAATGTAAACATTGTGAGCAGACCGTATTCGGTAAAATGCGCTCCCTTTCTTACATATCCCTCATATAAAGGGACCATTTTCCCTATCTTCTCTGCCGTCCAGTTGTAACGCATGACCTTATTTATAATATAAAGAAGCTTCTCCGTAACAAATCTGCTCAGTTCACCCGACTGGTCGGCATCATCACTGCCGAAGCCGTATATGAGCATGATACAAAGGATCACGGGAAGAAGCTGTATTGCCAATACCGTTATCCGGTTAAGCTTCTGTTCATGTACGCTGAGCGGAAGCTGTGATTCGTGCTTAAACGCTATATAGCTGTGATAGATCGCCCAAAATACCATATACCCGAGTACAGCGCCTCCGGTATTTAGCAGTATGTCATCTATCTCGAAATACCCGCGTCTTGTGACAAGCTGCGTGATCTCTATAAGCACGCTTAAGATGAACGCCATCAGAACAAGGTTCCACCATTTCTTAAAGAAACGGCTCTTTAAGGGCACTATCATACCAAAGGGGATAAACAGAAGCACGTTTTCGAGCGCAAAATCAGACAGTGTACCATCCGGTTTCCACGTTCCGAATATCTCAAGATCAACCCGCGTATCCCTGCTCCCGGCCTCACGCCCGGACAAAGTAAGCGATATAAGATATGAAAGATAGACAAACAGAACCGAAGCAACGCATACAGACAGTATTATCTGTATCACACTGTCACACTTCTTCTTACGAATCTTCTTTGAAACATTCCTGATCAATATGTAAATAATATATATAAGGACTGCCCTGCCGGAAAAGCTCAACGCCTGTTCGTCGAAGCTCCGCAAAGCAATCCATATATCATTAAGCGCCCTTAACAGCATTAAATAACCCCTTCCCCTTAAGCGCGGGCATTATCTGTAAATAATATCATCCCTTGAAGGACCATTGGAAACCATTGTAATGGGGAAACCAATCCTCTCCTCGATAAATTCAATATATTTCCGGCAGTTCTTTGGAAGATCACCGTATTTCTTTATTCCCCTTATATCGCACTTCCAACCCGGCAGAACCTCAAGAACAGGCTTTGCCTTCTCAAGCAGTGAAGTAACGGGGAAATCTGTCGTAACCTCTCCGTCGATCTCATAACCCGTACATACCGGGATCTCATCAAGATAGCCAAGAACGTCAAGAACCGTAAATGCAACATCCGTTGTCCCCTGAATACGGCATCCGTACTTACTTGCGACACAGTCAAACCACCCCATACGTCTGGGTCTTCCGGTTGTGGCTCCGAATTCACCTCCGTCTCCTCCGCGTCTTCTGAGCTCATCGGCCTCGTCTCCGAATATCTCAGAAACAAAGGCACCCGCGCCTACTGCCGATGAATACGCCTTACATACCGTAATTATCTGCTTGATCTCATACGGAGGCAGTCCCGCTCCTATCGCACCGTAAGCAGCAAGTGTTGATGATGATGTGACCATGGGATAAATACCGTGATCGGGATCCTTAAGCGAACCGAGCTGTCCCTCAAGCAGGATATTCCTGTCTTCCTTAAGTGCATTCCAAAGATAAAGCGATGTATCGCAGACGTACGGTTCGATCATTTTCTTATATTCCATAAGAGTACTATACAGATCATCCTCGTTTATCAGCGGTTTATTGTAAAGATACTGAAGCATTACATTTTTGATCGCACTTACTCTTGCAATCTTTTCCCTCAGAGCATCCTCATCCTCAAAGAGTTCACTGACCTGAAAGCCGATCTTAGCGTATTTGTCCGAATAAAAAGGAGCTATTCCCGATTTGGTGGAACCGAATGACTTACCTGCAAGCCTCGCTTCTTCATATGTATCAAGGTCGATATGATAAGGCATTACAATCTGTGCCCTGTTCGAAATAAGAAGCTTGGGCATCGGTACGCCCTTGGACGTGATATCTTCAATCTCCTTAAAAAGGATCGGTATGTTAAGTGCAACACCGTTTCCTATTATACTCGTTACATTTTCGTTAAACACACCCGAAGGGAGTGTATGAAGCGCGAATTTCCCGTATTTGTTAACAATTGTATGCCCCGCATTCGCGCCGCCCTGAAAACGTACGACAATATCGGATTCCTGAGCAAGCATATCCGTCATCTTGCCCTTTCCTTCATCACCCCAGTTGGCACCTACTATTGCTTTAACCATCTTGCATCTCCTCCTAACATCTGTCATAAGGCGTTTGAGCCCTTATGACTGTTCTCAACTTTCATGATCAGATTTATATAAGACTAAACATTTATTTCCGCATGCATTCCCAATACATCCCGATTGGCATCCAGCATGGGCTGTATGACTTCCTTCAGATATTTATCTACCTGCTGCGGTGCGCGTCCCACATACTTTTTCGGATCCATAGTCCTGTTAAGCTCTGTTATCGACATATTGAACTCCGGATCGTCCGCGATAAGCTTAAGAAGATTATTCTCCTCACCACGCTCCTTAACATTTCTTGCAGCCTCCATGGAAAGCTCCCTTATCCTTTCATGAAGCTCCTGCCTGTCACCGCCCGCCTTTACTGCATCCATCATTATATTCTCCGTTGCCATAAAGGGAAGCTCGCTCCTTAAATGCCTGTCGATGACCTTGTCATATACAACCAGCCCGTCAACAACATTGAGGCACAGGTCCAGAACACCGTCTATCGCAAGAAAACCTTCGGGAATGCTGAGCCTCTTATTGGCCGAATCGTCAAGTGTTCTTTCGAACCACTGCGTCGCGGAGGTTATCGCCGGATTAAGCGCATCTATCATCACATACCGGCTGAGTGAAGCTATACGCTCGCTTCTCATGGGATTACGTTTATAAGCCATTGCGGAAGAACCTATCTGGTTCTTCTCAAAGGGCTCCTCAACCTCCTTAAGATGCTGAAGCAGCCTTATGTCATTCGAAAACTTATGCGCGCTGGCGGCAATTGAGGCAAGGACATTGGCAACCCTTGTGTCGATCTTCCTTGAATAGGTCTGTCCCGATACCGGATAGCACTCCTTGAAGCCCATTTTCGCGGCTATCATCGGATCAATCCTGTCTATCTTCTCATTATCACCGTCAAAAAGCTCAAGAAAGCTTGCCTGGGTTCCGGTTGTACCCTTTGATCCGAGAAGCTTCATTGTCGAAAGAACGAAATCAATCTCCTCAAGATCGAGCATGAACTCATTCATCCACAGAGTTGCCCTTTTACCGACCGTTGTCGGCTGTGCCGGCTGAAAATGTGTGAATGCAAGAGTAGGAAGCTCCTTATACCTGTCAGCGAACTTTGACATTTCGTATATAACATTAATAAGCTTACGACGGACCAGCTTAAGAGCCTCATTCATAACTATGATATCTGTATTATCACCCACATAACAGGATGTAGCTCCCAGATGGATTATGCCCTTTGCCTTCGGACATTGTACACCGTAAGCATAAACATGGCTCATGACGTCGTGGCGCACTTCCTTTTCCCTCTTTCTGGCCACATCATAATTGATATCCTCGGCGTGCTCCTTGAGTTCGTCTATCTGTTCCCGGGTTATGTTAAGACCCAGTTCCATTTCCGTCTCGGCCAGTGCTATCCACAGTCTCCTCCATGTCCTGAATTTCATATCGGGCGAAAAGATGTACTGCATCTCCTCGCTGGCATATCTTTCCGACAAAGGACTCACATATCTGTTTGTCATATTTTTCCCTTTCCCTATCTGTTGTATCTAACACAATGTAACTCATCATCCCGGTGCCATGATGCATGCTCTTGATAATGCATGGGCATTGAGATATAATCTATATACAGCACATTTATAAATGTTCTTAAGTACTGAAGAAATAACAAATTACCGGAGTACGGGTCAATGCACGAAAAACGCAAAGAAAAAAGAATACCGATCAATATAAAGCTTTCGGTGTCAGACTTATATACGGAAAGCTCAAATACACTGCTGGACATATCGGCACCTATCGAAGTCACTGACATTTCGGCCAAAGGACTGGGATTTATATCGGATGCCGTCCTTCCCATAGGCTGTATATTTATCTCAAATATCGAACTGGATCGCGAGCTTCCGCAGATCATCACCGATATAAGGATCATCCGCTCACAGGCGATCGATGATAACCGCTACCGCTACGGGTGCGAGTTTGTTTCTATATCTCCCCGGGTATCCAAAATGCTCGACGATTTCGAACAGAGGATATCCGACAGTTGACCTGTTGCTCACCAATGCAAAATACTACCATGTTTCCATGCATAAATCAAGGATTACTGATACTGACTCACTATTGCCAGTATCTCGTTACCAAACTTCGGATACTCCCTGACCAGTGCCTCGATCTCTTCCTTTGAATTATCCATACTGTAATTGTTGAAATCCATGCCTTTCTTAAGCTTTTTTCTCTGTATAATGAGCTTACGGCGTACATCCTGCATTACATCTTCATCAGTCAGAAGCTCTGTTCTGTATACGAACATCGAGGGATCGTTAAGCCTGAATTTCCTCAGTTCGTTTATCAGTTCTTTCCTTGCTTTCTCTATTTTCTCGGCAACCTCTTCGGAATGATGCCTGGCAGCCTTCTCTTCAAGGTATTTCTCCCACATATAGTTAAGCTCATAGGAATTGTTGATATTGTACTTTGTATAGTAGAAATCAATGAGATTTGTCGTATTGACATATTTTATCTTGACGCTGTTCTGCAGCGTTATCGCTTTATTGATCTTCTTCTCCGTCTTCACCTGCGAATCCTGCGAATTCTTAAATGTAACGCTCACCCCCGTAAGTGCAAGACAGAAAAAGGCAAGCACCACATAATACCCTATACGCACATCAAAGTTAAGTGTCATCTGCAGGATAAACAGTAACGCAGCGGCCAGCACGGATACGAGTGTAGCCACAAAGGCAAATGCCTTGGCATTTGCAGCCCGGTGTCTGTCCTCTCTGCGCTGATAAGCCAGAGCACCCTTCTCTCCTTCGAGCAGGTTAAGATCCCGCTTTATTGTCATCTGATGGTCTTCTTCAGCCTTTATCTTCTTTATAACATCCGGTATTTCCTTCTCCCGCCGCTCTATATCACGATATTGGGCTTCTGTTATCTTGGTGAGCGGACGTTCATACTTCTCCTCATCTTCCTCAATCTTCTCTATACGCTTGGCTAGTCTGACCAGTTCGGAAAACTGAGTCAGTGACAGAGCGCAGACCTCATCAATATCGGCAAGCTGCTGGGTGACCCTTTCATATTCGTGACGCTGGCCCTTAAGATCATCGGCCGCCGCCTTCATCATCTCACACTTATCCCTGACGTAGAGCTCTCTTTCACGGTAATCAAGGATATTGATGTCGGCAAGCTTAATACCTGTCCTCTTCAGCTTCTCACGGATCTCTTCGGCATCATCGTCATCTCCCTCATCAAAGGTCATTCCCGCGCCAAAGTCAAGATCATCATCCTCATCATCATCGTCAAAACCGAGCTTTTCCTTTATAAAGTCAAATAACCTCATCGGCATCTCCTCCTAATGAAGGATCATCTCCATCCTGTAGTCATTCTTCCATGAGTCTATGGTCTGATCGACAGCTATATAGTAACTGCTTATCCTTCCCTCTTTTTTAAGAGCCTTGAGCTCCTCAAGCTCCTTTACATATGAATTCTGCGGATCCCTGTATTCTGTCCTTTTAGCCACGATCTGCTCGGCCTCATTTATGATATCCTGAGGATAACCGCATCTTATCAGCATACGTTTGTATTCGTCATCATCCATATATATGCGGCAGCAGACAAGATACAGCTTCAACGTATCATCATCCATACTGAGTCTGTAAGCCTCAAGATAGCATTCCGCGGCTTTTTCATAAGTCAGAAGCCTGGCATAAGCCGTACCCGTATTGTGCAGTACCGACGCATATAACACCGGTTCCGCATCCGGATCTATCCGGTCAAGTGTTCCCCTGTACTCGTCCAGCGCCCTCGCATAACGCCTTGCCTTAAGAAGATTGTCTCCCCGGCTCTTGTGCTTTCTTGCGGGGCTCAACCCGGAACTGTCAATAAGTATCTGTTTTACATTTCTTATTTCATCCTGATCGCAGTATGCAACCTCCGTCAATATGGCTGTAACAAAATCAGTAAGACTGCCGTCAATTTCGATGATTTCCCGAAGCTTTGCGGCAAGCTCCTTAAGCCCGAGCTGTTCGCCGATAAAGCTGCACAGAGACTCTACCATGAAATCCCTGTCAAGCGTATGTGCATTCTGTGCAAGAACATAGCACAGTTCCTCAGCGGAATAAACATTTACGGAAAGCCCGGTAACATTATATGGTTTGTCCGCCATCTTACCATGGCACAATAAAAGATTGGACATATTCGTATGTTCCCTTTACTCTATCTCAGTCTCCTGTTCCCATCTCATACCCGTGGCAGGAAAGATCTCACCAAATCCAAGATCCTCTATCACAACCTTGACCTTACTGCCCGACTGAAAGCCCACATTCATCTTAAGTCTGGTAGTCTTGGGCGGCCTGCCCGGAAGACCGTCAAGTCCGATCGATACCGTTCTTACGGCTTTACCGTCAAGGGGTGTAACAATCAGATCGACCTTACTGCCCCCCGCAAGTATGAATTCCACCTCGGTACCGATATCAAACCAGTTCTCACCGCCATCCGCAAGTGCTATATATTCCTCTTTGGCGCCTCTGTCCATCAGGATCCCGAGGTTAAACTGAAGCTTGTCCTTACCAAGGAACAGATAATCCTCGTTAAGCTTTGTCGGTATAAGCCTGTCCATGCCGAAGTAACAGGCGCCCTTCGAATACATATTCCTTCCCTGAAACACGCGTCTTCCGACACACAGAAAGCCTATAGTCTTTTTGCACCATTCACCGTCAAACCCTGCTCCCAGCAGATATACCGAACGGATCGGCCTTGACATAAGGAAATCATGCATCATATCATGCAGCCTTTTATCGGAAACCTCCACCTGTTCCTCATATTCGGCATCAGCCTTACCGCCTGTATCGCCACCGGAGTCCTCATCTTCATAAGTCACCTTTTTCTCTGGAACCGGATAATTGCTGAACAATTGTTCGTCGATCATGCCCACTACCGGCGTCGTCCTGTGGTTCAGCCTCATATGGTATGACATTATATTCCTTCCGTCATGGTCAAATACAACGCATTCAGGATCCCAGAGCTCACTCTGCTGATGGATCATATAATAATATACGCTCTCACTGTAGCTTAAGAAAAGTATCTTTGCCCGTTCCACCGGTATTGCGGCAGCCACTCTCTCAAGAACCGCCAGCATTTCACGATCGAGCTTTTGAACGGAAATAACAAGTGACTCAATCTGATCCACTGCCACATATACCGACAACAGATCAAGGGATTTCCTCATAAACAGTATGAGAAGATCTATCCCGTTGAATTCCTCACCATCTATAGTTATGCTTCCCGAGCGAAGCGCAAGTGTCAGGAGCTTGTTAACCTCGGCTCCCTCATCATTCATGATAAGCCTTGTAGCTTCAGTCCCAAAGCTCCATTGATTGACCTTCTTCCTCTTGCATAACACCGTCGGGATGCCCAGCCTCTCGTTTTCACCGTCTGAAACAAGTGTCTTCGGATCATCATTATTCAGTTCAAAATAGCTGATCTGTGTGAGCAGGTCATTCAGATCGTAACCCACAACATACCGTGTACTGTTATCCATTTATCCTCCGCACTATACCGGCCTAAATACAGGTGAACACACTTTCCGCAAAACACTCATCAGTGACATATTCCTCCATCAGCTGCATCAGTGTATCATCATCCTGAAGCGTTTTGGACACTACCATATCATTTAACAGGGCATATCTGGAACTTCCCATCTGCGAAACGGTATCCGACACCGATATCGAATCCGAGAATGTAAAGGATTCCCTGCCATCAAGCTCCTCTGAAATATAGTATTGGAGATTCTCACCGAAAAACAGCACAAATTCCCGTGAGAATATACCACCGTACATATTTCTCATTTCATCGGTATGATAATTATCATCCATTTCGTTGCTCTCTATAATATAATGTAATCTGACTCTTGCAGCCGGATTGGTCTTATATTCGATTATCGTCTTATCATTATACTCAGCAAGCCCCGGTAAAAGCTTCGTGTACCTTTTGAAAAACTCAAAATAGATATTTCTCTGTGTATACTCTTTAAGAAAAGTAACTATCATTTCCTTAAGTTCTTCGTTCTCCTCATCACGTTCCTCGGCATAATGCTTGAGGATCGCCAGCTTGCAGGCATCATTTAACTCTTCTCCCCTCCTGTAATTCTTGAGTATGTGTTCAAATATCCTGCCGTCAAGCATCCTGTCCTTTACAAAGTAATCGTAGGCATTGTACGAAAGGTACGCAAGCTCGACCCTTGTATTGGGTCCCTGCCTTAAATACTCCTCAAAAAGTTCCTCTTTTTCACCTATTGTTGTCCTTGTCAGCAGCATCTGGATGATCAGCTTCTCCATCAACTGGAAATAATCAACGTCAAACTCCCTGGCTGCTTTCCACAGATTTCTCAGTTCCTTGGTCAGGCCGTTAAAGTGGTCGACCAGATACTGCAGTGTCAGCACATCATACTTGCCCTTAATGAAAGCATGATAAGCCACCTTGACGAGCATAACGTCATAAAGCTCCTCTTTCTTGCCTATCATATGCGAACATATTCTGACAAGTGTCTTAACGGGAACCTTTTCAGCGCCGTAAACAGTGACTATCTCATAAGCAGCCTCATACATGCCCCTCATAACAAAGTATCCGAGAAGCTCCGCCCTGTCCTTTACACTCAGTATGGACGGATCTATATTTATAAGGAACTCGTCCAGCGTGCTTATGGCATTGTTATCATAGTAATACCTTAAAAGTTCCATCCGGACATCCCGCTTAAAACTTTCCTTGATATCCACGGAATCGACCAGATTCCTGCAGTACTCGACATTATTGTCATCGACAGTTATATAATGTCTTCTTCCGTTGCACAGATACAGATTGAAGCCCGGATTGTCTGTTACGTAGTTCTTGATATACGGAATATACTGAGTTTCATCCATAAGTCTTGATATGTTTTCGGGAGAGATCACAGTCCGCCTTCCGTCTGCGTCCTCGCCAAACACCATATACCTGCTGCTGTACACTTCGGGATATGCATGGCCGTTCTCAACCTGATAGATCCCTTCGCCCTCAAACTCCTCCTGGATCACACATATCCTTTTGATCCCCGGATCCTTAATAACCACATCCACCGAGAACAGCAGCCGCACAAACGCGTTGACCATATCGGGCTTAACCTCCTGCGGCGGACAGACATGCTCATAAAGATAAGCAAGATCCCTGTTTATCTTTCCTCCCGCGATCTGTTCTTCGGCGAAGCTCTTCATGGTAGGCTCATATTCCTCACACAGCTTCTGGATATCCATCCTGTGCTTGAGCATGTTGGTATACAGATAAGCAAGATGCACATAATCCATATGATTTCTGAACCCGAAATACATGATCACCGATTTGGGCAGAAGTTCCTCATGATCCATCGGTACGGACAGCATATAATACTCGTACAGCTTGGTGATACGCAGCTCAAGCTCAACTCCCCTGCTGTACCATTCGAAATACTCACTGTCGGTCTTGTTTGCCTTGATAAGCATGGAACATATAGCACTGACCACATCCGGATCTTCATTTATCTTATGTATCTTTATAAGAAGCTTAAGCAGCGCTGGAGAAAACTCCCTGGTGCGCGCACATATATACAGTATCTGCTTGCACAGTTCGTTGTTCATGAGTCCGTTCTTCGCTGCCCAGTAAAGGATCTGTATCTCCATTTCATCCAGCCGTGTAAGCGTGGCCGGATTATTCACATAGTACTGGTAGGCTTCAACATATATGATGGGACTGCGGCATCCCCTTTTATACTGTTCATCTATGAGTTCGATCTTACGCACATGATTGTTTGACAGATCCTCATCAAGATACATAAGGGTCCACAATATCCTGTAATCGTCCCTGTTTTCCTTATACAGTTCCTCTACTTCCCCGGCCTTTTCATTTATATATGCATCATCCCGCATATACAGAGTTGTCAGATAAAGATAGTAGCTGTATATGGTCGGTTCCTTCCTCATTATCTTAAGATCATTGGCAACATGATCCAGTATCCACTTGGCTTCGTTGTATCTTTGTGAAACCAGCAGAAGCTGAGCCTGAAAAAGCCTTGATTCGGGATTCTTGTCGTCCAGAACATTGAGACGTTCCACTATTTTAAGCGAATCCCTTATCCATGTATTAACGCTTATATGCTTTGTCCTGAAGGCAATATAACAGCGCATCAGACGCATCGTAAGGTTACGTTTCTCACGTCTTTCTATCCTGAGGCCTTCATTACTCATACGTTTGGAGGCAACTATGGTCACGGTCAGCTTCTGATGAGAGCTTTCGAAAATGAGCCTTCCGAAATTCCTGCCCTCATGAAGCCTGTCTTCTTCAATAAAAAAGACAAAACGGTGTACATTTCCGAGAAAATCATTTGATGTGAGTGTATCTTTTTCAACACGAAGAAAACTGCTGTCCGATGTGGCTTTAACATTCACATAGCCCCATGTCGACTTCCTTATCGGCAGCTCACATCTGAGTGTTTCGGTAATATTGGTAAGTTCATGATATGTCTTATCGACGGAATACATTACGGGCTGCTTCTTGTTTATGGCTATAAGGAAATCATCAACACTCTCCTCATTTCCGATCCTGTTGGAAAATCCGCGGTATTTGATAAGATTCTGCTGTTCGTTTCCCTCAAAGACCTGAACGAAATCCCTTGCATAGAACAAAGAAACCGCCTCATCCCAGCTCGTCTGTGCCTGATTGGTAAAGTGGAACAGGTTTTTTACGTTGCCCAGAGAATTCTTCACAATGCTTCTTACGATCGAAAAAGCAAACGGAATGTAGTATTCACCCTTGTTTGATACTATCTGGACATCTCCCTTTATAAGATCACCGGGTTCAAGACCGGTTGTTGCAAACATAAATGCAACATCCACCCTGCTGGCATTAAAGCTGTCGATACGGCAGACAAGCCTCATATTGGATGTATACACCTTACCGGAAACAGGAAGCGAGTCCCTGCTGAAAATGGTAAAGGAACCTTCATACAGCTCACCTGCGGGAAGCGACTCTTCAATTCTTGACACAGAAAAAGAGAGCTTTCCGTTGTCATAATCGAAAAACCCGTTAACAAGTTTATCTACTATCTCATGCAAGTTCCTCACCACACTTTACTTGACTTTAATCAAAATAGAGTATACCATACCCGATATAAATCACACAAGGAGATTAAACATAAATGATACAGCATTCAGACCATTTTCACGGCAGCGATCTCGAAAAGATCGAACAGGTATACGGAATAAACAGAAACGAAATCGTAAGCTTCTCGGCAAATGTAAATCCTCTCGGACTGTCGCCCAGGCTAAGGGAAACACTTGCAGAGCATCTTGATGTGATAACCGCCTACCCGGACAGAGAATACCTCGGTCTTCGAAAAGTTATTGCAGGATACTGCGGTACTGAGCCCGAACATATTGTTGTCGGAAACGGTTCAACCGAACTCATCTCCCTGTTCATACAGCTTGAGCACCCGAAAAAAGCCCTGATAATCGGACCTACATACTCCGAATACGAACGCGAGGTTTCGCTCGGAGGCGGCACTTCCCTTTATTTCCCGCTAAGAGAAAAGGATGGATTCGCTCTTGATTACGATAAGCTCGAAACACAGCTTAATGAAAGCATCGATCTTCTTATCCTATGCAATCCGAACAACCCGACTTCCACCTGTATCACCAGACAGACCATGAGAAATATCCTTGATGTCTGCAAACAGAACGATATATTTGTAATGGTGGACGAAACCTATATCGAATTCACCAGTAACTATGACGAAGTTAACTGTATTCCCCTGACCAGATACTACAACAACATCATTATCCTTCGCGGGATCTCCAAATTCTTCGCCGCACCCGGTCTGCGCCTCGGTTACGGCATCACGGGCAACAAGGATCTTATCAAGGCGATCAACTCTAGGCAGAATCCGTGGACGATCAACTCACTGGCCGAGGAGGCCGGCAAGCTGATGTTCACCGATGAAGATTACATTGCACATACAAAAGAGCTTATAAGCACCGAAAGAGCCCGTGTGACCGATGCTCTTTCCAATATAAAAGGGCTCAAGGTATATGAGCCCTCAGCCAACTTCGTATTGGTCAAGACAGAAGACGAAAGCGTAAATGCCGACATACTGTTCGATGTCTGCATACGCAGTAAAATGATGATAAGAAACTGCTGCACCTTCCCTTTCCTTGACAACAGGTTTTTCCGGCTGTGCTTCATGTCACCGGAAATGAACGACCGTCTGATAAATGTTATCAGAGATTGTATCCTGTCTCGAAAGCCCGCTTGTTAAGATCAACGAATTTGGGCTTGACAGTCTTTTCAATCACATCAAACCACTGTTCTTTATCAAAATCCATGTGCTTTGCGGCAACTCCGAGGACTATGACATTAAATACCCTTGGATTGCCGAGCTTAAGCGCTTCACTCATCGCATCAACATCAATAACCCTGTATTCCTTCTTAAGACTTTCAACTATGCCTTCGGGATATTCGGCCTGCCCTATGACTACAGGCATCGGATCTATGCGCTGTGTATTTACTATAAGTACTCCGTCCTTTTTAAGGAAATGCGCATATCTTTTGGCCTCAAGCTGCTCAAAGGCGATAAGGACGTCAGCCTGCCCTTCTTCCACGATGGGCTCGGCAACACTCTCTCCGTATCTGACATAAGTCACGACAGAGCCTCCGCGTTGAGCCATTCCGTGAACTTCCGACATCTTGACATCAAAACCGGCGCCAAGCATGATCCCTCCAAGGATACGGCTCGTAAGGAGTGTTCCCTGTCCGCCGACACCTACTATCATTATATTCCTGGTTTTCACTTGTTAATCTCCTACATCATTTATACTTATGCTTTCTGTGGTAAGAATTCACTTACACAAAAGATAATCCCATGGACATCAGCAGGGAACATCCTTTATCGCACCGAATTTACACTGCGACTTACAAAGACCGCATCCGTTGCACATCGTCGTATCTATCCTTGTAACACCGCTGTCAAGCTTCGTAACTGCCGGGCATCCCGGTTTCATGCACATTCCGCATTTCTTACATGCATCCGCATCCACCTGACAGGTATGCGTAACCGGTGTCCTGTTAAGCAGTACACACGGCGTCTTTGTTATGATGACAGACACTTCATCCCTGGCAAGCTCCTGCTTTATGAGCTTCTCAAGGCCCTCCGTATCAAACACGTTGATTTCATATACATTCCTGACCCCGATAGCCTCACACAGCTTCGGAATGCTTACAGCGGGAACCTCTTCACCCTGAAGTGTCTTTCCCGTTGCCGCATGATCCTGATGTCCGGTCATTCCGGTTGTGGAATTGTCGAGGATCATAACTGTTCCGGTACCCTGATTATATACCATGTTGATAAGCGAATTGACACCGGTATGCATAAAGGTGGAATCCCCTATAACCGCAACCCAGTTCTTGATATAATCCTTACCCTTCGCCTTTTCCATACCATGCAGGGTGGAAATACTCGATCCCATGCAAATGGTGGTGTCAACAACACCAAGAGGCGGAACCGCTCCGAGCGTATAGCATCCTATATCACCCGCCGCATGTATCTTGAGCTTGTTAAGCACCGTAAAAGCACTCCTGTGGGGGCAGCCCGGGCAGAGGATGGGCGGACGTCCGGGAACAGCAGCAGCTTCCTTGATCTTAATATCCTCATGCAGTACTGCCTTCCTTAACATATTGGCGCTGTACTCGCCCTGTATCGTAAATATCTCCTTACCGATCGCCTTAATGCCCCACGACCTCACCTGTGTCTCAATAAGAGGATCCAGCTCTTCAAAAATATACAGAGTATCCACTTTGGACGCAAAATCCTCGATCAGCTTGCGCGGAAGGGGATTGACCAGCCCCAGCTTAAGCACAGAGGCATTGGGAAGGACTTCCTTAACATACGTATAAGGTATTCCGCTCGTTATAAAGCCTATGGATGTATCGTTCATTTCAACCCTGTTTATGGGGAAATCACACGAATCCTCTATAAGCCTTTTCTCCCTCTCCTCTACGACCAGATGACGGAGTTTGGCATTGCCGGGCATCATTACGTACTTTGCTATATTTCTTTCGTACGGTTTATCTTCTATATTAAGCCTGTCCCCGAGGGTAACCAGACCCTGCGAATGTGACAGCCTTGTTGTGGTCCTTAAGATCACCGGTGTATCATACTTTTCACTCAGATCATAAGCGAACTTAATGAAATCCTTTGCCTCCTGCGAATCGGAGGGTTCGATCACAGGTACCTGAGCAGCACGCGCTACCATCCTTGTATCCTGTTCATTCTGCGAGCTGTACATTCCGGGATCGTCTGCCGCTACAAGCACCATTCCGCCGGATATACCCGTGTAAGAAACAGTATACAGCGGATCTGCCGCCACATTTACCCCGACATGCTTCATTGATACAAGCGAACGGACTCCTGCCATGGAAGCTCCTATCGCCACCTCGGTCGCCACCTTCTCATTGGGAGACCATTCACAATACAGCTCATCCTTATATTTAACTATATTTTCACTTATCTCGGTGCTTGGTGTTCCGGGATATGCTGCCGAAACCTTCACTCCGGCCTCATATGCTCCGCGGGCAATAGCCTCATTGCCAAGCATCATGACTCTATTCTTATCATCCATCAAAAACAAATCTCCAGTTTATTTATTTATGAAACCTTTATCTCTCTGATCCAGCCCTCGGGTGCATCTACCGTTCCCATCTGGATTCCGGTAAGTGTATCATAAAGCTTACGGGTAACAGGCCCCATTTCATCCATTCCCGAAGGGAAGCATATATCCTTGCCGTGATCGTTTATCCTGCCTACCGGCGAGATGACTGCTGCGGTACCGCACAATCCGCACTCTGCAAAATCCTTTACCTCGTCAAAGTATACTTCGCGCTCCTCAACCTCAAGTCCGAGATAATCCTTTGCGACAACCATGAGCGAACGTCTGGTTATGGATGGAAGTATGCTGTTTGACTTAGGCGTTACGAACTTGCCGTCCTTTGTGATAAACATAAAGTTCGCGCCTCCGGTCTCCTCAACCCTGGTCCTTGTTGCCGCATCAAGATACATATTCTCATCAAAGCCCTCCTCGTGAGCTTCAACGATGGCATAAAGGCTCATTGCATAGTTAAGTCCGGCCTTGATATGTCCTGTTCCGTGGGGTGCGGCGCGGTCATAATCACACACCCTTATTGAAATTGGTTTGGCTCCGCCTTTAAAATAAGGACCAACAGGTGTGCCGAACAGCCTGAACTGATACTCTTCCGCCGGTTTAACTCCTATTACCGATGAACTGGCAAACATATAAGGCCTCAGATACAGAGTCGCTCCCGATCCGTACGGAGGTACATACGCTGCATTGCCTGCCACTACCTTATCGACAGCCTCAAGGAATCTTTCCTTTGGAAAAACAGGCATTTTAAGCCTTTTACAGGTATCGATCATACGCTCCGCATTGAGATCCGGCCTGAAGGTGACTATCTTTCCGTCCTTTGTAGTATAGGCTTTAAGTCCTTCGAAACAGGTCTGGGCGTATTGAAGCACACCGGCACATTCACTGATGGTAACGGTATTGTCACTTGTCATGACACCGTCATCCCAGGCTCCGTCCTTGAAATTGGAAACATACCTTACATCTGTGGGCATATAACCAAATCCTATATTTGCCCAATCGATATTTTTCTTATCCATATCACTCATCTCCTTTGATTTGTCATAAGGTTGCGGATCACTTATGAAGATTTATGTTTTCATAATCCACTTCTCACTACCTTTTAGGTATTTCCATTAGAATAATATATACGATATTTGTTTTTTATGCAATAAAAAGAGGACAGTTTTCATTTACATGAGGTTACACCTGTGTTATACTAAATTGTGTATTGTGTGATTTTAATGCCATCATGTGACACGACAGTGGGTAAAGCATAGAGAATTTATATGTATATCCACGATTATGCAGACCGGAAGGTAAGATCATGGCCGTATTTCACAAAGTAAAAGAATTACTGTTCAAGGACGTGGCGGGTGAGAACCAGTTAAGTGATCTCTCGGTACTTATTCGTATGCTCTGCCTTGTTAACTTTTTCTTTAATTTTATACTGACATTATTCTTTGCTACATCATTGCATTCGGCCCTGTACCGTTGGTCGATAGCTTTCAGCATTACTTATCTGCTCATTCTGTGGATGACGTATTGGAGCAATGCTTCGGGAACCGTATTTGTATACTCGGCGGCAATGCTGTTTACCATGATAGCGTATTCGTTTGCCCTTGGTCCTACGGCGGGCTTCCAGTTTTCTCTTTATTCCCTTATACTGCTTTTCTGTTATAAGACGGATGACAGCCCCGCCATCAAATATGTTGTTTCCTTTATTATATCGGTTGCAATAGTAGGCATATGGGTATATCTCACGATCGCCGATAAGGTTGTTGAATTCAGCCACTCACAGGACATAAGCATCGTGCTTACCGATACGCTGTATCTGTCTGTTACCTTCGTTACCATCGCGAACTTCTACTATCTTAAGTTCGCATCCAGCGAGCACAAGATCGTTAAATACGCCAAGAAGCTCGAGAAGCTTGCAACCATGGATCCGCTTACACAGTTGACCAACAGGCGAGGCATGATGGATCATCTTGACCGCTATATCAAGGACAGCAACAGCGAAGGAACACTTGCTCTCGCACTCAGTGATATCGACTTCTTCAAACGGATCAATGATACATACGGCCATGATGCCGGAGATTATGTTCTCGTCGAGCTGGGCAAGATGTTCAATGACTTCATGAAGGACAAAGGACGGATAGCAAGATGGGGCGGCGAGGAATTCCTGTTCGCCTTCGAGAACAACAACGGCGATTATGCTTATGAACAGCTCAGCAAGCTTAAATACCAGATAGAGAAAACAACCTTCAAATTCAAGGATTTCACCTTCTACGTAACAATGACCTTCGGTCTCGAGGAATTCGATGACAGCATCGGCATCCAGAAGACCATAGAGCATGCGGACTCCAAGCTCTATCAGGGTAAAGCGGAAGGAAGAAACAGGATCATTTACTGATCACCGATGCATTATAAAAGCCTCTTCGGAAACCCGAAGAGGCTTTTATATGTCTTTTAGCATCTTATACCGCAACCGGTATCGTTATCTGTTCTCCGTACCTGTAGTCATCCAGCCTCACATCATCCTTCGTAAATTTGTAGAAATCCTTTATTTCAGGATTGAGCCAGAATTTGGGAGCATCATATACGGGACGTTCTATCAGCTCCTTTACAAGTTCTATATGCCTGTCATATATATGAGCATCCGCTATCACATGAACAAGCTCTCCCACATTCATATCACACACCTGAGCCATCATATGAACAAGTACTGCGTACTGAGCCACATTCCAGTTGTTCGCCGTGAGCACATCCTGTGACCTCTGGTTAAGAATGGCATTAAGAGTAAGCCGGTCCTCTCCCTTTTCCTGCGTCACATTAAAGGTCATACTGTATGCGCACGGATAAAGCCTCATTTCATGGAGATCCTGATGTACATATATATTGGTCATTATCCTCCTGCTGAAGGGATTGTTCTTAAGATCATATATTACCCTGTCGACCTGATCCATCATTCCTTCTTTATATTCATGCTTAACGCCAAGCTGGTAACCGTAAGCCTTGCCGATCGTACCATCCTCATCAGCCCACGCATCCCATATGTGGGAACTGAGTTCACTGACCCTGTTTGACTTTTTCTGCCAGATCCACAGAACCTCGTCCGTTGCACTCTTTATCGCTGTTTTACGAAGAGTTATGACCGGGAACTCCCTGCGAAGGTCATATCTGTTGACAACTCCGAACCTCTTGATGGTATAGGCAAAGGATCCGTCCTCCCACCTGGGTCTTACCTTCTCTCCTTCCGTACTGCAGCCGTTCTCAATAATGTCCCTGCACATGTCTATAAACACTTTATCAGCGTAGCTCATATTATTTCCACCTTTGTTTTTTACTGTTTATCATGTTTTAACGGTCCCACTTGTCGCACAATGAATTGATCTGATCTGCGAACTTTGCAAGATCCTTGTTCGCACCGCCTTCATTATGCTGAATAACGGTAAGCAGCCTCTGTCCCGCTGCAATAAGACGTTCAAATACTGATGATATCTGACGTTTCTTCTTCGGAACCACCTTAGTGCCTGATGTTTCCTCAACAAAAGTACCCGAGGCAAGGTCGAAACAGGTACCCGAATAGGGTGCATATGCATCAAATGCATATTCCTCTTTTAAATATTGCGCGAAATCATCACATACCTGATCCTGACCGTGAACCACAAATACCTTGTCGGGATTATTCAAAAAACCTCTCATCCAGGCAGTCAGTCCGGCCTTGTCGGCATGTCCCGACAGTCCCTTCATCTGTACTATCTGCGCTCTTACCTCAACAGTCTCGCCGAACAGCCTGACCTCCTTAACGCCGTCAACGATACTCCTTCCAAGCGTTCCCACAGCCTGATATCCCACAAACAGTATGGTACACTCGGGCCTCCACAGATTGTGTTTGAGATGATGCCTGATACGTCCGGCCTCACACATTCCGGAAGCCGAAAGTATGACCTTGGGTCTGTCATCAAAGTTGATGGATTTACTCTCCTCGCTTGTTATCGAAAGATTGAGTCCGGGGAAGGATATCGGATTTATTCCCCTGTTTACAAGGGCCATGGCTTCCTCGTCGAAACAGTCGTAAATATTCTTATTGAAGACTCCCGTTGCTTCAACAGCCAGCGGGCTGTCCATGTATACCTCAAAATCCTCGTAGCCTTCTACAAGCTTTTCCTCTTTGATATGCCTCAAAAAGTAAAGCATCTCCTGTGTTCGTCCGACTGCAAAGGAGGGGATGACCACGTTTCCGCCCTTATCGAAGGTTGTCTTAAGCACCTTTGCAAGCTCCGTCGGATAATCCAGCCGGCTTCTCTCATGCAGCCTGTCGCCGTATGTTGACTCTATTACCACATAATCGGCTTCTTCTACGGTTCCGGGATCTTTGATAAGCGGCTGATCTGTATTTCCGACATCACCCGAAAATACGATCTTTTTGCTCACATCTCCTTCCCTAAGCCATACCTCGATGGCCGCCGACCCCAGAAGATGTCCCACATCGGTAAATCTTATACTTATGTCGTCATTAACCTTTATCATCGAGCCGTACTTACACGGTACCAGACATTTGATCGCGCCGTCCGCATCCTGCATATTGTAAAGAGGAACATATTCCTCAATATCCCTGCTTCTTTTCGCCTTCCTGTTATGCCATTCGGCTTCAAACATCTGTATATGAGCACTGTCACGCAGCATTATGTTACAAAGGTCGCAGGTCGCTTCCGTTGCATATATCTGTCCTCTGAAACCCTTCGAATACAGAAGGGGGAGCAGTCCGGAGTGATCGATATGGGCATGGGTCAGAAATACGTAATCTATCATGGCGGCATCTACGGGAATTTCAACATTCTCATACAGATTTACCCCCTGCTCCATTCCATAGTCGACCAGCATATGCTTTCCGCCGTTCTCAATATAATGACAGCTACCGGTAACCTCGTGATCAGCTCCTACAAAAGTAAGCTTCATGACAGTCCCTCCCATCTCTTTCTGTTATTAATTGCTCTGTTTAATATCGATCCCAGTCGTTTCCCTCTATGTTTCTGATGGTCTTCATTATTTCTTTTCTGTGTTTTATGATAATGATACAAACAAGAACGGCGATCAGAACGACCAACGCCACTATTTCAATATACAGTGACCGCCTGGCCTTGACGGGATCAACCTGATCACCCTTTTTTTCTCCGCCGACAAAGAAGAAGAAATCGCCCACCTCTTCCCTCTCCTTCTTACGTTCTGCCTCAAGCTTTGCTTCCTCCTCACGCTTTAACAGCGACTGTCTCCTCTCTTCCGCCTTGGCAGCCGCTTCCTTTGCAGCCTGCTCAAGAAGCTGTGCCCTTTCTTCAAGCAGAGTGGCAAAATCAAGCTCCTGCGGAGCACTGTCCGAATACAGTTCATAATTATTGTATACCCTTGCGGTGATCTTCCCACGATATCCTGTCGGGACACTGTAAGTACCCGTAATAACGGACTTCCCCTCTTCCCACAGCATAAGATCGCCGTAATCCTCAGGTACCGTCTCCTCCGGCTCGCCAAGACAAAGACCGTAATACATGAGCCTGCCGTTACTCTCTTTGGCACTCAGCTCATATACCACTTCACTTGTCTCGATATTCTGATCGATAATCCTAAGATACACGTATCCCGGCGGTGTCGTATCAGGTTCGACCACATGATCGGGAATGGGAACATCCACTATAGGAAATACCTCGTCATATACCTGTTCCTTACTAAGGCCGTAATAATTGGCAATTCCTGTAGCATCCAGCCTGCCCATACGCTCCCAGTCCCCGGCCGTTCCCAGCCGCTCGTAATCCACATGATTGTCCAGATACCCGTGTTCTATGATGATCACAGGCAAAGAAACCTCACATCCGTGCCTGATGATGCCGTAGTAGTCCTCACCCGTACTTCCTATCCTTGTCTTAATTCCCTTGGAAGCCTGTCCGTCATTTGTCCACTGCTCCATTATACACTGTGCCAGACCGTTTCCGTAGGAATAACAATAACCAAAGGCGCTTGTAAATATCTCGGAGCCGTAGAACAGATGCGTTTCCGATGCATTGTAATGACAGCTCACAAGAACGTCGGCACCCACGCTCAGTGCAAAGTCAACCCTTTCCTCAAGGCTGAGCCGCCGGTCATCCTCCCTTGTAAGGTATACTTCAACATTGTTGTATCTTTGGAGCTCATCCCTCAGCGCAAACGCAGTCTCAAGGTTTACATCCTTCTCGCACAGATCATCCTTATATACCGCTCCGTACGCAGATGCATCCTCACTGTAGCCGCCATGCCCCGGATCTATGACAACAACTACCCTGTCAGATGCCGTAACATACTGCGGCCTGAATATAAACAAAAAAAATAGCACAGCCAAAGCTGACCTTATAATCCTCTTCATCCCTCTGTAAATCCCCGGCAAAACAAATAACCGCTTCCTCTAATACTATAATATATCACAATACAGGTTCACACACAAGAAGACCGGTCAGGGACAGCCTGTTTTCATCTCCTTTAAATGGAAAGCGGATGCCGACTAAACTCTGTCTGCATCCGCTCTCATACCTGCTCTTCAGTTCCCAATGGACTATACCTCTCTCTTTCCGTTCCAACCTGTTCCGGGGTCGTAATTTATGTTAAATTTTATAGTGCCTTCTTGCACTCCATCAATTATCAGACTCCCTATTCAATTGTACAGACATCGGTTCGGTACCCGGACTTAACTGTACACTTCCCTTCTTCATGTACGTCTGCTTTGCATCGCGTGTCCTGTTCTAATACCGTGTCTTATGACCCTAACCTCAGTCACGACACCCTTCTACGGTCGAAACATATGATAAAAGTAAGTAATGATCTTTATAAAGCTAAACTTAAGTTTCCGGTGGTCCGTACCTCCTTATGTAAGATTGAAGTTCCTCCGACTTCCGATTTCTTAAATCTCCTGCTTCATGATTAGATTATATATCAGAGCATCTTAATTGTCAACACTTTTTATTTATTTTTATTATTATTTTTTATTTTTATATCTATATTTTTTGTATTTTAAGTCTATATTATTCAGAAACATTAAATTGTATATACATTTAAAATATCTCATACTGTTAAAACACTTTACATAACTTCACCGGTTCATATCCTCATAACAGAGATCACGGTTTATTTACCGTAATCATCGATCACATCCCTGGCCTTATCCGGTTCGTTGCTTACCGATAACACAGCACAATTACCCTTTCGCATCACGACGGCTGCATTAAGCTTCTCAAGTTCTGCCGGAACATAATCCTTATATGACTCTGTCTGCTCCAAAACCCTGGTCTTAAGCACAGCTTCGACCTTGTCAAGATCTTTGCCCTCTGCACACTTAATGACCGCTATCTCCTCTGCCGTGGCTCCGCTGCTTTCATAAAATACCGCTTCCGTGATCCGGGCATCACCGAATGTGTAGAACATCTTAGCCGTATCAAGATCGACAGGTGCAAGATCATCAGCATATGCTATCTGTGTTTTCAGCGCGTCCGCAAGCCCCTGCGCGTCAACATCCATGCCGGAAGAGCCGCATCCTGCCAGCGCAATGAGCATAGCCGCCGATAAAACCAACACAATCAGATCCTTTTTCATAATATCATCTCCTCTTATTTTATAATACTATTGCATGCTCCATCAGATATTTCTTCCATATATCCATATACTGCGCCTTAAGATGTATTCCGTCCGCGGCCATTTCGGCCGGCAGACAGCCGTCGGCGCCCATAAATACAGACCCTGCATCCAGGTAATATGCCCCCTGTTCCGCTGCCAGAACCTTCAGGCTCTCATTTCTTGCATACACATTCGTATTATTGTGCACCTTATCCGAGCCTGATTTGGCTGCCGTAACCGGAAGTATACCGTGAATATATATGATCGCACGGGGCTCAACCTCTCTGAGCCTTGCTATAAATTCGGCATATTTGCTTAAAAAAGCCGAATCGTTTCCACCCATTTCATTAAGCCCCACCTTGATATATATCTTGGTAAATGTATCATAAGGAATTGCATTCAGTATGGGAACCTTACCACTGTCAGTGTTAACAACGTTCATCGTATCATATTTATACAACTGAAAGCCTGTTGCCGCATAAAATGTTCCGGGCAGCCCCGAATACATCCCAAAACCCTGAAGCCTTGAATCCCCGATAAAAAGCGCATCCTGAAAATAGCTCTCATCAACGGTCGTAAAAGGAAGCGGATAATTAACATTGGGATCAACATAGGCATTAACACCCGAAGCCTCAAACAGAGCGGCATCGGTATCGCCGCCCTCATCAGCATGATCCTGTGCACCGGCATCGCTTCCGTACGGATCGTCGTCTCCACCGTCTGCAGTCACATCGGGCAGCCCGTCATGTCCTTCCTCATCCTCACCCGTATCCTCCTGTGCACCGTCAGGAGCCGGAACAGCCTCATCTGCGCTTACAACCTCATTGGAAACATCAGGTCCTGTGGCAGCAGATGCATCACCTGCATCATCAAATGACACGGCAGTTACATCCTTCATCTCCTCCTCATATCTGATCCGTTCAAGTTCTTCCTGTGTCTTTGCATATACATAGGTCCCGTTCATAACGGCAAAGAGATCCTGAGATGTCTTACCGGTAGACCACAGTGCTATCATTGTCCCGGCAGCCACCGCAAGAAACAGCGTACACAGCAATACCAGCAATACGGACGCTGTTCTGATGATCCGTCTCCTGTCCTCAAGCTTCCTCTCCTCCTCGGACATTCCTTCCCTGACCGGTGATACTATTAAATTTAATAAGTTGTTGTCCTTCAATTTCACTCCTCAGTCAAAGTAAAACCGGTCACCTGACCAGCTTATAGAAATGATTGTCTTCATTAAAATGCATAAAATTATACATTAAAAGCACATCCGCATCCGGCTTCCCGGCCAGCAGCTCCTGCACGGAATCCGGAAAATACCGCAGATCCACTACAGTTATCCTGTCATAATCAAAGGTCAGAAAAGGGATAAGACAATTGGAGTACGAATCCTTAAAAAGAATAAGCTCATCCTTCCTGTCTGTCCCGTCATCAACACTCTCTACAACGGCAACTCCCTCATTCCCCCTCATGAACATGGCATATTTATCATATGCGCCAAGCTTATCAAGGTCGTACAGCGAATCATAAACGATACCGCCGACGGTATATGAGGATACGGGAATATCATAATATGTAAGGATATCGGAATGATCCCCAAAAACACCTCTGTATTTGGAATAATATGTGCCAAGAAAGCCCGGTACTTCAATCCTCTTATAAGCAGGAGGGCTTATCCCGGTATTCATATCACCGCCGTCTTGCATGTCACCGGTTCCTAAAAGCTGCTCATGCAGCTTAAGATACCCGAGATATGCTCCATCCGTCGTCCAATGATGATCGCTCCGATAGTAAATATACTCATCCTCATGTCCCCTGAGCGCTTCATACATATCGATGGTACGCACATTACCGCATTTCCCGAGTTCATCATAAAAGCTCCTTATGATCTCTTCCTCCGGTATATTGGGAAATCCTGCCGGAAGCTTATCCTTAAGAATTTCAAATGAGTTGGGGATTATACAGACAGTTATCTCTCTGTCTGTCTGCTTAGCCATATTGAGCACTGATGCCCTGTTCTTTTCAAGCTGCGGATCCGTGGCAACAAGCTTTTCAAACAGATACCCGTCCCTGCCACGTACGATCCCGTTATTCTCATTTTTAGCGATCATCTCCCCGAATGCAGCCTTCACACTTACAAACATGTCTCTGAGCGGAAGCCTCTCGGTTGTATACAATTCAAACCGGTTCATGAAGTCCCCGTCTGCAAGTCCCGACAGCGTGATCGCCGGACGCGCCGCAAGAAATCTGTTTTCTCTCTCGGAAAACACCGGATCCGCGCAGAACAGGTACCCGATGAAAGCAGATATCACCATCAGTGCGAATATCAATGTGAATTTTACACGGCTAATATATTGTAACATGAATTTCTGATTTCTCCAATCAAACACTAAGGAGCTGTTCATAACAATTGCAGATTTATCATGCAGCAGATCCTAAGCCTTAAGCTAAAATCTGAAATACAAAAACGGATTGTATCCGGCATCGGCAAGAAAGGCAATACAAAGAAGAAAGATCACGGTAAGTACCGGCAATACTACGGCATCTCTGTTCTTTATCCTCTCGTACAGCCTGTTCACAACACCTGACGACAGCACACATCCAAGTATCAGGAAGAAACCATAGTTCCTGATATAGTAAAGTATCTCATTTGATACTCCACCCACAAACAGTCTTGATATATAGATCATAAGCTCCTTAAGATCCGTTATCGCAAACAGCATCCACCCCAAGCCGATTGCAAGCAGGGCATATACATGTGAAACAAACGGATGTCTGTCAAGATAATCCTTAAAGCCGGCCCTTTCGATCATGAGAAGGACAAAGAAATAAAGTCCCCACAGTATAAAATTCCAGTCCGCGCCATGCCAGAAGCCCGTAACAAACCATACTATAAAAAGATTGAACACGGTCCTTAACTTTCCCCTGCGGTTACCGCCAAGCGGAATGTACAGATAATCACGGAACCATCCGCTCAGAGTCATATGCCATCTTCGCCAGTATTCCGTGATCGATCCGGATGTATAGGGCAGATTAAAGTTCCTTGGGAACTCAAAGCCAAGCATCTTTCCGAGTCCTATTGCCATCATTGAATAACCATTGAAGTCGAAATATATCTGTATAGTATAAGCCGCCATACCCAGCCATGCCATGGGTGCGGACAGAGCGGCGTAACCAATTGCGGATATCTCATTCCACAATTCACCTGCGTTATTCGCAATGAGAACCTTGGAACCAAGACCCATGACAAACAGCCTGACACCTTCCTCAATATTAACGGGAGTGATCTCTCTTTCCTTAAGCGACCTTGCCACATCACCGTAAACAACGATCGGACCGGCAATAAGCTGCGGAAACATACACAGGTAAGTACCGAGACTGATCACCGATTTCTCTGCCTCCACTTTACCGCGATACAGATCGATCACATATGACATGATCTGAAAGGTATAAAAGCTTATTCCCAACGGCAAACTTATGTTAACCGGGCTTATTCCGGTGTGTGCCACGGCATTAATATTTTCTATAAAGAAATTAATATACTTGAAGAAGAAAAGCATTCCTACATCAAATATAAGCGCTGACACAAGCACAGCCCTGTCCATACGGCCTCTGTACCTGTCTATCAGCAGACCTGCCAGGTAATTCACAAGTATCGACACCGTAAGCAGGATCAGATATTTGGGTTCACCCCATCCATAAAACACAATGCTTCCCGCAAAAAGCACCGGATTCCTAAACTTCACGGGGACTATGTAATAGATTGTAAAGAATATAGGAATAAACCAGAATATAAACAGTAAGGAGCTGAAAATCATCCACACTCTCCATCAATTATGTAAAATTATAACCGCAAACATACAGCCACCATATCTTATCATGATACGGTGGCTGCAGATTATATAATTTTCTTGTATCTATTCAGGATTAAATAAGAGGATACTTCTTAGTAAGCTCATCAACTATCGCACGTGCCTTGGGTACTCCGTCCTGACCTTCCTTAACCACATACGCGATAGCCTCCGCTATCCTGTCCATATCACCGGTCTTCATGCCTCTTGAGGTAACGGCAGGTGTTCCGAGCCTTATACCGCTTGTTACAAATGCCTTCTGAGGATCGTTGGGAACCGTATTCTTATTGGCTGTAATGTGTGCCTCATCCAGAAGCTTCTCAACTTCCTTACCGGTAAGACCCTGTGGTCTCAAGTCAAGCAGCATCAGATGATTGTCCGTGCCGCCCGAAACAATGCTTAATCCTCTGTCAAGCAGACCCTTTGCGAGAGCCTGTGCATTGTCGATGATATTCTTTCCGTATTCCTTGAATTCGGGAGAAAGTGCCTCCTTGAAACATACAGCCTTGGCTGCTATAACATGCATAAGCGGTCCGCCCTGGATGCCGGGGAAGATAGCCTTATTGAAATTGAACTTGTCGGCTGCCTCCTGATTACACAATATCATACCGCCCCTGGGACCGCGAAGTGTCTTATGCGTGGTGGTCGTAACAACATCCGCATAAGGGAACGGGCTCTCATGATACCCGGTTGCAACAAGGCCTGCTATATGAGCTATATCTACCATAAAATAAGCTCCAACCTCATCACAGATCTCCCTGAACTTCTTAAAATCGATCTTTCTTGCATATGCACTTGCCCCTGCAAGTATCATCTTGGGCTTGCACTCAAGAGCAATCCTTCTTACTTCATCATAATCGATAAAGCCTTCGTCATTTACTCCGTAATGTACACAATTGAAATACTTTCCCGACATATTGACAGGTGAACCGTGTGAAAGGTGTCCGCCGTGATCAAGGTTCATACCCATAAATGTATCACCCGGCTCAAGCATTGCAAAGAACACAGCCATGTTCGCCTGCGCTCCGGAATGCGGCTGAACATTGGCATAGTCACAGCCAAAAAGCTTCTTTGCACGCTCCCTTGCAAGATCCTCCACAACATCCACACACTCACATCCGCCGTAATATCTCTTTCCGGGATACCCTTCCGCATACTTGTTGGTAAGCGGACTTCCCATAGCTGCCATTACAGCCTTGCTTACCCAGTTCTCGGATGCGATCAGCTCAATATGACTGTTCTGTCTCTCCTGTTCCTTAACAATTGCCTCAGCGATCTCCGGATCGACTGCCTTAACTTCATCCAGTGAATACATTTTAATCCTCCGTTTCGTACTTGAAATAATATATCTGAGACGCCACATCATCATGCGGCCTTAAGTCCTCGTATCATTATATAAGATGTTACACCAAATGACAAGAGCCGACATAACGCATCACATAAAGTTTTCTCTTGCAATAATCTTAAAAATGCGTAATAATAATTTCTGTTGCCGGCAAGCGAAGGGTAATGTACTGCGGATTATGGATCGAATGCGGATTTTTAACACAAAACGGAGCATGACTTTATGAAGACGATGAGTAACAGCCTTACAAAACAAAGAACTGAAACGCGCCTGTATGCGCACGACAGAAATATGAGTTTTCTGTTTATCCCCCTTTATGCGGCTCTTTACATTCCCTGTTTCATTTTCCTTGAAAAGCACAGCTACGCAGACAGCACTGTCGTACATATGGCGGCTGACGATCGCATTCCCTTCTGTGAAGCGTTCATCATCCCCTATCTTATGTGGTTTATTTACATGATCGGTGTTGTTGTTGCTTCATATTTCACGGACAGGGATGATTATGTTCGCGGTTTTTTCTTCATGGCATCGGGAATGACCATCTTCCTTATAGTATCTTTTCTTTTCCCCAACTACCATGATCTGCGTCCGGAAGTTATGCCAAGATCCAATATACTTTCGTCAATGGTAAACATACTCCAGCAGACAGACACTCCGTCCAATCTTTTTCCGAGCCTTCATGTTCACAACTCGATAGCTGCACACATTACCGTTATGCACAACAGGGTTTTCAGGAAAAAGAAATGGATATGCAATCTGTCTCTTGTATTATGCATATCCATTATATTATCCACAGTGTTGATCAAACAGCATTCCCTGTTTGATATAATAACCGCCATAACAATGTCGGCCGTCCTTTATCCGTTCTTTTTCGAGAGCACGGACAGGGAAGCGGACAGCCTCAGTTAAATCCAACAAAACGCTGAGCTATCTTGTACTCAAGAACCGATATCTTACGTCCTCCCTTTCCGGGGATATTCATGGAATTTCCAAGCATTCCGAATCTGAGCCTGAAATAATCCCTTCCGTCATTTTCCTTCAGGTATTCCCACAGTGCCTTTTTCTTGTTCAAAGCCTCCCTGCTGCCGTCCTTGATAAGAAAGATCGATGAAACAGTCATCATGATATCAAGATAATTAAGCATATATTTCTCAAGCTTGGGATGCAGGCATCTTCTGGTTCCGGCCATATAGTCTATCATGATCTTATTAACCTTAAGCTGCTGATCTATACGCTTTATCATTATTTCCTCATTGACCGACTGGTCACCTCTTCCAATATAATACCTATACAGATTTACATCCATGTAATACATCGTGTTCACATAGGGCAAAGGCTCAAAAACAAAGATGTTGTCAACATAGAAGGTATGCTCGGGCAGAACCATTTCACACTCCCTCAGCAGTTTGGTACGATATATTACCGAATGCATGAGCAGATACTGCCCCTTTTTGAAATGTTTAACATCATTCCACGTAAAAATCTTATTAACCGGCAGGGCTGATTTGTAGGTCATTACCTTCTTGTGGTCTTTCCCCTCTTTTTCATAAACAAAATTGCATATAAAAAGATCGACGACAGTACTGCCCCCGGCTATATCCTTAAGCTTGTCCAATACCTTCAGATAGGCCTCCTCCTTAAACCAGTCATCAGAGTCAAGCACCTTGAAATACATTCCCCGGGCATTCTCTATACCTGTATTTACCGCACCTCCATGACCCTTGTTCTCCTGATGTATCGCCCTGACTATACCCGGGTACATCTTCTCATATTCGTCCGCTATTTCAGCGGTATGGTCGATCGAACCGTCATCTATCACAAGGATCTCAACGTCATCGCCTCCGACCAGCAGGCATTCTATCGCATGCTTCATGTAATCCTGTGAATTGTAACACGGTATTGCTACACTTAAAAGTTTCATATTATGTAAACCATCCTTCTTTTATCCGGCATGACCGCAATCCCTACCGAAGCCTTGTACTCTCGTATCTTGCCCTCATTTTAAGACAGTTGAGCATTTCCTTATATTTATCCTCTACCGTCTCACCGTTAAGCCGGATATCCATCACCAGCGCAGCATTATCAATATCCTGCTCTTCTATCGTCTTCCACATACCCGTGAAAACATCCAGCTTCTTTTCATATGTGTCGGCATCCAGAAATCTGTCCAGAAACGCGGCCGCATCATCTGCATCATCTGCATCCTTCCCGGCAACAGGCTCTTCACTGACAGTAGCCCCGGACTTATGTTTGGCACCGGATCCCTTAAATGGACCGGTCGCAAGAGCGAAACGCCATTTCTGCTTCGCATCGGGATATTTCTCATGATCCACTTCACTTAAGAACATTTCAAGAGGTCGTGCACATACGTGGTCAGTCTCTTCAAACAAAGGTCTGTATATGACCAGCTTCTCCTCTGTTTCCGAATGACTCGCAACGCATATGACCTGATAATAGGCCCCCTTGAAATGTCTGTATACCTGATATGGTCTTGGTGTTTCACGCATAATGCTTCCTCCTGATCGCATCCTTATTTAAGTCGAATATTTAACTATGAGCATTTCCACACCCATAACATCATTAAGCCTGCCCTGTTTGAACAGTGCTTCGGTATCGGCACAGGAACAAAGTGCTTCCCTTATGTATTCCGGACCCAGCCCGGCGCAGATCCCCAGATACCTGTCAACGGCAAACCCGGGCAGCCCTGTAATCTGCTTCATCTTTTCCCGGCCGGCTCCTTCATTCTTAAGCATCTTAATCTGCAAAAGAAGCTTGAATTCCCTTGATATCATAAAAAGGATCCCCATGGGTCTTTCCCTGAGCTCAAGAAGGTCATAATAAAGCCCGAGTGCTTTTCGTTTATTCTTAGCTGCAATGGCTCTCACCATCTCAAATACATCATTGGCAATATTTCTGGTACAGATCGCCTTTACATCATCAATATCAATGGATTTATGTCCCAGTCTGTAACATATGAGCTTCTCGGATTCGTTGTAAAGCATACTCATATCCTCACCCACATAGTCATACAGGCATTCCAAAGCATTTCGGGTTATATTAAGATCCGCATCCGCAAAGCGTTTAACAAGCCATTTATTAAGAACCCCTCTGGACATACGTGCAAATTCGATGATGCGTCCCTGTTTCTGTACCGCTTTGTACAGCTTGTAACGTTTATCCACAAGAGTCTGCTCATATTTCTTCTCGCTGCTCCTGTCATTGGCACCGCGGTATGCTTCAACGAATATGATATGGGACGTGTCCGGCAGACCGGGCAGATATTCGGCAAGTGTATTGTCATTTGACTTGAATATACCTGTATCCTCAATTACCGCCACCCTTCTTTCGGCGAAAAAAGGGACCGTATCAAGAAATCCGATCAGTTCGTTCATATCCGGTATCTGCGCCGAATACATCCTGTAATTTATCCCGTCGTCCTCACCGACCATAGCCTTCACAAGCTTATTACGGTACTGTCTTATCAGATAGCGTTCAACTCCGATCAGGAAGTATATATTCTTAAACTTTCCGTTCTTAATATCCTCATCTATGCTTTTCATGCAGACATTATACCACAGACCTGCCCTTCGTGGGGTTTTTTTCTCACATCAGGCTATAAGACATTCTGATCAAGGAACGTACTTACAAAACCTTTTACACTGTCGCCTCTGCGTTCTATCTTAATATCCGTTTCTCCGCATTGCGAGGTAATATATGTATGAATGCCGGAATTTCGGTTAAGCATCTCGAGTGTCTCCTTATGCGGATGCCCGTATTGATTATTTCTCCCGGCCGAAATGACCGCCATATTCCCGACTGCACTCTTAATAAATCTCTCGTTTGCCCCGTTTCTCGATCCATGATGCGGGATCTGGACCCAGTCATAGCTTAACAGACCCGTTTCCAGTATTCTGTCCTCTGTATCTGAGCCTATATCCCCCGTGTACAGCGCCCTGAAGCATCCCTTGTAATCAATTCCCAGAACCAAAGATGCATCATTAATATCCTCATACCTACCACTGTCATCCGGAGACAGACATTCCGCAGTCAGATGTTTCCATCTGACGGTATCACCCTTTTTCATCCTGTATACCGGTACTCCTCTGTCTGCGGCCGCTTCCGTGAGTAACCTGTAATTATCCGATGCCCTCTGCTCTTCACCGTCCGGTATGACTATCCTTCCAACAGAGATCCCCGGAAGTTTTGAATCAAGCATTTCCATAAGCCCGCTTACGTGATCCGTATCAAGATGTGATATAAACACCGTATCAATTCTGTCAAGACCGCAGAACTTAAGATATGGAATTACGTTATATCCTGCTGCCTCCTTAATGTCCGTGCTGCCGCAATCGTACATGATCGTTGGAATATCCCTCCCGTGCATGACAAAGCACTGACCCTGACCGACATAGAGAGAGGACAATTCGAATCCGGATTCTGTTCTTGCAAACAGGATCACAGTTGCTGCGGCACAGAGTACAGTAAGGAATGCGGCATTAACGGTCACTGCTCCTGCCTGCCTTCCGTGACTGCCCCTTATTACGACACCTTTTTTCCCTGCCTCCCTGACATGCCTTCTTTCCTTACCGGCAAGTATATATCCTCCCGCAGTTACCGTTATAAGCACCGCATAATATATAAATATCTGCCACAGCTTCGGTCTTCCGGTGATCATAAGTCCGCCCGGAAGCCTGCACACTCCGGACGTTACCAGATCGTAAAGCTTAAGTATCAATGAAGTAATATAAGCGCATAGCTTTGTGATCAGCTCAAACACGCAGGAAATGCCGTGGTGATAACAGAGAGCGGCGTAACCGGATACTCCGGTTGCAACACTTCCCAAAAGAAGTACTCCGGTCAGAGGGATGACGAGGATATTGACGAATATCCCGTAAGTCGGGATCTGATAGTAAAACCACATGGTGACAGGCATGGTCGCAAGCTGTATCGATGCCGAGAAAAGAAGTGAGCGCAGAACAGCCATAACCATGCGGATCGTTCTTTTATCACTCCTGTTAAGCTGCATTATCCTGTCCTTATTAAGAAGACACATTACAATGCTCCTTACGGAAGGATATACAAGACCGATACCCAGTACGGAAGAGAATGATAAAAGAAAAGCCGCATCATACAGATAATCCGGATTTATCACAAGCATTATAACCGCAGCAATGGCAGCCGACGTCCTTATATCCGGGGTTCTTCCGACAACCGGCGCAGCCATTGACAGCAGGTACATTATAAGGGCACGGACTGCGGATGTCTGCATTCCGGTCATAATACAATACAGGACTATTATCACGGCAGATACCGGGACCGCCGTTATATCAGAGCCACCCAGCCGTCTTATAAGCTTATAGAGCATGAAACCCATTGTAACGATATGCAGTCCCGACAATGCCAGAATATGTGAAATTCCGGCATTCTTAAACTGTTCCTTAAGCTCCCTGTCAATGTCACCTCTTTCGGCCAGTACCAATGCCTTTACTATCCCGCTGTACCGCTCGTCAATATACTTACCGTACACAAGCATGGTACGGCATTTTATCCTGTACAGATTGTCAGTCAGTCGGTTATATGAAGCCGATCTCCCTATAACATCCGGATCATACAGCACACCTCCGTAATGCTTAAGCGTATAATATGCCCGCATGTCAAACTGCCCTCTGTTATATGCCCTGTCCCATTTCTCAAAGCGTCCGCGCACGGAAATATTCTGGCCCATATGCAGTTGTCTGTTTATTTCATGATCTTCGGAGAAATATATCAGAATGTATTTGGATAACAGATCATTGGTTTTTGATGTGTTTTTAATATGTACTACGGTTTTATTATTCTTAACTTCAATTCTTCTGATGATTCCCTCAACAGTGATAACCCTTCCTTCGATCCGCTTTGTATCGGCTTCCTTCGTCCCAATACTGCCGTTTATTGACATTATTGCCGCCAGGATCAGCGCAAACAGCAGGCTGAAGGCACACAACGGTCTTCTTATATACAATTGTTCCTCCTATTTTCCATCCACGATCTCCAGGTTCCTCTCAAAGGGTTCGTTAAGATAGCTGTGATCACCGAAAGAAATCTCGGTCTCCGAATCTATCATGAACTGAACCTTGTTAATATTGGGAAGTTCGGTAAGAGAGTTCACAAAGGCATAAAGAGCCACTTCATCGGTAAGCTTACCCTGCTTGACCAGAAATTCCTTGCTTAGGTTGACATAACATATTCCATCCTTCGTGGTCACTGAAATTATATGCACGAGCGGATCTGCAACCGGATATACCCCGTTGGACAGCGGACCCTGTATAAGATGCTCACTTACAAGCTTCTCCATCGAAATATTGGAATTGTAAGCAACCGCTTCCGTGGTTTTAACAAGTCCTGTACCGGCTTCATCCGCATAATAAAGGACAAGCCTGGTCCTTTCATATGCATTGATCTCATTACCCGCATTGTCTATGAACATATCCGCAGTCATCATCCCTACCGGATTACCCTTGGTATCGGTAAGTGCCGTTTCGTCAACGGTGAACATTATCTCATCGACCCCGTCTATCTGGTCAAGTGTCCTTACCAGAGCTGCTCTTCTTAAGATTTCTTCCCTTCCTTCCGTTCTTAAATACTCGGTGCCGAAATCTATGACCAGCAGTCCGTCATTAAGACCGACCGATCTCACCGGGATATCTTCCGGGATTGCCGGTCGCAGATCGAAATCCGCAGGCTGCTGTCTCAGTTTATCAAGAACTTCATTGACAAGCGCCAGGGCATCCTCTCCTTTTGTTTCGTATCCGACAGATGCCACCTTTACATTATCCTTATCGGGATAATAAAGCCTGAAGCCGGCATCATCATATGTCTGCTTTTTACAGCCGGCAAGCAGGAATACGGAAACAACTGCCGCTGTAAGAACAGCCGGTGGCAAATATGACCATATTAAGTTCTCATGCTTTTTCTTTACTGTCATCTTCCGTTCTTGCTTCCTGTTGTTTACCTGTTACGGTATGTGTCTTCGGTATCTTTATGGTAAAGGTGGTTCCCACTCCTTCGGAGCTCTCTACCCTGATCGCCCCCTCATGCATAAGGATCGCATTTCTTGCAATGGCAAGACCAAGTCCGGTACCTCCTATCTCCCTGGAGTGTGATTTATCCACCCTGTAGAAGCGTTCAAATATGTGTGCCTGCGCATCCTCCGGTATTCCCATACCCGAATCGGCGACCACAACGGTAAAGAACTGATGATCCGCATCCACGCTTACCTTTACCCAGCCGTTTTCCTTATTATACTTTACAGCATTCTCTATAACATTCATGATGGCAAGTGAAAGCTTGATCTCATCTATTTCGGCACTTACAGGCCTGATGCTTTCCAGTATCAGCTCAACCTTGGCCCTGTCTGCTATCGGACGCACACGTTTAAGAATATCCTCAACCATTGAATTGATATCGACCACGCTTATGTTCATAAGATCATCAGCTGACCTGTCAAGCTTGACCAGGGACAAAAGGTCATTTATTATCTTATCCTCCCTGTCTATCTCCTTTGTAATATCCTCCATGAACTCACGATATATCTCAACAGGTACATTCTCTTGTGCGAGCAGAGAATCCGCCAACACTTTTACTGATGTTATAGGTGTTTTCAGTTCGTGGGAGACATTGGACACGAATTCCTGCCTTGAATTCTCAAGCGTGTTCATCTTGTCCATGAGCTTATTGAAAGATGCCGCGATGGCTTCTGTCTCATTATAGACGGGTACCGATATCTTCTCTTCGGTAAAGCCCTCCTCGACCTGTATGATCGCTGTATTTATGTCCCTAAACGGCCTGATCAGATCAGCAGAAACGAAAACGGAAAAGCACAGAGTTATCACACCGACTATCACTTCGAATATGGTAGCCTTTTTACCCATGATCCTTATCGTTTCGGCGATACGGTCAGTTGACACGCTGGTCAGAATCACCCCGACCACACTGCCCGTTCCCTTATCCGTTATCGGTGTTGTGAACTCTATATACTGGTTTATCTTGTCATGCTTGGCCAGGGAGACCTTATCAAAGCATTTGAGGATTTCCTCGGAAATCATGATCTTCCCCTGACTGATCGAATATGTATCCTTTATGATCCTCAGATCATCATCGATGATCATTATGCGTCCGTCATAAAGGGATGAGAACTGCTCCAGCTCCGCATTTACCACATCGGATGACTGGTCACTTAAATACCCGTAAGTGAGCAGATGATCTGCCAGTATCGTACACTGGTTCTGTATCTCCGTCTTCCTGACGGAAATAGCCCTGGTTTCATAGCTGTTGAGAAGAATAAAGCGTAAAATAAAACCCGGAAGTATCCCTACCACACATATTATTATGAATATACGTACGCCAAGACTTTTAAATATCCAAAGTCTTGACAGCTTCTCCCTAACCGCCAAAATAATAGCCTACACCCCATTTCGTCTGAACATACCTGGGTTCTGCGGGATGCTCCTCTATTTTCTCCCTGAGCCTTCTGACATGAACATCCACTGTCCTTGAACCGCCCGGATAATCAAGTCCCCAAATGAGTTCGAGCAGCTTCTCCCTGCTGTAAACCTTGCCCGGATTCCTGGCAAGCAACTCGAGCACTTCAAACTCCTTGACAGTTATGTTAACCTCTTTATTGTTTATATATACTCTCTTGTTA
This sequence comes from uncultured Lachnospiraceae bacterium, assembly GCA_946623875.1. Taxonomy (GTDB): domain Bacteria; phylum Bacillota; class Clostridia; order Lachnospirales; family Lachnospiraceae; genus UBA2868. The sequence continues at coordinate 25,479 of CAMORO010000004.1, read as the reverse complement.
TTACATTCAAGCCGCATGTCACTTATGTTGATAATACTGTCATCCTCGGCTTTACCGGCAGACTTCCGGCTTTGCTGCGCCCCTGTCCTTCGAAGGATGGCCTCCATTCTGGCCTTTACCTCATTAATATTGAACGGCTTGAGCACATAATCATCTGCGCCGTAGTTAAGTCCCGATATCTTATCCTCGTCATCACCCATTGCCGTGAGCATTATTATCGGAACCTGCGAGAATTCCCGGACCCTTCTGCACACCTCAAAACCGTCAAGCTTGGGGAGCATAACATCTAAAAGGATAATATCGTAATCGTTCTCCCTTATCCTGGCAAGTGCCTCCTCCCCGTCGTAAGCAGTATCCACCTCGGTCTCATCATTCTGAATACCGAACACTATCCCCTTAACTATTACCTTTTCATCATCAACAACCAGAACCTTCATATACCCTCCTCATGATCAAATGGTGATCTTGTCTTTTATTTTATTAAACATCCCTTCCTTGATACCGCTTATCTTCATGATATCCTCGATCGCTGCAAACCCTCCGTTTTGCTCCCTGTATTCTATAATCAGAGCAGCCTTGGCCCGTCCGATACCCGGAAGAGTCATAAGCTCTTCTTCAGTTGCCCTGTTTAAGCTGATCCCTGATGTAGTTCCATCAGCGCTGACGGATCTGTCGGCATCACCGTACATCCCGCTCTCCGCTTCCTGAGCAAATGCCATCCCTTCAGTCTCACTTTTTAAAGGAATATAAATCTTCTGACCGTCAGTCAGCGGCATTGCCTGGTTTACATAATTATTGTCAGCCCCGGCATCCATGCCTCCCGCCATTTTAACGGCATCTACTATTCTGGCTCCCTCTTCAAGCGTATATACGCCGGGACATACGACTGCACCGCAGACATACACTGTCACCGTAGTATGAACCTTTGTATCTGTTACTGCGGCTGCGGTTACGGCATTCGCTTCATCCGGGTATACCCCCCGGTCGGAAACACCTTCAGCACACTCAGGCACAGCTTTCATGCCCTCTTCGTTATCAATATTCAATTGTTGTTCGGAAAGAATAATCTCTTGTTCGTCAAAACCGACTGCCCCGTCCCATGCGCAACCCCCCGCGAGAAACAGAGCAGAAGAAAGGATGATCACCTTTGTAATCCCAAATATGTTTAATTTCAATACAGCCTCCCTGTGCAGGCCCTTATGCATCAAACATTGTAACATACTTCCGGCTTACTGAAAAGTATTTTATTCCGAATAATAATATATCTTTCCCTCAACATATATAAATATGTAATCCTCTATCCTGACACAGTCCGTTTCTTTCAGTGCCGTTGGTTTATTTACTCTCTTCCCGTTCAGGAAAATACCGTTGGTACTGTTCAGATCCTGGATAAAGAGCACGCCCTTTTTAACGACAAATCTTCCATGCCTTTTACTTACCCTGTTATTGGTAAGACATATATCTCCCCTGTCTCTTCCGATAAGAATATCCATCCCTTCATATATCTCGATCTCATGCTGGCTCATCTCATGATCGGAAGGATTTAGGACAAACATATAAATTGCATTCCTGTGAGGCTTCTTGAACTCCGGATGATCTATCTTAAGGATATCCCCGGCCTTAAGAGGCTTGGGATCCGTCCGGCCGTTTCTCTGTGCCCCGTAGAGGATTCCATTGATAAAGGTTCCGTTGGTACTCAGCATATCTATATACTCAAAACCGTGATCGGTTTTTAAGAACCTTCCGTGTGTTCTGGAAGCTATCGGCGAATCCAGCTTGATATCCGATCCGTTCGAACTGTACATCCTGCCTATGGTGATCGAATCATTGATATAGTAATCTTCAAAACCTTTAAACATGGAGAATACAAGAAGCCTTAAATCGATCAGGATATCCAATCCGATAGTGACCGTAGGCTCAAAGGAAACAACCTCATCCGAAAAAGTTCTTGCGGCCTCGAACACACCCGGCCTCTCATCCGGATCCTTTACAGTGAGCTTCTCTACATATGACGCAACCTTCTTCTCGTCTTCTTCGTAAATATACCTGATTATCTTACCAAGTGAATATACATCAGCCGCTTCCGTGTTCCACGGTCTTAAAGAAGGACTGTTCCTGACTTCGGGAGCAAGGAACTTCTGAAGATCCATGGAATCGAAATAATCATCCAGCATCCCCTTTGACAGGATTCCGTTATTTGAATTAAGCACTCTCTCATTTTCGAAATCAACAACATAAGGCATCGGAATACCGCTGTTCATGCAGATATAGATACATTCAGGCGTAAGTCTTGTATGTGCTATTGTAGACTGCGCCCTGTGCAATGCCGCAAAAAGCCGCAGTATGGAACGTACCGCTTCCTCCCTCAGGCCTTCATGGGCAAGCTTTTTCAAAAATGAATGTGTCAGCGCCCGCGGGCGTCCCATGAAGGGATATACTCTTCGTCTGTAATCACGGGTACCAATTTCGGATACCGCATGATCTCCGTATCCTGTAACAGTATCAAGTATCTTCCACTCACCATCCATCCGCTCCAGCGCGGCAAGCCTGTCCTTATATACAACCTGATCAAGTATTTCGAGATATTCTGTATCCTTGCGTTTGAACATATAGTAACTTCCGCCGTCCTCGGATACATACATCTTCATGTTGTTTCCGCGCACAAAAGAAAGCTGATCGTAGCATTCAAAAGGAATGGGATAGTAGTCACCCATGGGAGTAAGATCAAAGTCATACGGCTCCTGCACATAGTTGAGCATGCACAATAATCTGTGGAACAGCCTGACCAGATTTACACAGTCGGTTTTTGTACCGCTGCCTTTCTCTTTAAGAGGTCTTGAGCAACGGTTGTACAGATCGTATGCGATCGATTTAAGACTGTTTATACGCTTTTTTTCATCCGGGTATTCGTACGGATAACAGGAGACATAATCCTCTATGAATTCCTTGATATTCTGCTTTGTGAAGTCCTCGTGATCCTTTTTCTCGAAATCGACAACATGTCTTATATAGAAATTCTTCTTTGATACACTTCTCCTCTCCTTGCGCTCATCGCCGTGACTCTTCGACTTCTTGAGATCAATAAAGATAGAGCGGAGTGCATCAGCGGAAGAACCGCCGTTCTTCTCGGCCCTGTACCACTTCTCCAGCTCAATTCCGAGCATCTCCAGCGCTTTTCTTAGATTAATAAGGCACTCATCATAATTCATCATGAGTTCCTTCTCGGCATTCAGGCATCCAAGATAAAGTTGCTCGTTGTGAGTAGCCTCAATGATAAAATCGAAATTCCCTTTGGGTATGCTCAACTCGGAAGTAAGATTAATCTGATTAACCAACATAATTAACTCCAAAATATACACACTCAAACGAGCGTCCCTTGGACGCCCGTTTGTTATTGATAATCTAATTATAGAATGAATGGGATTTAAAGTAAATGCTTAAGTTGATGTATTTATAAACAGATTTTGAAAATTAAAATCCGAAGATCGAGAAAGGATCTATGTAATACTCACCGAAATCTCCGCCCAAACCGTTATTGCCGTTATTTCCGGACGGTTGTTCGGTCTCCCCGTCTTCTTCCTCCTCGTTGGCAAGCGGTGAATCGGACTTCTTACCGAGTGTAACCTTTACGGTAACTTCCTTATATTCACTTCCGTCAGATCTTAGAAGGAGTATTTCAACCTCTTCTCCTGCCTTGTAATAGAGAAGCTGTTCCTTAATATCATTCATGGTGGAAACGGTCACACCCCCAAACTTTCTTATGACATCGCCTTTCACAATACCGCCCTTGTCTGCAGGTCCGTTTTCCTCCGCTTCCGAAATATATATACCCTTGGGAATATTGTAAGTCTTTGAAACATCCTCGGTAACCGATACTCCTGATATTCCCAGATAACTTGCATCCTTTTTGTCAACAAGCTCTCTAGTCTCACGGTTCATAAGTTCTTCAATGATCGGCGTCGCAGTTGAAATAGGGATCGCATAACCCATACCCTCTATCTCCGACGATGCGAACTTGGCTGAATTGATTCCTATAACCTCGCCTCTCATATTAAGAAGTGCGCCGCCGCTGTTACCAGGATTGATCGCTGCATCGGTCTGAATAAGCTTGCTGGCCAGATTGTCAATCTCAACCTCACGCTCAAGCGCACTTATTATACCCGTTGTTACCGACTGTCCGTAACCCAGCGCATTACCTATGGCAACAACCTGCTGCCCTATTACCAGATCTTCCGAATCACCCATGGTTGCGATCGCGATCTTGTCCATTGTACTGTCCTTGATATCCGACAGTTTAACCGATATAACAGCAAGATCGTTCTCCGGATCCGTTCCCTTTACAACCGCCGAACATACCTCCTCATCTATGAAGCATACCGACAACTCCTTGGCTCCCTCAATAACATGATTGTTTGTGACCAGAAGAAGCTCGTCATCATTCTCACCGATTATGATCCCGGATCCTGCGCTCATACTCTCATACTCACGTATACCGCGTCCGAAGAGTGATCTGACTTCCTGAACTCCCTTATTTGTTATTGACACGATCGAAGGCATTACATTACCGGCAACTGTCGATACATCAAGAGGACCCTCGGCTGCAAGAGATGCTGTTTCAGCTTTGCTGATACTGGCCTTGCTCCTGCTCTCCTTTTCGGTTTCAGTGTCATTACTCTTTTCTTCGTTTGTCTTAAGTGTGGCTTCCTTTTTATCGCTTTCCTTCTCTTCTGCGACATTCTTACCTGCAAGCCCCGTCTTTTCCCGTATCAGGTCACCTGCAAGATTGACGCCCTGGAATGTTCCGCCGGCTATAAGACCGAATACAAGGGCATAAGCAACACACATAAACCATTTATTACGTTTCTCTTTTTTCTTTGCCTTTGCTTCCTTAACGGCCTCCGCCTTCATCCTGGCCTGAAGCTTTTCCTTCTCATCCGGTATCACTTTGTTTTCGTAATCGTAATCTTCATACATGATGCATACCTCCCTTATTACTGTTCACTGTTCTCACGATCTGCCTTACACCTTGTTTCTCATTATACATTGCAACCGTGACAGCCTTTGTCTTTGATTACCTTTAATAATACCTTATCTTTATCTTGTGTTCATTTTATATAGCTTTGGTGAGAAAAAAGTGTAAAAAAAGTGTTCAAATTGTGAACTCAGTCGATTCCTACCTTGATCGACTCCTGGGTAAGCACATGGTGTTCAAGCTCATCTATCTGCTCGCCTATGGTATCGTTAAGCTCCTTAAGGGTTTCATCCGGATCGGCACCGTTCCACACCTTGGTGAACGCTATCTCAAGCTGAACCCAGTAGTTACCTGCCTCGATCATCTTGGGCAGGGGAACCGATTTCTCATATTCCTGCATGATATTGGGAATTTCCGCATCTTCGTAGTTGACATTCTTAAGACAGGAGATCCTTCCGGCCTTCTTATATATATCCGCCGCCTTGGTAAAGGACATATATTCGGCAAAATCATTCGCCGTTTCCTTATTGTATGAATATCCGTTAACAACCACCGTCGATGTTTGAGAAAGACCGCGGGCTTTAAGAGTCGCACTGATATCGGGAAGTACGGCGACACCGTAATCATAATTAAACTCTCCCTTTTCCCTGGCTTCCTTTATCCTTGCTATGGCATCTGTAGTTGCAACCGTAAATACGGTCTTCCCCTCAATAAATTCATTCAGGATACCTTCATAGGTTACTTCTTTTGAATCTATCGAGAAAAACTGATTGATATTCTGGTAAACCTTCAGGCAGTCAACCGCCTGCTGGTTATAGATATTGAAATAGGAATTGTCATCACCGTCTTCGCCGCCTACGTTCATGTAATTTCCGACAAAGAAATAATTGTAGAATATATCCGAAACATCCCACTTGAAAATCGCCTCCACCTCTTCGGGGGCATCATAGTTATTGGCGAAGGTCAGGATATCATCTATTGTAGACGGGATCATATTGGCAAGCTTTTCAAGTACCTCGGGATCTGCTGTCATATCCTCATTCCCCATCGGTTCGGTGTCTTCCTGCCCATCCTCTGTCATTCCGCCTTCTGTGGAAGAATCAGATGCATCAGGGCCTTCTTCGTTTTCCGGAGAAGCTGTGCTGTTTGCGGATATTGCCCTGTTTTCAACCTTTATTCCGTTACCGGAAGTCACAGTCCTTTCGGCATCATTCCCGGATACCGCATCAGATCCGCCCCCGTCATCCTCTCCACTATCCCGGGCAGCCTCATCAGAAGTATCTTCCGCCGCATTCTCCATATCGTCGAACCCGTCGGAGCTCCCTATATTCTGCTTGGCTATATTGGCCATATAAGTCTTGTTATACAGAAGGAAGTTGGTTTCGTAATAAAGCGGATATCCCACATATTTACCGCTGCAGCTTACGGCATGCAGTGATGTCTGCGGATAATTGATGGCATTGACCATCTTCTGCGGATCGGTGATCTCCGAGGCCAGACCGGCATAATAGGCCTTCATAAGATTGTCATGTGTCGTAATATACAGATCGGGCGCGGTAAGGATCTCTCCGTTTTCCTCGGTTCCCTCATATATTGACGCATGGTTTATCTGTTCGAGAAGCTCCACTCCGCTTACAAGTACCGGCTTAACACGTACTCCTTTTTCGGCACGGTACGCCACAGCGGTATCATTGATGTAATCAGTAAGCGAATCATCGGTATACCACAATATGAGCGTATCCGGTTCGTGAAGGGTGGATGTGTTCCTCTTCAGCATCATCCCCGTCTTTCCCGTACCGTTGTCACCTACCACGTAACCCGAAGCATCCGTGTACATGGGATCCTTTATTCTTATCGCTAAAATGACCATTGCAGCCACCAATACGGCTGCAATGATCATGCTTACCATTCTTTTCATTAAATTACCCTAATACATTCTTCAAGATACCGATCATACTGTCAACATCCTCTTTTGTTATAATAAGAGGAGGGATGAATCTGATGGTATTGGTTCCCGCAGTTATTATTATAAGTCCGCTTTCTATAGCCTTCCTGCAGACATCTGCCGCCGATTTCTTATCAGGATCAAGCTCAATACCCTGTATGAGCCCCCTTCCCCTGTGTGCTGTCACACAATCATATTCATTCAATATCTGTTCAAGACTTGCATACAGATATTCGCCCACTGTCCTGACATTATCAATTACCCTGCGTTCTTCAAACTGCTTAAGAACCTCGCAGACAGCCGCCGTCACGAGCGGATTGCCGCCATATGTAGTACCGTGGTCTCCCGGCTTAAGCGCCCTGTCCGCAACCCTCTGTGTCATCATAAATGCACCTACCGGAACGCCGCAGCCTACAGCCTTCGCAACAGTGACGATATCCGGACGTATACCGTATGCTTCATATGCGAACATGCTTCCGCTGCGTCCCATACCGCACTGTATTTCATCAAGGATAAGCAATATATCCCTCTCATCACACAATTTCCTGACTTTTTCAAGGAATTCCTGTTCTGCCGGATATATACCTCCCTCTCCCTGAATGGTCTCCATGATGATCGCACAGGTCTTATCATTTACATTTCCAAGTACACTCTCATAATCATTAAACTCTGCATACCTGATGTTACCGATCATAGGATAGAACGGCTCTCTGTACTGCTTCTTTCCCGTAACAGACAATGCTCCCATGGTGCGTCCGTGAAACGAATGGTTCATCGCTATTATCTCATGATCCGTCTTCCCATCCTTATCATAGGCATACTTCCTTGCCGACTTGATGGCACCCTCTATAGCCTCGGCCCCGCTGTTCGTGAAGAAAACCCTGTCCATGCCGGACACCTTCGCAAGTCCTTTGGCAGCCTCTATTGCAGGAACGGAATAAAACAGATTGGAGGTATGGATAAGCTTGTCTATCTGGGCCTTCAGGGCACTGTTATACTCCTCATTTCCATAACCCAAAGCAAATACCGCTATTCCGGCGCAGAAATCAAGGTACTCCTTTCCTTCAAGATCATACAGTCTTACGCCCTTGCCATGATCAAAGACTACGGGATACCTGTTATATGTATGAAGCAGAACACCCTCGGCTTCATTAATGTATTCATTCATCGTCATCTGTTTTCCCTCTTTTACCTGTCATAAAGAATTCATCCCTTATGACGATTCCCGGATTTCATAATCCGCTTTATACCACCAATCTGTCTTAATTGGTATGATTTGCTCTTCTACAGCAGCGAGTCTTTCTCATCATCCGCAAAGAACATGGTTCCGATACCCTTATTGGTAAAAATCTCAAGAAGCAGTGTATGAGGCTTCCTTCCGTCAAGAATATGCACCCTGTTAACTCCGTGTTCAACTGCATCCGTACAGTTGTTAAGCTTCGGAAGCATACCGCCCCCGACTATGCCTGTATCGATCAGCTTCTTGGCCTCGCTTACGGTCAGTCTCGAGATAAAGTCTGATTTATTATCCTTATCCCTGAATACACCTTCAATATCTGTGAGGAATGCCAGCTTATCCGCATGCATGGCCTTGGCTATCGCGCACGCCGCATCATCGGCATTGATATTGTAAGTATCGAAATTACTGTCAAGACCTATAGGTGATACGATCGGAAGAAAATCATCATCCAGAAGATCCTCAAGAATCTTCGTATTCACCTTTGTAACATTTCCGACATACCCGATATCCTTACCGTCAGCGTACTTCTTTTCCACCTCCAGCAGTCCTCCGTCCTTACCGGATATACCGACAGCCTTAACACCGAGCTCCTGCACCATCGCAACCAGTTGTTTGTTAACTCTTCCAAGCACCATCTCGGCGATCTCCATTGTTTCATCATCGGTAACCCTGAAGCCGTTAACGAACTGAGCCTCCTTGCCAACCTTCCGAACCCAGTTGCTTATATCCTTTCCGCCGCCGTGCACAACGATAGGCTTAAAACCGACAAGCTTTAACAGAGTGACATCCTTGATGACATTCTTCTTTATTTCCTCATCACTCATTGCACTGCCGCCGTATTTAACAACAATTACCTTACGGTTGAACTTCTGTATGTAAGGCAGCGCTTCGATAAGCACTTCTGCCTTCTGATAATATTTCTCCATATATTCTTCTCTGCTGACTGACATATCACTCACTCCAATCCTTCATCGTATACGGTTTTAATTGTCTATTTACATTATCCGCCGATCAAACGTGCTGTATTATAACACATTTTCAGGCAAACATCCATATTCTCTTATATCACTCCCACCATTGCCAGAAATGTGCCGCTCTTACAAAAACATCCCTGTCCCATGTACCGAACTGCGAACCGTCATCAAGAGTGTAATAAAGGAAATAATGGTACATGATTGATGCTATACATATATAACACAGTACAGATACAAGCAGCCGTCCGGTCTCTGTATCTTCCCGGCTTACAACCAGCGGGAAAACCACGGGAAGAGCTGCCGCAAATAAAAACGGGGCAATATCGCACAGATATCTGGGCATATAGCCTCCTGCCATGAGATCAGCCACTGTGATCACCACTGAGACCGCAAAGGAAATCCTTATAAACAGCCTCACCCCTGAACCCGGGATCCACGATCTTTTTTTCAACCCCAGAAATGCAAACAAAAGCAGCGGATCGGCGGGAACAAGACCTCCAAATCCCCAATGGGAGAATATATCACCGATGTATGAAGTCTCATAAGCCTCCCCCATGACAAAGGGAAAGACCATGGAGATCCTCGGAAGCCTGAACCAGTACGTGAACAGTCCGGGGATAAGCTTACCGAAATCACTGTTTATCTGAGTCAAATCTATTGCAGTAAGATTGTACGCCGCTCCAAAGTCAAACGGTCCCGAAAACCTTATCGAATTGTAATACAGTATCGGAACAAAGACGAGAATATACGGAACCCCGCCGCACAGGATGTACTTTACCGTATTGTTCGTATTGTATGATTCACTGTCTTTCTTTATGAAATACTCCATGAATATCGGAACGGCCAGTATACTTCCGATAATCATCTGCGGCCTGCATCCGATAACGAGTGCCATGCAGAGGGATCCGGCTGCAATCCTCCACGCAACATATGTATCAGCCCCTGCCTTCTGAGGACCGGATCTTACCGAAGACAGCCAGAAATACAGTCCCCACAGAGTAGCCGCTATAGCCATTGCCGGCGGCAGGTAATAGAAGGTGGGAACCTTGGAAAGTGTCATAAGATACATTCCCATCAACGAGGATGCAAGCAGCAAAAGCCATAAAACATACGGCAACGCGTCAAAACGCCCTGACATCTCACGAAACAGGAATAATCCTCCGAAAATGATGAGAAGCAGCTCAATCCTGAGCGGCCATCTGATATTAAGATCCTTTTCGGTTAAAAGATAATGCGGAAGATAAAACAGGATTTCCGGTACAATACCGTAATACACATAATAATGACCGTTATAAAATGCACTGTCCCAGTTATACGAATAACCGGACCTTGCATCAGGCACATAGGGATGCTCAGCCTCGGCGATCCCCATCATATCGGAAAGATCGTCATCGATACTCACCTTTCCCTGTGAAAGTGCATGCGCCAGCATATTATACGGATCCCTTGCCCCGTTTTCCGCGTACTGGGTCATATAATCCGTAAAGTGTATTACCGTTATACTTAATGCAAGGCACAGACATACCGCCCCGGCTGTCTGTTTTTTATTTCGCGGATCGTACTTAACCCTGAAAACAGCCGAACCCGGCCTTACTGCATACACAAGGAGCAGGAGCAAATATATAACAAGAACCCTGAGTATTGAAAAATGCATAGGAACCGGCCGGTTTACGGAAATATCATCAAACGTAAGTGACGTTCCCCCAAGGTTATCCCCGAAACGTATCATCAGGGCCGTAAGCTCTCCCATCGGTCTTATGCTGATATACTTGCTCCTGTCGACATTTCTGCAGACAGTGTGCGTTCCGCCTCTTGTATACCACTCGGTATGGGCTCCGTCCTTCATATACACGGTAATGTCCACACCCTCGTCTCCTCTTATCGGAGGCGTATCGAATTTCTCAAGCCCTATATATATATCCCTGCATTCGGTGTTTATATCTTCTGCCAGGATATAAACATCATATTCCGAAACTATATTTAAAGTCGAACCGTCCGCTTCCATCCCGTTATATGTCACTGACATGTCTCCCGCCGGATACAGAAGGCTTGAACTGCTTTCCCCTACAGTCCAAAAATGCATGTAATTGCATATAAACAGTTCCACCAAAACAAGAACAGCAAAACAGATTATAAGATTCCGCTTCAAATTAACCCTTCTCATCCTTCTTAAGCATCGGACGTGCCACCTTCTCGTTGAACAGTTCAATAAGAGGTCCCATGAAAAATGCCGTGATTATGGTACCTATACCCGCTATCGTGGGTATTTTTCCTATCGGATTCCCCGCAGCCGCGAACAGGATGCATCCGGCGATCACACACACAAGATCAGTACAGATACGCACATACTTGAACTGACCTATCTTCCATTTCCCGGAAATAACGATCGCAACTGCATCATATGTGGAAACACCCAGATCGGCCGTCATATAAAGTGCCGATCCGAAACAGATCACTACTATCCCTATTATCAGACATATTACACGAAACACCATGGACGGCGCAGGAAATATCTTCTGCAGCATATCGTATGTGAACTGTGTTATATAACCCAACAGGAAAAGATTGATAAACGTTGCTATACCGATATTATGCCTGTCGGCAACCAGACTGAATACAAGAAGTACGGCATTGACGATCACATACAGCGTACCGAATTCGATCGGAACAGTCGCATCCAGACCGCTCATGAGCGACTGAAACGGATCCACGCCGAGTGCAGCCAGCTTAAACACTCCGACACTTACGGCACAGATAATGACACCCGCAAGTGACATGCCTATCCTTCGTTTTCTTTCTTTTATAAATGCAGTTAACTTTTCAAACATATATCCCATCCTAAATGATTACCGGCTTTCCCGCTTTCAAGCCGTTGCAGGTACTCTTATATGAAAGTCCCGTGCTCATCCCTTCTGTCACGCAGCATAAGATCCCTTACGGCATCTGCTGCCGGCTTATTGTTGAACAGTATCTCATTCACCTGATCTATGATGGGAAGATCCACCTCATATTTTTCACCAAGCGCCTTGGCTGCCTTGGCCGAATACACGCCCTCGACAACCATCTTGACCTCTTTCATGGCTTCATCCATGGTCTTTCCCTGCCCTATAAGTATACCGGCTCTTCTGTTCCTTGAATGCATACTCGCGCAGGTCACTATAAGATCCCCGATACCGGTAAGTCCCCCGAAGGTCTCAAGCTTTCCGCCCATCTTCACACCCAGACGGCTTATTTCCGCAATTCCCCTTGTAATAAGTGCAGCCTTGGTGTTGTCGCCATATCCCAGACCGTCAGCTATTCCGGCAGCAAGCGCAACAACATTTTTCAAAGATGCACCCAGCTCCATTCCAAGCACGTCCGAACTCGTATAAACCCTGAGCTTCTCATTCATAAAAAGATTCTGAACATACCCGGCTGTATCCTTATTATCCGCGCCGGCCACAAGAGTAGTCGGAATTAACTTACCCACCTCTTCGGCATGACTCGGTCCGCACAGTACGGCTACCCTGCACTGCGGTATCTCTTCCTTTATTATCTGCGACAAAGTCATAAGTGTATCTTCTTCGATACCCTTGGCAACACTTACGATAAGCTGTCCGTCGCTTACACAGTCCTTCATGGAATGCGCTGTGCTCCTCGTAAAAGGTGAAGGAACAGCAAGTACCAGTGCATCCTTATCACTGCACGCCTCTTTAAGATCCGTGGTAAAGATCATATCATTGGGAAGTCTGACACCCGGAAGCTTATCTACATGTTCATGCTTTTCCCTAAGCATGTCTATCTCTTCCCTTATAACAGACCAGACAGTCACTTCATGTCCGTTGTTGTACAACACAACAGACAGTGCGATCCCCCAACTCCCGGCTCCTATTATTGCCACTTTAGCCATATCAATACCTCTCCCTGATTATTCATGTATGCTTACGTCTGATTACCCGCATCCTCAAGCTCGCCCTTACTTCTAAGGAATGTCTTCCTCTCATTTCCGGCGATCAGACGCTTTATATTCTCCTTATGTCTGTAGATCGCCATTAGCGTAAGCAATCCCAGAACTATGTAATACTCGATAAGATATACCCTGTCGGAAGCCGGTGACAGATTAAGAAAACCAAGTTCTCCGATCACCACGACCGTAATGAACATGGAAATATATCCCACTATGGAACCCAGTGAAACGTAATGAGTAATAAAGAAAATGATCGCAAAACAGCCGAACCCGCCGACCAGAACGATCCAACCGTGCCTTATCTGAAAACAGTATGAGATCGCAAGACCCAGTGTCGCTGCAATCCCCTTGCCACCCTGAAAATTAAGATAAAAGGGGAAATTGTGACCCAGTATAACGCCTGCGGCGGCATACAGCATGAGCAGACTGAGCAATTCAGGCTTCAGGTACCCGAATACAACCTTGCACAGCAACACCGCTATCACACATTTCATGGCGTCCCCCAACAGCACGATCACTGCGTATTTCTTACCGAGAGTACGCAGGACATTTGTTGTTCCCGCATTTTTACTGCCGTAATTCCTTATATCTATTCCTTTGGCACGACCGACCAGATATCCTGTCTGTACCAGTCCAAGCGCATAACCCATTATCAGGCAGATAATACGCTCCATTACTTCTCGCCTCTTTCCCTTATTATAAATTTGAGAGGAGTTCCCCTGAAACCGAAGGCCTCTCTTATCTGATTCTCAATATATCTTGTATAAGAAAAATGCATAAGCTCCTTATCATTGACAAAGATAACGAAGGTAGGCGGCTTCACCGAAACCTGTGTCATGTAGAACAGCTTAAGCCTCTTGCCTTTGTCTGCCGGTGGCTGCTGCATTGCAACTGCTTCCGACATTATTTCGTTAAGAACTCCCGTCTGTATACGCATTGAGTGGTTCTCAACCACCATATCTATCATGTCAAACAGCTTCTGCAGTCTCTGGCCTGTCTTCGCCGATATAAATATGATCTCGGCATAAGGCATGTATGAGAGAGTGTTCCTTATCTTCTTCTCATACTCATATACGGTCTTATCATCTTTCTCGATCGCATCCCATTTATTTACCGCAATGATCACGGCCTTTCCACTGTCGTGCGCTATGCCGGCGATCTTGGCTTCCTGCTCGGTAACGCCCTCAACCGCATCGATCACAAGTACCGCAACATCGGCTCTTTCAACGGCACCAACCGTGCGCACCACCATGAAATGCTCAAGTTCTTCCTTAACCTTGTTCTTCCGCCTTAGTCCGGCCGTATCGATAAATACGTACTCACGACCGTTGTGTACGACCGGTGTATCAACGGCGTCCCGGGTAGTACCCGCAATATCAGATACTATTACCCTGTCTTCACCCAGAAGCTTGTTAATTATCGAGGATTTGCCCACATTTGGCTTGCCGACGATCGCTATCCTCGGCCTGTCATCCTCCTCTTCCTCATCACTCCCTTCCGGGAAGTACGAAACGACAACATCGAGCATATCTCCGAGTCCCATCCTGTTGGCCGAGGATATACCATAGGGCTCACCTATTCCAAGATTATAGAACTCATATATATCATTGCCGTATTTCCTGATATCATCAACCTTGTTTACCGCAAGAACCACAGGCTTCTTTGACCGGCGCAGCATGTCTGCCACCTTGCTGTCCGAATCCACAAGTCCCTGCCTGACATCAACCATAAAAATGATCACATCCGCAGTGTCTATCGCGATCTGAGCCTGTTCGCGCATCTGCGAAAGGATTATGTCCCTGCTCTCGGGCTCTATTCCGCCTGTATCAATCAGGGTAAAATCATGATCCAGCCATGAAACATCCGCATATATCCTGTCTCTTGTTATGCCGGGTGTATCTTTAACGATACTGATCCTTTCCCCTGCGAGCGCATTGAACAAAGTTGATTTCCCGACATTAGGACGTCCCACTACTGCCACGATCGGCTTACTCATATCTTATCTCCCAAAACTGCCTCTATAAAATCCCATCCGCTTGATTTTACAATATCTATAGGTACTTGTAAAGATTTTTCAAGCTCGTGAAGATGTACGTCATCAAGGAAAACATCATCTCCGGCCCTGAGTACGCATTGCGGCAGCAGCAGACGTTCACCGAGTTCCTTACCGGACAACTGTTCTCTGATATCCTGTCCCGTTAATAGTCCCGCCACAGTGATCATTTCGCCAAAGAAATCATTCCTGATCTCATACACACTGATACGGACACCCGCAAGAAGCTCTGTCAGCCTGTCAGCCATGCTCCTTATATACGGAGCAGCCAGCTTACCGGTAGCCAGCGAAACATGTATCTTAGTATCCGCAGCAGCAGGTATATCCCCGATACGTTCCTTAAGCTCTGCCAGCGCTTCATCAAATTCATCAAGCAGAAGCCGAAGCATCCCGACGCCGTTCTCCAGTTGAAGATAACCGTCATAACGCTCAGCTTCCGGGAGCTCCCTCCCGGCCAAAAGATAGAACTCGTCCGATGCATGTATAAAATGGATCCCGTGTTCTTTGTATATCTTCCTCTGAAAATCCTCGATAATATCTATTGTCTGTGCGGCTGTTTCCTTATCAAACGGCTCGAGAGGATACAGGCCGTCTCTGTATTTGGACAATCCGACGGGTACAACCGATACGCTCTCAAGGCACGGGATATATTTCATAAGATCGCTTATGGAGCGCCTTAACTCATCCCCGTCATTCACATTCCTGCACAGCACTATCTGGCCGTTCATAATAATTCCGGCCTCATACAGTCTGTCTGCCTTCTTAAGTGCCTGTCCCGCGAAGCGGTTATTAAGCATTTTGCATCTGAGTTCGGGATTGGTTGTCTGAAATGAAATATTGATAGGCGACATATGATACCTGATTATCCTGTCAAGATCATGGTCGCTCATATTTGTAAGTGTAACATAGTTGCCCTGCAAAAATGAGAGCCTTGAATCATCATCCTTAAAATATAGTGTTTCCCTCATCCCCGGAGGCATCTGATCGATAAAACAGAAGATGCATTTATTACAACAGGACCTGTAGGAATCCATGAGTCCGCTCTCGAACTCAATCCCCAGATCCTCATCCGCCTCCTTATCTATTTCAAGCAGCCATTCTTCTCCGGACGGCTTCCCGATAAGCACTTCCAAATATTCATCCTCGACAAGATACTGATAGTCGAAGATGTCATCCATTTCCTGATCGTTTATCTTAAGCAGGCAGTCACCCGGCTCAATACCCATCTCCTCAGCAATGCTTTCAGGAAGCACCTTCATGATCCTGTGCTTTTTCATCTGTCAGTTCACGCCTGTCGAACCGAAACCTCCGCGTGCCTCTCCTTCTTTTGTCGGTTCACATTCGATGAACCCGATAACCGGCTGATGCCTGATTATCCGGAACTGGCACACTCTGTCATTAACATGTATCTCAGTGTCTCTTACTGCATAAACAGGCATCATGAGAACATCACTGCTGCTGTTCTTTCCGTAGGATTCATCCACTACGCCGACGCTGTTGGTCTGAATTATGCCAAAGTTCTTAAATGTCGAACTCCTGGGAGCGATAAGCATTTCATATCCATCCGGCAGACACATTGAAACACCTAGATTGATAAGATGGAAATCGCCCTTTTTAAGGCTTACATCCTCTGCCGATCTTAAGTCGATCCAGTCCGACTTGCCTTCTATATATGTAAGCTTGTCTATCTTGTCCGAAAGATATGTTATCTTTATTGTTTCGGTCATGATTACCTCGCTTTCCGTCGTTAAAAATATATGTGCTTTTATGAATAGTTACACATAGTAATCGGGACAGTGTATAACGGGCTTTAACGGATCCTCACTCTCAAGTGTATCCTGTACATCTATGACACGCTGGTTACTGCTTCCCTTCCAGCGCAGCTTAACATCCTTAAGCTCGGTCTTAAACTCCCCGTCTACAAGAACATCAATGTATTTCATTATCGGAAGATGATTTATATCCTCCCAGTCGGAACCCGTATACAGCCATATGGTCTTAGCCGGATATTTCTCCCTGACCTCCTTTGCAAACGCCTGTACATCCATCATATTGGCGGGATGCAGCGGATCACCGCCGCTGAAGGTAATCCCGGAAATATAATCCTTGTCCAGTTCATTAAAAATTTCCTGCCTGGCATTATCATCAAAGGGAAGACCACCGTCAGGATTCCATGTTACGGGATTGTGGCAGTCCTTACAGCAATGATCACAGCCCGCCACCCACAATACGACCCGCAGACCGTCACCGTTCAGCATGTCGTCCTTCGTTATATTGTGATACCTCATCCTACATGCTCTTCCTTTCCGCTATCTCGGCCATCTTGGCATCATTAAGCCTGGTATCTCCATGTACCCTGCTGTATGACAGATAACCGTTCATACGCTCGATCTTTGTCAGATTCTTGCTTCCGCACTTGGGGCACACATCCATTTCCAGCTCCTGATGCCCGCAATCATCGCAATAAGCCAGCGACATATTGACGCCTTCGTAGAATCCCATCTTCATTGCCCTGCGTATCAGTGTCTTGATAGCATCAAGGTTGTAATCTATAGGATACTTAACATACTGTATCTTACCGCCGTTACTGAGCTCCCAGAATCTGTATTCAAGATCCTGCTTCTCAATTGGAGTGATATCTTCTGTAACGTGGCAGTGGAATGAATTGGATACGTATTCCCTGTCGGATACATTTTCAACAATACCGTATTTCTTACGGAACTGCTTAACCTGAAGTCCGCACAGGCTCTCGGCCGGAGTTCCGTAAATGGCATACAGATGTCCGTCCTCCTCCTTGAATTCCGCTACCTTTTTATTGATATATGATAGAACCTCAAGAGCAAATTCACCGTCCTCCGCCAGTGATTTACCGTTATAAAGCTCCTGAAGCTCATTAAACGCAGTGATACCGAAGGAAGCCGTAGCCGACTTGAGCAATGGCTTGATCTTATCGGTAAGCTGCAGATGTCCGCCGTAGAATCCTCCCTCACAGTATGCGAGCGGATTGGTGGAAGCCCTCATCTCACCAAGATAAGCATAAGTCCTCTTGTGGAGTCCCCTGATAAGATTCAGATAGTAATCGAGAACCTCATAGAAATCCCTGCTCTCCTGTCTGGACTTGGCAAGTATCATCGGAAGATGAAGCGATACGGCTCCGACATTGAACCTTCCCACAAATACCGGCTCATCCTTATCATCAGCCGGATGCATTCCTCCGCGCTCATACCAGGGCGAAAGGAAGGCACGGCAGCCCATCGGTGATATGATCTTCCCGTACTGCTTATACATACTGGCAATATAACCCTTGCCGGTAAGACTCAGCCAGTCGGGATACATGGTCTTGCTCGAGCACTCCACTCCAGCTTCAAACACATCCTCAAGCTCCTTTCCGGGACCGTGAAGATTTTCATCATATAAAAAGACTATCTTCGGGAATAATACAGGTTTCTTACATTCAGCCTTGCCCTGTCCTTTACGCCTTACGTGAAGCATCGTAATGGTTGCAAGCTTGGCAAATCTTCCTGTTCCGGTACCTGCGGTAACGGTGATGAAAGGATAGTCACCTCTGGAGCTTGCCACTGTATTGAACTTGTACTCCCAGCCCTGGAAGCCCTGCTCGAAATCTCTCTCCACATCCTTGTAGGCTACTTCCTCGGCCTTCTTTTCATCTATTCCGAGATCAGTGTACTTCTTAATATACTTCTGATAGGATTTCTCGGCGTACGGCTCAAGGATAAGATCGACCGAAGGTACGGTAAATCCTCCGTATTGCTGTGAAGCCGCGGAAAGAACGATATCTCCTATGACATCAAAGCAGGTATCGAGTGCCTTGGGCTCATTGTACCAGATATTACCCATCTCGAAGCCGCCCTTCAGTACCGTAGCCACATCGAACAGACAGCAGTTCATGGTATCACGCCTTGCCGACATATCATGCACATAGATATAACCGTCACGACAGGCCTGTATTTCCTCGGTTGTCATGAAGAACTTCTGATACAGCTCCTTGTTGAGCTGGTTAAAGATAAGGCTCCGTTTGGTTGAAACAAGCGCCGAATCGGTGTTGGCATTCTCCTTGTCGCCCACATACATGATGGACTGGCTCTTCTTGTATACATCATCGAGCATCCTGACGAAGTCCTGCTTATAGTTCCTGTAATCCCTGTAGGACTTCGCAACTATGGGCTTAACCTCTTCGAGAGCGCTTTCTACTATATTATGCATTATGGGAATGGGTATCTCGTCCACATCAAGCTCATCAACTCTCTCAACGACCTTGGAGCATATGAAATCCTTCTCCTCCTCCGTGAACTTGGTCAGTGCCCTGTACGCGGATTTACCTACCGCATCTATTACCTTCTGGACATTAAACGCCTCACGCGTTCCGTCCTTCTTGACCATCCTGACATCCTTCTTCGGCTTGTATAACGACGAATAATCCTTCTCGGTATTCACCTTAGCTTCTTCTCCCATAACAGCCTCCATATCATTACTACATATTGTGTTGACGTTTGCATTCGGTACCATATTTAGGGTACAGATACCATAATATCAATCGTTCCGCCATAAGTCAACAGTAAAAATCCCGGTAAACATTCGGACAGACTCAAAACACTTCGTATTCAGTAATTGGCCAGATTATCCTTCAGGAACTTCCGCATTCCGTTCACTGCCTGAGCAGGGCTTACGATCTTAATGTCCGGTCCCACTCCGGCAACCCATCCGTAGAACATATCACTCAGGACCGCTTCCGTATGCACGGTCACCGTATCACTGTCCTTACCTGTGATCTTCAGGTCCTGTCCAAACCTGTCTATGAGTATTCCGACCTTATCACCGGGACAAGCAAAACCAACCGGAACCTTCTCACCGCCGAACATACCGAACATCTTGCCCGAATATGCGGACATATCCGGCTTCGTCCCGGGTTTTAAACGCTTCTGACCGGTAATGCCTATATTCTGCATCTTGTCCACACGGTAATGCTTAACGATTTTCGTTGCCGAATCGAGAGCTACCAGATAGTAATATTCATCGTCCCATATAAGAGTCAGCGGGCTGACATTATATACAGCTCCGTTCTTCCTCGGATGAAGCTTCATATCCTTTCCCCATTCACAGTAAGTGAACTCAATCCTGGAATTCTGTCTTATCGCTTCATTTATATCATCTACCGTGTAAAGAAGAGCCTCGTTCTGCCCCTTTATCCTGTTTATGCTGTACAGTTGCCGCTTAAGTTCATCCGAATCGTAATCACTCGCAAACGACGCGATCTTCTTCACCAACTGGTCAGACTTCTTCTTGGTAATAAACTTGGATGACATCACCGCATCTATAAGCAGCTTAAGCTCGGGAAGTTCGAACTCCCTCTCTCCGACGAAGAAGCCGCCCTCGCGCCCCGACAGCTTCATTATATCCATTCCGTAGGACGCCAGCATCTCTATATCGTTATAAATGCTCTTACGTTCCGCCTCTATACCGTATTCCTTAAGTATATTACAGATATCTGTAGCACTCAGCGGATGATTCTCGTCGGTATATTTATTTAAAATATCCCGTATATACATTATCTTCAGCTTCTGATTAACGGATCTTGGCATTTTCAGTCCCCCTTGGCAAAACGAATCATTTACGTTAACGGAATCAAAGGTATCATATCCGTCTCCTGACACCGGTACGGCAATGACACTTTCAGACCTATACATCATACAACATATTCACAAAAAAATCTACACCAACTACAAGATATGGTGTATACTGTTGATATCACAAAGGGAAACGGGAAGGAAATATGAGTCAGACCGGCGTATTTGAAGCAACGAAAAAGAACGGGGATGTATATTACAGGGCATCCTTTACATACCGCAGCAAGCATATAAGCCTCGGAAGCTACGATACAAGGAGCCGGGCCGGAAGCGCCTATGAATACGCGAAACAGCTTATCAAAAGTACCGCCTCAGTTGATGATTACAGTGACGACTGCCCTCTTGATTTTGAAAAGTATGTTGTACTGATCAACTTCAGGGACAACCGGGTATATATAAAGAACCCCATCTATCTGCAGAAACGGTATTTTCTATACTATCTTGACAGAACCCATGTATATAAATTCGATATAGAGGATCTGTTCTACTATTCCGAGCACAAGATCTCGCGAAGAGGAAGACATCTTTTTGTTGCCGACTACGGAATGCAGGTCAATCTCCATTCACGATACGGCATCAAGAAGCACGCCGTTCTCGGACGTGATTACCGCTTCATAAACGATGACAGATATGACTTCCGCTACGAAAACATAGAGATAATCAACCGCTATCAGGGAGTCAGGAAAAAGATATCGCAAAAAGGCCGGGTAAGCTACAAGGTAGTCATCCTGGTAAACGGCAATTACACGGTCGGGACGTATCCGACCGAGGAAATGGCCGCCATAGCATACAACAAGGCTGCCGACATCATCAAGAAGCAGCAGCCCTGGAGAAAATACGATCAGAATTATATAGATACCTTAAGCCCGTCCAGATATGCGGACATCTACACGACTCTTCCCATATCCGATGCGCTTAAGTCACTTAATGTATCAAAGTAACGTTTTATTTCTCTTTTTTATTGATAAAACGCAGATTCAGGTCCACATCACCCTCTATACCGTCAACCTTACCTGTTTTACTGTACTGCCACATGCCGAACATGTAAGGATAATCGGTTCCGTCCTGAGGTTCGTAATCATCACTGAGCCACACCTCATAATCCGTAAGCTTTCCGGGGAGCATACCTGCTACCAGCATATCCCTTGTGGCATATATCATGGGCGTATACCCGAATGACTTCACCGTTTCGCAGAAGGTAAGCGCCAGTTCAGTCCTCTCCTCCGGGGTAAGATCATCGGTCCGTGCCTTATCGTTCTCTATCCATTCGACATCAACTGCAACCGGATAAGTGACTCCGTAATTCAGCAGAGCTCCGACAGTGAAATTAGCCTCTTCGACCGCTTCCTCCTTCGTAGTTGCCTGTGTGAAGAAATACACTCCCACATCAAGCCCCGCAGCCTTTGCTCCCGTCATATTCAAAACGAAATTATCATCCAGCGTAAGCTGACCGCCTCCGTATCCTCTGGCTCCTGCCCTTATCATCGCGAAATCATATCCGGCGGCCTTAACCTTAGCCCAGTCAATAACACCCTGATATTTGGATACATCCACGCCCCTGACCGTAGAAACATTCTTATCCTTATATTCAAGGGTATCCTCATCCATACTCAGATATTCCTTGAAATCATAACCGTTCCCGTCAATATCTTCGTCTATCTCATACCATGTGGCCTTCTCGCCCTTTGCCTGTACCTTAAGGTGCTTTCCGTCATCCTCCTTTTCCCGTATCCTGTTCTCCGACACTGCGTTCTCTTCGCCGGTGTCCTTATTCTCCGCTATGGGATCCTCATTGCCTTTTCTGTTTCTGTATTCATCCCTGTCTTTAGTCTGATTTGACGACACAGTTTTATCCGGATCCTCAGGGGCTCTGTCATCTGCTTCATCCCCGCTGCTTTTCCTGTCCTTTCTTTCCGGCTCCTCCTTATCATCCTTTTCATACATTTCCCAGAAATCAAGATCCTCTGATGTAAGCTTACTCTCACCTACACCCAGCGCCTCCTCTTCCAGCATCTGTTCCTCAGTCTGCTGCTGTTTGGCCTGCTCCTGAGCCGCCTGAATGCGAAGCCTCTCCTCCCTGTTCTTTGTATTAATATAGATAACAATAAGGAAAAGAAGCATAACAAAGGATACAGCGGCCAGAAAATAGACCAAGGTATTTTTATATTCCTTCTTATCCTCTCTCTCCTGATCATCAAAAAAACCGGCCATACTCTCACCTCATCAAATAATTACCGGACAAGCCCGGTTATAGCCTGCTTCGGACATTTATCCGCACACTTCCCGCAGCCGATACACTTCTCCTGATCAATATGAGCAA
Organism: uncultured Lachnospiraceae bacterium; assembly: GCA_946623875.1. Classification (GTDB taxonomy): domain Bacteria; phylum Bacillota; class Clostridia; order Lachnospirales; family Lachnospiraceae; genus UBA2868. The sequence goes on along the minus strand of CAMORO010000004.1, from coordinate 2,384 downwards.
GAGAATCGGCGACGGTTATCGCCTCTTTGGGGCATTCCTTTGCACACAGGCTGCACCCTATACAGCCCACCTTGCATGCCTTCATAACAAGCGGCCCCATATCCTTATTCATACAGTCGACCGCATATTTCGCCGTATACGGTATCATCTCGATAAGATGCTTCGGACATGCTTCTATACATTTACCGCATGCCTTACATTTATCCCTGTCAACAACAGCCACTCCGTTAACAACGTGTATGGCGTCAAATTCGCAGACATCGACACAGGTACCAAAGCCCATACACCCGTAGTCACAGCTCTTGGGTCCTCCGGAAGGCACGAAGCTTACCATACGGCAATCCCTGACACCCTCATAATTATAATTGTTAAAGGTCAGATCACAGGTACCCTTACATTTAACATGTGCGATCATCTTATCCGCGGCATCAGCCTCGACACCCATTATTTCCGCTATCCTGGCAGCCACAGGCTCACCGCCGACCGGACACTGTGATACAGGTGCTTCTCCCTTAACGATCGCCGCAGCAAGCGCGTTGCATCCCGCATATCCGCAGCCTCCGCAATTATTTCCCGGCAGTGCCTCTGTCACCTTATCTTCAAGAGGATTGGTCTCAACCCTGAAGTAATTACCGGCTATGCTCAAAAATACACCTATCAGTAATCCGACGCCGCCAACTACCGCCACGGCTATGATTATTCCGGTTACGCTCATATCATACCTCGCATAATATCAGTTTCGTCATTATCTAAGTCCCGAAAATCCAAAGAAAGCTATCGCCATCAGCCCTGCCGTGACAAGCACTATCGGCGTCCCCTTGAAAGCCTCGGGTATATTGTTGTATTGTATCTTCTCGCGGATCCCCGCCATTATAACGATCGCAACGAGAAATCCCACAGATACGGCCAGTCCGTTTACCACACTTTCAAGAATGTTATAAGAATTCTGCACATTCTTAAGCGCAACACCGAGCACGGCACAGTTGGTGGTGATAAGAGGCAGATATACTCCCAGTGCGTTGTACAGTCCCTGCATCTTCTTTTTAAGGTACATCTCAACGAACTGCACCAAAGCCGCTATAACCAGTATAAACACAATGGTCTGAAGGTAGGTTATGTTAAAAGGCAGGAGCAGGAACTTATATATCAGTGAAGTCACAAACGAAGCCAGAGTTATTACAAATACAACCGCAGAACCCATGCCTGCTGCCGTCTTCACTTTCTTGGACACTCCAAGGAACGGACAAATGCCAAGGAACTGGCTAAGCACCACATTATTTATAAATGCCGAACCTACGGCGATCGTAAGCAGCTTACCCATCTATATCACCCCTTCCCGTACAAGAAGCATTTATACAGCCCTTACAGTTTTCCCTGCTGCATGAGATCTCAAGCCTGTCCTTACCCTTCTTTAACCGTATCTTATTCATCGCAGCGGTAAGTATCGCAAGCACAAAGAACGCTCCGGGGGCAAGGATGAATATCGTAAGAGTCTCCGCATCCTTCGGAAGAAACCTGAAACCAAATACCGAACCGGCTCCCAATGCTTCCCTGACTATCCCGATAAGCGTAAGACCCACCGTAAAGCCAAGCCCCATCCCGATCCCGTCAAAAACCGATGGAAGTACAGGATTCTTCGAAGCATACGCCTCCGCTCTTCCCAGTATGATACAGTTAACCACTATAAGGGGAATGTATATACCAAGCGCTGCATACAGCGAAGGGATGTATGCCTGCAGAAGGAGCTGCACGATAGTTACAAAGGACGCTATTATCACAATAAACGCCGGAATGCGCACCCTGTCCGGGATCACCTTTCTGAGCATGGAAATAAGCAGGTTGGACATTACAAGTACCACTGTTGTCGTAAGTCCCATCCCGACACCGTTTATCGCACTTGTGGTAACCGCAAGTGTGGGACACATTCCGAGCATCAGCACAAGCGTCGGGTTCTCCCTGATCAGTCCGTTATATAATCTTTCGATCGATCTGTTCATAAATATCCTTCACCCCTATCTGTTAAGACTTCCGGCGTACGCCAGTCCGGCATCAACCGCGTTCACTACGGCATTTGTAGTGATGGTCGCACCGCTTAAAGCATCTATTTCATAATCGGCCGAAGCGCCGTTCTTAGTGTAGTTGAACTGGGTCACCTGTTTATTTTTGAACTTATCCTTGAATTCATCCGTATCGGCCTTCCTTCCAAGGCCTGCGGTTTCGGCGATCTCCAGGATCTCTATACCGTTAAGCGTGCCGTCTTCTCGAACCCCCATAGCAAACTGAATATCGCCGCCATAGCCCTCGTGATCTGTAACCGTCAATACATAACCGATATGATTACCTGTCTGATCTTTGACATCCATAACCTCATCAATGTCGGCATC
>CAMORO010000003.1 GCA_946623875.1 uncultured Lachnospiraceae bacterium | reverse complement strand
CCTGTTCGTCAGCCAGCCAACCTTTTCCTATCAGATAAAGCTCTTAGAGGAAGAGGTCGGATTCGATATCTTTGAAAGAAACGGCAAAGGTGCAACTCTCACTCCCGCCGGTCAGCAGTTTGTGAGCTTTCTGGTAAGTATGCGGGAAGATATGAAACGCGCCATCGAGCAGGGACAGAATTTCAGCGCCAAGTACAGGGACAGCATAAGCATCAGCCTTATGGTAAGACAGGCTATATACTTCCTGCCCGAAGCCATCCGTATATTTGAAGAAGGACAGTCACATGTGCAGATAACTCCGAAGTTCCAATATGAAGGCGGCATGGGTTCATTCCTAAAAAACGAGGTGGACGTACTTTTCACCTTAAAAGAGCATACAAAACAGCTCGCAGGCACGATCGTCCACGAGCTGTTCAAAAGTCACATATATTTAATTACGGACAAGGATGATCCTCTTGCCTCAAAGAATATCATTACCGATGAGGATATTTACGGCAGAACCCTTATGGTTGGAGGAGGATCCCCGGCGCTTCTTCGCTCTGTCCAGCAAAAACTCATGTCATCGGGAAAGATATCGTATTTCAACAGTCCCGATCACGAGACTACCCTTACCAATGTTGCTGCCGGTCGCGGAATATGTCTTGCTCCCGGATTCTTAAATGATCACAGTGGACAGTTTGCCTGGGTTCCTTATGATTGCAAGGATACCTTTGACTGCGTGCTATGCACTCATAAGACTGACAATCGCGAAAGCCTGCAGGAGTTCATCAGGACACTGACGCAGCTATATGATGAGGCTGTGGCTTTCCCGCTGTAATCCCTCTCCTCTACCTTGGCAAGAGGCTTAATATCAATTATTTCACCTACTGCATCAGCCAAAGATTCTTTGTTATAATAGCCATTTCCGGAAAAGGGCTTTTTATTATCTCCCGGCAGACCATAGTATCCGGTTCTTTCATTCTTTCTTCAGGAATAACTCCCGGAATTCCTTTCTTCCCGGAACCCATGCCTTTTCATAAATATGACTAAAGTGATTCTTCACCGTTTGTTCTGAAATACAAAACATATACGCGATCCTTCGATTTGAAAATCCACTCACTTTTAAGAATCCCAGCTCCAATTCACGTTTTGTGAGGCCAAAGCCCTCTGCTACTCTAAGATACTGTTCTTTAGATATCTCCGGCTCATTCATCGCCAAGGTCCATTTCTTCATTCATTTTGCGTTCAGCATTCAGCTTGAGCGGCAGTAGAAAAAACTCAATTATTACGGCATAAAATCCTGAAAGAAAACACACGGCCAGATTAGGGCCGATGGTTGAAGGATCGTCAAGCCTGCCCATCAGAAGTATTCCCGATATAATGATACCAAAAAGAGCGCCGTGCATAGTCAGTTTCTGTGCTGCTCCGACCGCCTGAGTGATATTCTTTAACTCTAAAAGACCATACGGTTTGATGCCAACGGAAAATGCCTTGACAAAATCCTTCCATTCCCCCATGATGATCAGCCCCGGAATCATAACCAATGCTATGATCATCAGTGATGGCAGGTCAAGAAACCAAGGAATAGCCGAAGTGCCCCAGCCGCCCATAATAATATTAAAAGCGAATATGGCGATAAAAAGACACAGCTCTCCAAGTAACACAAATCGAATATTTTTTTTCATGGCATACTCCTTTCAAACACATTGTCATCATGTATCTTACTTGAACTTTACCACATCAAAAAAAAATATTATATAGTACCTTTTGGTTCAACCAAACAGCTTTGCGCCCGATCCCTTTTTAACATCAGCTTCAACGAATTAATTATTAACCCTTATAGTCCACCTGTGTTCCAAGCATCTTCTCTGAATCAGTCATAACTCTTGAGGATGCACTGTTATAGGTATAGGTGCGAACCTTGGAAAGAAGCTCATCCATCGAATTGGCCTCAAAAGTAACATACTCTTTATCATCTACGGATTCAGTTTCCTCTTTATCTTTTTCTTCGGGAACGGTTTTTTCCGCTTTCTTTTCCCTTGCCTTCTGTATTCGCTCTTCCTGTGCCTTCTTCTCAGCCTTCTTTTTGTCCTTAATCTTCTGCTCTTTCTTCTCGGCCGCTTTCTTCTCTATGCGCTTCTTCTGAAGTTCCCCGGATTTCTCAACCGTTGCAAAGAAGCTCTCTTTTCCATTGGAGTCCACAGACATCCCAAAGTTCTTTACGCCAGCCCCCGTACTTGCAAGGCTGTTCTTTGCCGCATCCATCTTGCTCTGAGACATGGCGATGATTCCCTCATACTTCTTGCGATAGGACTCATCCGTTGCCATCCGCTCAAGCTTTTCATCATCGATAAGCACAACCATCTTGTTTGCATTTCCATATGCAGCCGCATTCTGCCTGACCTGTGCCTTCATATCCTTGCTGACTGTAATGAATTCCATGTTGTGGTACTTGGATTTCAGCTTATCAAGATAATCCGCAGCCTTTTCAGATAACTGCACATTACCAATGGTATTCCCATATTCGGTTTTTCTCGGTACAAGGGAACTGCCTGTGTTGATCGGAGACCAGCCTTTTGTTTCCACTTTGGCGGCACTGCTCTCCTTTGCCTGATTCGCCTGATCCGTCCCGGGAGAAGATGAAGCGGCGCGATTCACCTCCGTATGATTTGTTTCCCGGAATCTGTTAGTCTGCTGATATGCAGATACTCCATATACTCCTGCCATGTTTTCCTACCTCCTTGTAGTTTTTGATTTGCACTATCTTCCCTGATAAGTACAAAAGGACACAGTAATAGTTATCTCAATCATATTATCGGCATTACCTCATGATATCTTAAATCACATCTCCTATTTAAGTGCTTCGATCAGAACTGAAAGGTTATTCTCCATGATCGAAATATATGTGGTTCCTTCTGCAACATCTTTTGATGTAATAGACTGCATTGAATCCATGGTGAGGATCTGCTGATCCTTATCTGATGTATTCTGTACGATCGTTTCCGCAATACGATGATCTGCTCCCTCTATTGTAAGGATCGCTTTTAGTCCCAATTCATCCACTTTCTGTGCCAGGAAGGTAATGGTTTCAAAGCTGGCTTCAGTCTCGGCCGAGCAGCCGACAAATGCCGCATAGTAGGACAGTCCGTAATCATCTGTCAGATACCTGAACGGAAAGCGATCTCCGAAGAGAACTGTTTTTACGGAAGCATCGGATATTGCTGTCTGATACTTATTATCCAGTTCGTTTATCTTCTCTTTATATGCAGAAGCATTGCTGCTGTATGCGCCGGCATTTTCGGGATCAACCTTTCCTAATGCATCTGAAATGCTTTGAACAAGGACAGATGTGTTTTTTAAAGAAAGCCATACATGCTCATCGTATTCCGGACCTTCCTCTTCGTGATCATGGTGCTCGTCAGCGTCGTGATCTTCACCTTCCTTGTGGTCATGATCTTCGCCTTCCTCGTGGTCATGATGGTGTTCATCTTCCTGCATTCCCTCAACGACTTCCTCTTCTTTCACGGAATCTCCAAGTTCATCGAGCAGGTTGATGACGATCATATCTTTATTTGTTGCCTCTTTTAAGGCATCCTCGACCCATTCATCAGATTCACCACCGACATAGATAAACAGATCACAGGTGGATATCTTCAGAATATCCTCGACTGTCGGCTGATAGCTGTGCAAATCCACACCGTTATCAAGCAACATGGTCACCTCAGCACCTGCCGGGTTATCTCCAAGCACATTCATTACCCAGTCATATTCGGGAAAGATCGTTGTCACGATACTGATCTTGTCGTTGCCTTCAGCAGAAGCTTCATTTACGCTGCCGCAGGCACAAAGAGACACGGTCATCAGTATGACCGCGAGTATTAAAGAAATGTATTTTTTCATAAACCGACTGCTCTCCTTAAAGACATCTGTTACATGTCCCGTAAAAAACGGTTCGCATGGGATTCAGCCTGAACTGGTGCTCTTCATATAGATGCGCCTGTATCTGTACAAGCTCATTACAATGCAGATGGATCAAGGCTCCGCATTTCTCGCATTTACAGTGAAAGCACACATCCTTATCTTCAGGTACAACGGATCCTGTGTACTCAAAACATGCCGGACTGTTGCCGTCGATAATGTATTTGCTTATGATGCCCTCATCGACAAGACTTTCTAACTGGCGATAAACTGTAGACTGTCCTATTGGCGTACCCTTTTTCTTAAAGTATTCGCATACATCATTCGCCGTAATATGAGTTCCTGAAACCCTCTCAAAATACTCAAGCATTACTTTACGATGTTTTGTCTTGTATTTTGATCTCTGATTCATGATCGACCTCTCTCTTGCGAATTTGAAAACCATTCCCGATTATAATGACTTTCTGTCTTTTTGTCAATGAATTTGGGAATGATTTTCATTTTATCGTCCGCTTAACGAAATATCTTTTTTCTTCACCAAATTGTGGTATAATGATAAGTGTGGGAGAAATAAACAACTTAAAGGAGATCAATATGAAAATCACATCTTTTAATCCTTTGATAGTAGCAAAGGATACAGAACCCGTCATTAAGCTCTTCGAGGAGCTGGGATTTGAGAAACGCCATGAAAAACAGGGAATCAGCATAAACAATGTCACCGATGTCCGGATGAGGGATGCCAACGGCTTCCATGTGGACATTACAGAGGGAACCGATGCATGGACAATGATCCGCATTAATGTTGATAACCTGGAGGAAGCTGTTGAATTTCTGGAAGCGCGTGGATTTCATAAAGCAAGGCATGCTGCCGCACATGATACAATTGATACCGGCTCTTCCAAGGTCAATATCATGGTATCACCATCCGGATTCATCTTCTCTGTTTCACAGCATATTGCAGATTAAATATAAGTTTTAAGATATGGGGACGTTCGTGGTCATCCTGCCGGCAGTTTTTCAACATCTGCAGCTTCCAACGAACGTCCCCATATGAAACCCCGGATATGTACCCGGTTAACGCGAACCGATTCGGCAGACCGGTAATGGCATCGGCTTCAGGCTTATATTTCCTTAACAAAAAATCTGTCCATTGCACTGTGATTCACAAATGAAGGCTTATCTATCTCGGTATATCCGCATCTTTCATATAAATGTATCGCTATATCAAGATTATCATGAGTCTCAAGATATATACGTCCGTATCCCTTTGAAACGGCTGCTTCCTCGGCCTTTCTCATAAGCTCGTAGCCAAGTCCCAGCCCCTTAACACGGTCATCAAGATACAGCTTCTGCAGCTCGGCGCAATCCTCAATATCCGGGAACTCCGCAATCCCCACACCGCCTGCTATCCTTCTGTCCTCATCCGTAAGCACATAGTATACCCGTCTGTCAGGTAAAGCATTGTAATAGTCACTCAGATGGTAGAGATTCTCATCATAATACACGGTACCCGGTATATCCAGTCTGTATGCCTTAAGGTTTCGCCTGATAAGCTCCGCCAGTTCGGTGTCGTCATCCTGCTCAATGTGCCTTATCAGGAGTCTGTTCTGCTCTATTATGTCCATTTTCTTATTCATGCTTGTTATATCCGGTATTTACTCCATACCGAGGAATTTATAATCCTTATCCTCAACTGCTTTCTTAACTGCCTGCTCGTCAGGTTCTCCGTTAAGTTCAAGGACCGCAGTTCCTTCCTCATGAGATGCGGTTGCGCTCTCAACAAAGGGCAGAGCCTCCAATGCCTTCTTAACTGCCGCCTCACAGTGTGCGCACATCATTCCTTCAATCTTTACTGTTGCTGTCATAGTCTTACTCCTTTCCATACCGGTAACTGTTTTATTGTTTCTGACCGGTTTATCCTTTGATGTATCATGTATATTGAACAGATTGAGCCTCAGGGCGTTCATACACACCGTGAAGCTCGACAGGCTCATGGCTGCCGCCGCTATCATCGGATTCATCTTCCATACAAACAGGCCTGCTGCCAGCGGGATACAGATAATGTTATAGAAAAACGCCCAGAAAAGGTTCTCATGTATGTTCCGAAGCGTCGCCCTCGAAAGCCTTACCGCCGAAGCGACATCCTTAAGCGAACTGTTCATCACCACAATATCTGCACTGTCTATGGCCACATCGGTTCCGGTACCCACAGCTATCCCTACATCCGCCCTCTTAAGTGCCGGCGCATCATTGATACCGTCTCCGACCATGATGACCCTGCCACTGTTGCGAAGCTTCCTGACCGCCTCCTCCTTGCCTTTTGGAAGAACGCCTGCTATTACCTCATCTACTCCGGCAGATCTTCCGATCGCATTGGCTGTATTATTATTGTCACCCGTCAACATTACAACATGAAGCCCCTGAGCCTTCATTTGTCTTACTGCTTCGGCGGAATCGGGCTTAATGGGATCAGCCACGGCAATGATCCCGACAAGCTTACCGTCTTCTTCGAAATACAGAGGAGTCCTCCCCTGTCCCGCAATTTCATCCGCTTCTCTTTTGAGTTCATCCGGTATCTTCACAAGTCCGCCTATATATTTCCCGCTTCCTCCGTGAAGTGTATGCCCGTTCATCACACCCGTAAGACCGTTCCCGGGCAATGCATTGAACCCGCCCACATCCGACAGGACTGTATTGCGCTTACCGGCTTCCCTTACTATTGCTTTGGCAAGCGGGTGTTCGCTCTTTAGTTCAAGAGAACCGGCCATCTCAAACAGTTGTGTTTCTGTATAACCGTCCGCAGCCCGCACATCAGTCACCTCAGGTTCACCCATGGTTATGGTCCCGGTCTTGTCAAGAACAACTATGCCCGCCCTGCCGACGCTTTCAAGTGCTTCGCCTGTTTTAAACAGGATGCCGTTCCTTGCACCTATACCGTTACCCACCATTACAGCTACAGGGGTTGCAAGTCCCAGAGCGCAGGGACACGAAATAACAAGAACCGATATTCCCCTTGCAAGCGCAAAGCTTAACGGCCTTCCGCCAATGAGCCATCCTATGATCACGATGACAGCAATGATGATAACCGCAGGCACAAATACTCCGGAAACCTTATCGGCAGTTTTGGCTATCGGCGCCTTCGTTGCGGCAGCATCGGAAACCATGTTTATGATCTGTGCAAGAGAAGTATCCCTTCCCACTCTTGTAGCCCTGCACTTTAAGAAGCCCGAGGTGTTAATGGTGGCCGCGCTTACGACATCACCTTCAGCCTTATCCACCGGAATGGATTCTCCCGTAAGAGCCGCTTCATTTACCGCACTGTTTCCCTCAATGACAATTCCATCAACGGGAAAGCTCTCGCCTGGCCTTACCGCAAATATATCTCCCGTATGCACTTCATCAACCGGGACCTCTGTTTCTTTGTCGTCTCTTATCACAACAGCGGTTTTGGGCGCAAGCTTCATAAGGCTCTTCAGTGCATCGGTAGTCCTGCCCTTGGACATCGCCTCAAGCATCTTGCCCACCGTGATCAGTGCCGGGATCATCGCCGCGGATTCGAAGTACAGCTCATTGTGATACAGCTCCATAAGATCCATGTTATCCATGCCGCCGGTTATCATTCCGCACATCCTGTAAAAAACAAAAACACTCCACGCAAATGATACGGACGAACCAAGCGCGACCAGTGTGTCCATGTTCGGAGCACCTGCAATGAGAGCCCTGAAGCCGCTTGTAAAAAACTTCCTGTTTATGATCATTATCACTGCTGCAAGCAGCATCTGTGTCAGTGTAAGTCCCATGTGATTGTGGGTAAAATATGAAGGCAGCGGCCATTTCCACATATTAAAGCCCATGGTTATATACATCAGCGCAACAAGAAATGCCGCCGACATAAGCAGCCGCCTCTTAAGCTTAGGCGTCTCCTTATCCCTTAAAGCCTCCTCTTCCGCTTCATAACCGTTACTACCTGAAACCTCAGTGGACAAAGCCCCTTTAATACTTGCTCCGTAGCCGGCCTTTTCTACCGCCTCAATTATATCGGACCGGTCTGCCTCCCCCTCAACACCCATAGAATTGGTAAGAAGGCTGACCGATACAGCCGTCACTCCCTGTACACCCGCAACCGCCTTCTCAACCCTTGCCTGACATGCCGCACAGCTCATTCCGGTAACTATATACTGTTCCATGATACTCCATACACTTCCTGTGAACGCAAAATATCAGATACTCGTCAGAGTATCTGATACTATGCTATCACCTCAAATTCAGGTTTTCAAATATTTTTTACTGCTCCTTTGCGATCTTTATCGCGCACACCTTATATTCCGGTATTCTTGCATACTTATCAAGCGCCGCATTTGTCAGGATATTTGCGTTTCCGTCCGGGAAATGGAACGGCATCCAGGTCTCACCCGGCGATACTTTGTCTCCAACACGTGCCGTTGTCACCAGTGTTCCTCTGCGGGATGTTGCCCTTACCTTATCACCGTCTGAAATTCCCAGTCTGGCGGCATCCTCATCATTCATCTCTATAAACGAATGACCTTCCTTCTCCATAAGTCCGGGCGTTCTCCCGGTCATTGCCCTTGTGTTGTAATGATACAGTATCCTGCCCGTCATAAGAATGAAGGGATAATCCTCATCCGGAAGCTCCGCACTGGGAACGTACTCAGCCGGATAGAACCAGCCGAGACCCCTTGTGAACTTTCCGACATGCATGATCGGAGTCCCGGGATGGGTCCTGTCAATGCACGGCCACTGAAGTCCGCCCTCCCTGTCAAGCCTTCTGTGGGAAATGCCCGCGAAACTCGGTGTCAGAGATGCTATCTCATCCATGATCTCCTCGGAGGTAAGCTGCGGCTGTCTGTAACCCATACGGTTCATAAGATCGATGAATATATCCGTATCAAGCCTCATATCACCTTCTACAGTCACGGCCTTGCGTACTCTCTGCACTCTTCTCTCCGTATTGGAGAATGTTCCTTCCTTCTCCGCATAGCTGGTACCCGGCAGCACTACATCGGCAAGCTGAGCCGTCTCAGTCATAAACAGATCGTCCACGACAAGGAAATCAAGGCTCTTCAGCGCTTCCTCAACATGATGTCTGTCTGCATCCGTTACTATGGGATCCTCCCCGAAGATGAACAGACCTCTTATCTCCTTTCGGATCGCGGCACCGAACACATCGGTCGCGAAGACACCGGGCTTCTTGTTAAGCGTTACGCCCCAGCCCTTCTCGAACTTCTCCATGATACCGGTATCGGTTATCTTCTGATATCCGGGGAACTGCCCGGGCATTGCACCCATATCACAGGCACCCTGTACATTGTTCTGACCACGCAGTGGATTAACACCGCACCCGCTCCTGCCAAGCTTGCCTACCATCATCGCCATGTTCGACATGGACATAACGCCCTCGGTACCTGTCGAATGCTCGGTAACTCCGAGACAGTAGATGATCGGAGCCTTCTTAGCCTTGGCATACATAAGAGCAGCTTCCCTTAAGTGATCGGGATCTATATGACAGATCTTTCCCACCTTCTCGGGAGTATACTCCATAACTATCTTCTTTAATTCCTCATAGCCCTCGGTACGTTCCCTGATAAAGGCTTCATCCGCAAGACCTTCGTTTATGATCACGTTCATCATGCCGTTTGCGAAGGCCACATTTGTACCGGGCTTAAGCTTCAGATGGATATCTGCTTTGGAAGCAAGTCCTATGTCTCTCGGATCGACAACTATCAGCCTGGTTCCGCGCTTAACAGCCTGGCGGATCTGCATACCGACAACCGGATGCGCTTCCTCGGGATTGGAGCCGACCAGCATGATAACATCCACATCCCCGGTTATGTCACCGATGGGATTGGTCATGGCGCCCGAACCAAGAGTCATTGCCAGTCCGTGTACCGAAGCAGAATGACATACTCTTGCACAGTTGTCCACATTGTTTGTTCCGAAGGCACAGCGCACCATCTTCTGGAACATATAGATATCTTCATTGGGAGATCTTGAACATGCGAAGCCGGCCAGTGAATCGGAACCGTACTCCTTCTTTATCGTGTTGAACCTGGATGCGATAAGCTCCATCGCCTCATCCCAGCTCGCCTCCTCGAACTCTCCCGTATCATGATTCTTAATAAGAGGAGTCTTCAAACGGTCAGGTGAATGTACGAAGTTGAAGGAACCGAACCTTCCCTTTACGCACAGCATCCCCTTGTTGGAAGGCCCGTTTGCAGCCTCGACATCCACTATCCTTCCATCCTTTACTATCAGATAATACTGACAGCCCGTTGCGCAGTGCGGACAGGTGGTAAGTACCTTGTCAACGTTACCGTACTGATACTTCTTCCTGTTCTTGGAAACAAGCGCTCCGGTAGGACATACCCTGGCACAGTTACCGCAGGACTCACAGTCCGTCTCCTTCCAGTCAGGCCCAAAAGGAGCTTCAATAAGAGTACGCTTACCTATCTTACCGTTCTTCAACACTCCGTTCACGGCAACCCTGTTACAGGTGCTTACACATCTCTGACAGTTGATGCACAGCTCGGGATAATACTCAAGGAAGGGATTCTCCTTCCTTGCGGGAAGTCCCGATTTCGCTGCCTTATATATCGATTCGGTTATTTCATATTCATTCGCAAGCTCCTGCAGACGGCAGTCACCCGACTTGGCGCATGAGAAGCAGCGGTTGTTGTGCCTGGCAAGAAGGAGGTTAAGCATCTGTTTCCTGCTTCCGATGACCTTCTCCGTATCCGTCCTTATCACCATGCCCTCACGCACATGCGTATTGCACGAGGTTACAAGATTGTCCGAACCCTCAACCTCAACCACACACATCTTACAGGCTCCGACCTCATTTACATCCTTAAGATAACAAAGGGTAGGTATCCTGATACCTGCCTTGGAAGCAGCTTCCAGTATCGTCATGGAGCTTTCGGCATTTACAGGTATTCCGTCGATCGTAATATTCACCATCATATTCTGCCTCCTTCCAAAACACCGCATCCGTAGTGGTCGCAGCGAAGACATTTCCTGCACTCCTGCATGGCTTCATCATATGTCATGCCCTTTTCCACCGCATCGAAATCCTTCTTCCTCTCTCTTGCCGAGCGGTCGGTAAGATGAACCCTTCCGATACGCGTACGGTCATTCTCCCTGGGGTCGGGGTAGTCTATATTGCCTTCTATCTTATGATGATAACCCAGATACTCATCAATACTCAGTGCAGCAACTTTGGCAGAGCCGATGGCCTTTATTACGGTAGCCGGTCCGTATACACAGTCGCCTCCGGCAAATATATTGTCATAACTCGGAAGCTTGGTGGAATTGGTTGCCTCGAAATTCTTACGGCGCTCATGAACATCATATCCGGCAAAGGGTGCCGAATCGATATCCTGTCCGATGGCTACGAGGATCACATCACAGGGGATGATCTGCTTCTCCTCATTGGCTGCCCTTACACCGGGCTTTCCGTTACGATACTCGGAGATTATCTGCGGCGATATCTCCAAGCCCACCACGTTGTTATCCTCATCCACCTTGATCTGTCCCGGGGCATTAAGAGTCAGCAGTTCAACTCCTTCTTCAATGGCTCCCTGTATCTCACTGCTAAGCGCCGTCATGTCGACCTGGCGGCGTCTGTATACAACCGTAACCTCCTTCGCATTGCAGCGGATCGCGCTTCTGCAGGTATCCATTGCAACATTTCCGCCTCCCACTACAACGACTCTCTTGCCCGTGTAGTCAGGTATATTTCCGTTTCCGATCTCGCCGAGCATCTCGACCGCCGAATATACTCCGTTGGCATCTGCTCCGGCAACATCCATCATCCTTCCGAGCTGGGCACCTATCGAAATATATACTGCATCATATTCTTTTGTCAGCTCCTCTACCTTAACATCATCTGGTACACGGACGTTGAACTTAACCTCAATATTTCCCGTCGAAAGGATCGCGTTAATATCCTCATCAAGGCGGTCCTTGGGAAGCCTGTAATTGGGGATACCGTAGCGCAGCATTCCCCCGAGCTTATCCCGGAATTCATATATTACAACCTTATGTCCCATAAGAGAAAGGAAATATGCGGCGGTAAGTCCCGAAGGCCCTCCTCCTATGACGGCAACCTTCTTTCCCGTGCTGACATTGCTCTCCGGTACCTTAACCTTGTCGGCGCTAATCTGATCTACCGCGAACTTCTTGAGTCCGCGTATATTAACGGGACTGTCAAGGATATCCCTTCTGCACTTTTCCTCGCAGGGATGCTCACAGATAAACGCACAGGCAGTCGGGAACGGATTGTCCATACGGATACAGTTGATGGCATCGGCATATCTGTGCTCACCGATAAGAGCGATATAATGCGGTATATCGACATGAGCGGGACAGAAAGAAATGCAGGGGATCTTCTGTCCGACCTCGGGAAGACACTTCTTATCCTTCAGATGACTCTCATACTCGTCCCTGAACATCTCAACACTTTCAAGCACGGTCTTGGCCGCCTCATATCCTATCGCGCAGTCAGCCGTATCCTCGATGGTCCTGCACAGCGATACCATCTCGTCAAATATCTTCTGATCGGCCTGTCCGTCAACGATCGACTGAAGCATGTACTCAACCTGTTCAAGACCGTCCCTGCACGGAACGCATTTACCGCAGGTCTGGCTCCTAGAACACTGCAGGTATGACAACTGGACTGCCAGGGGACATACTCCGGGCGGATTCCCCTTGACACGCTTAACATACCGGTCCAGAAAACGGGTTATTCTCTGGTTCATTTCATTCCTATAGATCATTCTGTGTGTCTGCATGTTACCCTCCATAATAAATACATAGAAAAAACCTTCAGTATAATGATAACACATAAGGCTCGGCTTGTATACAAGTATACATGAAAAAAGAGCCGCCTAACCCCGACGCTCTTAAAAAAATACAATTCTACTTTGTGACTTTGCTTAAGAATTCATCCAGCTCGACCGGCTTGGAATAATAATACCCCTGAAAACTGTGTATACCGTATTTTCTGAGTATATCACGCATACCGGCCGTCTCTATCCCTTCTACACATACTTCCGAACCGTATATACCGGCAAGCATAGTGAATGTATTGACAAGCTGCCTCTCCATTTCATCCTCTTCTATCTTTCTCACGAAACTCCTGTCAATCTTTATCGTATCAAAAGGTATGTTTTTGAGAATACCGACAGAAGAAAATCCGGTTCCGAAATCATCCAGCGCGATCTTAACTCCTCCTGCTCTCAATGCGATCACAACATTTCGAAGAAGATCAAGATCAAGGAGCCGGCAGCGCTCAGTAACCTCAAGGCACAGCTTCTCAGGCGCAAAATCATTTCTTTTTATTATATTCCGCACCGTATCCACGAAATCCGTTTTCTCCATCTGGGCATATGAAAGATTTACATTTATCGTAAGGTCTGGGATATATTCCATTATCTTCTTCGCTCCCTGAAGAGCCGTCTCAAGTATCCACTCACCCAGTACCGGAAATTGCGGATCCCTTTCAAGGACCGGAATAAACATATCGGGCGGAACCACACCATATTCTTCGTTTTTCCATCGGAGTAATGCCTCCGCTCCTATTATCTTCTCGGTCGAAGCCTGAACTACCGGCTGATACAGAAGATAGAAGCCCTCGAAATCTCTGCTGATGGAATTCCTGATCACATGCAGCTTTTCTATGCGCTGCTTATTCTTCCCGCTGAGTTCATTGTGGAATTCAACGAGATCACCGTGCCTGTTTACCTTGGATTCATCATATGCAAAATTGAGACAGGTATATGCTGTCTGATCGTCCGTGTTGAAATCATCTATATTAAGTGTTCCTGAATTGAGCTCAAGAGAAATGAACGTACCCCTCACTCTGATACCTTCCCTGAATTTGGCGCGAAGATTTTCATATCCCCTCTTGATATCTTCAAAGGACCGCGATGTTGTGATAACGGCGAACTTACCCCCATCAAGACGATAGGTGCTGCCTCTGTTTCCGACATTATCCATAAGATACCTTCCGAAATACTGCAGCACGGCATTCCCGACGTGATATCCGTACACCTCATTTATCTCGGTAAGCTTACCTATCCCTATCATTCCGATCCTGATAACGGTCTTATTTCTGATATATGCCTGAACATCCTCAAAGAAACCATACTGATTTCTCAGCCCGGTAAGCGTATCTATATGACTCTGGGCACTGTGATTACGGATCGCTCCTCCGAAGTATTCCGGTTGTCCCGTTTCATCAAATACCACGATACCTCTGCAGGTGCACAGCTCATATTCGCTGTTGACTTTTCTCGCACGATATTGCATATCGTGTCCGGATGCCAGACCGTCAAATATGTTCTTTATTCCGGTGCGATAAGTATCCCTGTCCTCCGGATGCACGTGCTCTTCCCATATTTCTCCTGCATTAAACATATACTCCGATGGCA
This sequence comes from uncultured Lachnospiraceae bacterium, assembly GCA_946623875.1. Lineage (GTDB taxonomy): Bacteria > Bacillota > Clostridia > Lachnospirales > Lachnospiraceae > UBA2868. The sequence continues at coordinate 63,564 of CAMORO010000003.1, read as the reverse complement.
GACCGAATTCCTCTACCAGCACCTTTGACCAGCGGGAATAATCATAATACATATCACACAGAAATACGTATGTATCTTCACCTACTATAGCCAACGCTTCAAACAGAGAATCCAACCGTTTTTTTCGCTTAGGGGGTATTTTTTCATTCATAGGATGTACCTCCATAATCTGTCATAATGAAGCCACCGCCTTATGACGGTTCCCGGCTTTCATGATCTGCTTTACACTACCCGTTTATTTCAGGAACCCGTTTATTATCTGCTCCTCAGCCTCCAGTTCGGTAAGTCCCAGAGTCATAAGCTTGATAAGCTGATCTCCGGCAATCTTACCGATCGCAGCCTCGTGGACAAGAGCCGCATCAACGTTGTTGGCTTCAAGACCCGGCACAGCCAGTATCCTGCCCTGATCCATGATTATGGCATCACACTCGGTATGTCCCTGACACTCTGCATTTCCCACAAGAACCGCATCAAACTTCTGATATGAGCTATCCCTTGCCACCGACCTGGATACAACATCGGCGTTAGCCCCCTCACCGTTCATGTTAACCTTATATATGCTGATCGCACGCTGATTACCGTGCGTCATCAGTCTCTCTCTTACTACCAGCTTCGCTCCTGCTGCAAGCTCAGCCTTAGTGGTGCGCTCCGTGTCATCTACACCCTTTATCTGAACCATTTCCATCTCGGCCGTACTGTCTTCCTCCATGAAAACCTCGGTAACCGGGTTGAGGATACGCTTCCCCTTACCGTTCCCGGAGCCGTAATGCTTCTCAACGTATCTGACTTTGGCGCCCTTACCGACAAAGAACCGGTGTATACCGTCGTGCTGACTGTCCTGATCGCCGCAGTTATCTATTCCGCAGCCTGCGACTATCGTAACATCCGAACCCTCGCCTATGTAAAAGTCATTGTAAACCGCTTCCTTTATTCCGCTCTTTGTCATAACCACCGGTATATGAACACTCTCGCGTTTTGTACCGGGCTTTATCTTAACCGTAAGTCCCTGACCGTCCTCACGCGGTATTATCTCTATATTCTCAGTTGAAGCCCTTCCGGCAGATACGCCGTTGGCCCTTATATTGTATGCCCCCTCCGGCACCTCATGAAGCCCTGCAACCTCACTTAGTATACGCTTCTGTATTTCATCCATTTCAAGCATTTGCGGCCGTCTCCCTTCTGTTGATCCCGGTACATTCCCTTACTGCAGATTCCGTACTCATAAGGAGAGGCAGGACCTCATCCTTTGTTCCCCTGTTTACAAGACGTCCGTCCTTTATCACCATGATCTCGTCAGCGATGTTAAGGATACGCTCCTGATGGGATATTATGAGTATTGAGCTGTTCTTTATATCTCTTCTCATACCCTCAAATACCTCGATCAGGTTCCTGAAGCTCCATAGATCTATTCCCGCTTCGGGTTCATCGAATACGGACAGCCTCGGGGACTTGGCAAGCACAGTGGCTATCTCTATCCTCTTAAGCTCTCCTCCCGAAAGACTCGAATTGACCTCACGCCTTATATAATCCCTTGCACACAGCCCGACAGCCGACAGATACTCACAAGCATCCGCTGCGGATATTTTCCTTCCGACGGCAAGCCTTATAAGATCAAATACCTCTATTCCCTTGAACCTGACAGGCTGCTGAAAAGCAAAACCTATTCCGTTCCTTGCCCTGTCTGTAATGGACATATCGGTAATATCCTGCCCGTCAAGAAATATCTGCCCACTGTGCGGCCTCTCTATTCCCGCGATCAGCCTTGCAAGCGTCGACTTGCCTCCTCCGTTCGGACCCGTGATAACCGTAAGCGCTCCATCCGGAACCGTCAGGCTTATATCTCTTATGATCTCTTTCTTTTCTCCTTCATCCTCAACACCGAATGAAACATTCCTAAGTTCAAGCATTTCAGGTACTCCTTTAATCTTCCCCTGTATTTCCCGATAGACTATTTGCGCTTCAACAACTGTCTGCTAAACAGATGTTGAAGCGCCGGATAATCAGATCTTACCGGATTGCCCCCGATCAATCCTTTTTAAGCTTATCATAAATAGGATATTTAACATCATATTCATCATTGGCAACAACAGACTGGATTCCTTTCTTTGACTCCGTGTTGATAACTATCGGAGCGTTCAGATTAACCGTCATCCTGGTGACATCGGAAGGAATAGTCATTGTTACCAGAACAAGTGCATTGTCTTCCGTAAGCTTGTCGATAACAGCTTCAATATCATCGGTAAATCTGGGTGAATAACCGGGTTCTACAACAAGTGCCGGTACCACAGGCATCATAAATGCCGTCTCATCCAGAGAAACCATAAAGTTGAGGCCGCCTGCCGTATTCTTCTCATTGTCATACATGAGCGCGAACTTCTTAAGCTCGGGGAAACCAAGAATCCCATCCGGAAATTCAACAACCTTACTGTCATCCACATCAATAGTCCCAAATAATTTCGTCGTAAATTCCATAACCCTCTCCTTCCTTACATCCTCCTACAGTGTTGAATAACCAAAACCGTTACATATGGCATCCACAGGCGTTCCTGCCTTGCACAGCGGACAGGCATCCATGGAATAGCTCATATAGTCCGTAAGATCCCTTGTCGAATACAGTGATCTTATCTGAACACCCTCACCCTGGATAGCCACTGAAAAAATAGCCGAAATGCCGATAACCTGCCCGCCATAGAAGCTGACGGAATTCACAGCACTTCTCAATGTGTCACCGGTAGTGGCGGTATCGATTATTACCAATACCTTCTTGCCCTTGATCATATGACGATTGTTCTCGCGGAACATCATCTGACCGCTGGCATTGTACTCGGGCGTGGTTATGTACATTGTCTGATGTCTGTTAGCCGATATGATCCCGGCCTTCGTCAGCTTGTTGGCAAGATATGAACCGACTACCTCCATACCGTTAAGACACAGGATCGTGTCAATAACATCGGAAGATAAATACATATCAGCCATTTCCTCTCCTGTTGCTCTTGCCTCACGCTGGCGTGACTTCATGTCTGTCAGATCCATGTAATAATTAACATGAGAATTCGGCGTGATAAAATGTCCCGGAATATATCGGAGCACAACGTCCTTGTTTTTTGAATAGTCAATCTTCTTGTAGTCCTGCATAAGACCCCCTTATGAAATTATTCCGGCATAGTAAAAGAAATAAATGATTCCGTTCACCATACCTTTAAAATTTGTAACTATTCATAAGTTCTGAACAGTTACTCAAATTATAACACAATTTATGTAAAATTGCACAAACATTTTAAAACTTTCAGAGAAAACTATGACAATTCAGACGAAGGACATGACAAAAAAAACAAAAATTACCTTACAGTAAGCTCTTATATAATATTCCTCTGCCTTTTTTATCCTTTGGCAGCACCACCCTGTCACAGCCTGCCCTTACGGCAGCCTCCGCATCCTTCTCCATCCTGTCGCCTATCACAAGGATCTCATCCGCCCCAAGTCCGTAATCATCCATGATAAGTTCAAGTCCTCTGGGATCCGGCTTAAGCACGCCTATCCTTTCATCAGTTGCGGCATACATGCCGTCCGCTTCAATCCCCAGTGAACGGAGCTTGTCTTCAATGGGGTAGTCCGACCAGATGATGATCTTTTGTCCTGCAGCCCTTCCGGCTCTGATGATCTCAAGAAGTTCCTCATCCCTTGTATCATGCACCGCTTTAAGAGGCTTTTCATACATCCACGTTTCAACGGTGTTTCTGACCATTTGGGGCGAACAGTTCATTACCCCGGCAACGTAAGCGTACTGGATCTCTTCCAGGGACTTGCCCTCACCGGGATCATGTGCGGTGTTGTCCGATACTTCGGACAGCTCATCCCAGTGTTCCCTTATCTCCCTGAACCTCTTTATCACAAGCAGCTCTTTAATACGCCAAAAATGGCACAGATAGTAACCTCCCAACATCCATGCCATTTTAAGTCGAAGCTGTCTCTGATAATAAAGCGTTCCGTCAAGATCAAAGACCAATGCCTTATATTCATTTAATTTCCTGTTCATCACCTTATTGCCATTCATTTCATACACCTGCCGGAAGAAGGAAAGGATCCATCCAGAAGTTAAGGAACTCAAGATCAACAAATGACAGAACAACCAGCACCACGCACATAACAGCGATGTAAGCGAGCAGCTTCTTTTCTCTGTACAGCTTCTCAGGCTTCTGCACCGCCGAATCGGGCTTAAAGCTTATCCACAGATAGAAGCAGAACAGACCGAACACCAGCGGCATTGCAAGCAGATATTCGATACGGTACTTCACCATAAAGATACCTATGAAGAAGGTTGCCGTCATTGCATAGAAGAAGGTTGAAACAAGAAGTGAGTTCTCGGTGTAATGCCTGAATGATTTCCTGTAAAGTCCTGCCCTCTCGGGATCTCCGATCATCCTGTATTCGGCAAAACGCTTAGTAGCCATGAGGAAGGCTCCCGCAAACCAGTATCCTATAAGAATGGAGCTTGGCGGCTGATACCGGGAATCGATTATAAACCATCCTATAAGAAGCCTTATCATGTTGTTGATCGATTCGCTCAGAACATCAAGATACGGTATATCCTTACTTCGTACAGGCTTAACATTATAAATGACACCCATAACAAGAAGCCATATCTCCACTAAAAGAAAAGGCCTGTTAATGGGAAATGCCAGGGCTATACCTATGACGATACAGACAGCATATTCAAGCATGACCAGAGAGAACTTCATATTCTCCGAAACCACAGGTCTGTTTTTCTTTGTGGGGTGAAATTTGTCGAATTCAGCATCCAGCCATTCGTTGATCACATAGTTGGCGCTTGCGATAAAACATGTTGAGAAAAAGCCCAGTATAAACTTCCAAATATATTCCGGCGAGAACGCAGGCTTTGTCATAAGTACCGCCAGCACAACGCCCGGCAGTATAAATGCGTTCTTTACCCAGTGATCGGGTCTTGCGATCTTTATGTATTTCTTCATCCCTTAATTCCTTATCTTTTACTGCTTCCTTATCATGAGCCGCCTGCTATTCTATCCTACGGACGGATCCCCGGGAACGTAATTCTCAAAGAACTCCCGGTAATACTTCATGTTATCCTCAATATCACCCTTGAATACAGACGAACCCATAACTATAACATTTGCTCCGGCATCAAGAACGGTACGGATGTTTTCCCTTGTAATCCCGCCGTCAACCTCAATATCCGTATCAAGATCGTATTCATTGAGCATCTCTCTCAAAAGAGTAAGCTTCTTGGTACACTTCCTCATATACTTCTGTCCGCCGAAACCGGGTTCCACAGTCATTATAAGGAACATGTCAAACTGCTCAAGATACGGTTCAAGCACCGAGGTTTCGGTACCGGGCTTAATTGCAAGTCCCGCCTTACAGCCCGATTCATGGATAAGTGCCGCAGCAACGTTAACATCATCGCATGCCTCATAGTGGACAGTGATTATATCAGCACCTACTCTTGCGAACTCACGGATATAACGCTCCGGCTGAACGATCATCAGATGCACGTCAAGCGGCTTGTGAGTGATCTTTTTAACCGATTCCATAATGGGTATCCCAAATGAAATATTTGGTACGAACATCCCGTCCATTACATCCACATGGAACATATCGGCTCCGGCCATATCCGCCTTTCTCATATAATCACCGAGACATGCAAAATCGGCAGCAAGTATGGATGGTGAAATCTGAAACATAACGGCTCCTTTAATACTTTTTATGTGTTTCCTTAAGCTCCGAAAAAATCAGCGAATAATTGTCGTATCTGATCCTTGATATCTGTCCTCTGTCAAGTGCTTCCTTTACACCGCAGTCAGGCTCGTGTGTATGTGAGCACGGCTTGAATCTGCAGTTCTCATAGGGAAAGAACTCATTGTAATAATCCTTAAGCTCCCATTCATCCTTTATGAACACATCCATCTTGCTGAAGCCCGGCGTATCCATTATAAATGTTGTATCCTCTATGGGAATGATCTCCGAATGCCTGGTTGTATGTTTCCCCCTTTTAAGCTTTCTGCTTATATTTCCTGTTTTTATGCTGACGCTGTCCTGAAGCATGTTTATCAGGGATGACTTACCGACCCCCGAAGGACCCGCAACAAAACTAAGCTTCCCTTTAAGCTGCTCCTTCAGTTCATCTATGCCCTCTCCGGTTACGGCACAGGTAAACAATACCCTTGAACCGCAGTCCCTGTAGATGTCCGCGATCATGTTCTGAACACCTTCTTTGCCAAGATCTTCCTTATTAAAGCAGATGATAACCGGAAGATCCTGCATCCTGTATTGAAGAAGAAGCTTATCAAGCAGCAGGTAATCCGGATCGGGATCTGTCAGCGCAAATACTATCAGTGCCTGATCGACATTGGCAACCATCGGCCTTATCAGCTCGTTGTCCCTTGGCTCAAGCTCTGTAATGTTTCCGGTCAGTTCCTCTGCGTCAAGGACATCAAGCAGAACCCTGTCGCCGACCATCGGTTTCCTCTTATCCTTGCGGAATATACCCTTGGCCTTGCACTCATATATACTTCTGTCTTCGGCATATACATAATAGAAGCCCGCAATTCCCTTTACTATACGTCCCTGCATATACTATTCCCTGGTAAAGGCAACAGCCGCAGGTGTTGATGTCTGCCATTGTCCGTCCACAGTCTGGTAAGTGACTGTTATAACGCCGGCCTCGGTTGTTGTAATACCCGTCTTAACCGCCGTATACGGGAAAGATGTTGTCGAGAACCTCTGAAGCTCGGCTCCGTTGGCATCAAGAAGCACTATGATAGCCTCCGATCCCTCCAGATATCCTTCCGGTGACTGTATGGTCGCATTGCAGGTAAAGCCTGCGGGACCCTTGCTTATCTTGATATCTACATTGGTTCCCTTTTCAACCTTGGTTCCTGCCGCAACGGTCTGCGATATTACATTACCCTTAGGCACGCTGTCGCTGGTTTCCTCCGTAGCATTGTTACACGTAAGTCCGGCTTCTATCAGCAGCGCCCTCGCGGTAGCCTCATCCTTTCCGGCTACATTGGGAACCTCAATGCCGTTCTTCTCCTCTTCCTCTTCCTCGCTTGCTCCCGAACTTATATATACCTGTATCGTGCTTCCCAATGGTGCATTGGTAGCTCCGAGGGGACTCTGCGATATGACATTTCCTTTCTCAACATTGGCACTCGGCTGTTCGGCTGATGCAAAGACAAAACCCTCGGTCTCTACCGCAACCCTGGCCTCTGCTTCACTCTTTCCGACAACATCGGGAACCGCCGCACCTCCTACCGGTGCCTCTTCTCCCGTTTCCGCCCCGCCGGCGCCTTCAGCCTTACCGCTGCTCACAACAAGCGTCAACACCGAATTCTCTTCAACTATCGAACCCGGAGCCGGATCCTGTGAATCAATGAAGTCCTTATCGTAAAGCATTGATTCGGCATAGGAAGCCTTGGCCGTAAGTCCTGCCTTCTTAAGTGCCTCCGAAGCCTCCTCCAATGACTTACCCACAACATCGGGAACCTCGGTCATTCCCTCGGGAACCTCCACCGTATCGCTGTCACCGGTTCCTATTCCCATAACCTTTGATACTACAAATATAGCTCCTATCAGAAGAAGAATTGCAAGGAAGATAAGAAGTCCCGTCATTATCTTCTCCATCTTGGGATCCACATCATTGTCCCTCTCGGGTTCCCTGCGGTAATCATTGCGGCTCTTCTGGCCCTTCCTGTTACCGGCTTTCTGATTATATCTGTCGTCGCGGCTGTATTTACCTGTACTGCCCTGTCCCTTCTGCTTCGAATTACCGGCCTTACCCTGCTTCATCCCCTGTGCCTTATCATTCGATGCCTGTCTGTTCCTTAAACCGTCTGCCTGATCCGAAACAGCCCTTAAATCTATCTGTCTGTTACCCGAAGTCCTCGGATCCATTACATAATAGGGGTCCTCAAGGCCTTCCTCGGGAGCCCCCTGATATCCTTCATTTCCGTATCCTTTATTATATCCCTGATCATACGGCTGTGAATACATACCGTTGTTGTAGCCGCCGTTATTGTATCCCTGATCATAGTACTGCTCATTGTAGCCGTTATTTCCGTACTGCTGCTGTCCGCTTCCGTACTGCTGGGGCTCATCATATCCGCCGTACTGCTGCATCTGGTTGTAGTTGGCATAGGCTGACTCGAAGGATTCGTTACCATACATATTCGATGAGGTCTGCTGCCTTATCTCGCGCCTGTCCTCATCCGTAAGAGCCTTGGTTCCCTCGGAGCTTGCCGGATCCTGTATTACAACGAAATTCTCATCCGGACTTATGAGCGAATGCTTAAGATCTGCCATCAGCTCACTTACGTTTGCATATCTTCTGTCGGGATTCTTCTGTGTGCATTTGAATATGATCTGCTCCACACTTACAGGTATCTCGGGCACATAGATCCTGGGAGAAGGCATCTCCTCCTGTATATGCTTGATGGCTATGGCAACCGTCGTTTCCCCGTCGAAGGGTACACGTCCCGTTACCATCTCAAACATCGTGATACCTATCGAATAAATGTCACTCTTGGCATCCGAATAACCGCCGCGTGCCTGTTCGGGAGATGTATAGTGAACAGAGCCCATTGCGTGGGAAGTCTGGGTATCGGAGCTTGCCGCCCGAGCTATACCGAAGTCAGCTACCTTGACCTTGCCTTCCTTTGATATGATTATGTTCTGCGGCTTGATGTCCCTGTGGATGATACCGTTGTTGTGAGCACTCTCAATTCCCATGGATACCTGTATTGCAATACTCACAGCCTCCTTGACCGACAGCCTTATCTTCTTTTCTATATATCGTTTAAGGGTTATTCCCTCAACAAGCTCCATTACAAAATAATACAGCCCGTTCTCATCACCCACATCATACACATTGACAATATTGGGATGCATAAGTCCCGCTGCGGCCTGTGCCTCAGCCCTGAACTTGCTAACGAAGCTCTTGTTGGAAGCAAATTCATCCTTAAGCACCTTTACGGCATCAAATCTGTTAAGCTTATGATCCTTTGCCTTATATACATCGGCCATTCCGCCGGCACCTATTTTTTCCAATATTTCGTACCGGTCGCCCAGCATCGTTCCCGGATTTAACATTATCTCACCTCATCTGCAAACGGTTCCACTATTACAACCGCTATATTATCCTTACCGCCGTTATGATTGGCTATTCTTATCAATTCCTCTACTATCTGGACTACATCCCTTCCTGCTTTGACTATCATGCATATGTCATCATCCTCAACCATGTTCGTAAGTCCGTCCGAACACATCAGAATGTAATCACCCTTTTTGAGCTCCACCTCAAAGAAATCAGGTTCCACCTTGGGACCTACTCCTATCGCTCTTGTTATGATGTTCTTATCGGGATGCGTCCTGGCAGATTCCCTGTCGATCTCACCAAGCTTGATCATTTCCTCCACCAGTGAATGATCTCTTGTTATCTGCCGGATATCATCATTTATAACGTACAGCCTGCTGTCACCCACATTGGCAACATACATGGTCTCACCAACTATTGTAGCAACAACCGCAGTTGTGCCCATTCCCCGGTAGTCCTTGTCTGCCTCCGCCTTCCTGAACACCTCGGTATTGGCACAATCTATGGCTTCCTTCATTATCTTGATGGGCTCTCTGTCATCATTTATCATGACCTCGCGCTCGATAGCCTTAACCGTATATGAGGATGCATAGTCACCTGCATTGTGTCCGCCCATGCCGTCTGCAACAATGAAGAGGTTCGGCAGATTTCCGAGCGGTACTTCACAGGAGAAAATGCAGTCCTGATTGATTTTTCTCTTGCGACCGATGTCGGTCTTAGAGAATGTCTTAAGCATTTGTCCGGATCCTTTCGTCTCTGTTGGGAACAGGATTTATTTATGTGTTTTCATCAAGAACGCGCCTCCTTAACTGACCGCAGGCGCCATCGATATCTCTACCCATTTCCCTTCTAATAGTAACATTTATATTATTTTTTTCAAGTTTATTTTTAAACGCCTTCACCGTCCGGCGCCCGGACTGAACATATTTACGCTCTTTGACGGGATTGACCGGAATCAGGTTGACATGGCAGTTCATGCCGGACAGGAGTTTTACAAGCTCCTTCACGTCTGATTCGGTATCATTAACTCCGCCTACAAGGGAGTATTCAAAGGTCATCCTTCTACCGGTCCTGTCAAAATAATACCGGCAGGCATCCATGACCTCATCAAGTGAATACTTATTGGCGATCGGCATTAGCTCACTCCTTTTGATATCATTCCCCGCATGCAGCGAAAGTGCCAGCGTTATTGACAGCCCCTCCCCGGCAAGACGCCTCATTTCGGGGACCAGACCGCAGGTTGAGACCGTAACATTTCTCTGGCTTATATTAAGTCCGTGTTCATCCGTCAGCATCCTTATGAACTTAAGAACCTCGTCATAATTGTCAAGCGGCTCTCCCGACCCCATGGTCACAACATTTGATATCTTCTCTCCTGTATCTTTCATGATACCGTATATCTGTGCGAGCATTTCACCGGAGGTTAAGTTCCTTGCCAGTCCGTCAATGGTAGACGCACAGAACCTGCATCCCATACGGCAGCCTGCCTGTGTGGAAATACATACCGAATTCCCGTGCTCATAACGCATGAATACACTCTCGATAAGATTTCCGTCATGAAGCCTGAAAAGATATTTACGTGTTCCGTCCACAGACGACTCCTGCATCCTTTCTATCCCGGCAGAATATATCATATATTTCTCCGACAGCTTATCCTTAAGTGAAGCCGGCACGTTGGTCATATAGTCAAGTCCCGGGACCAGCTTCCTATGCAGCCAGTCATATATCTGTGACGCCCTGAATCTTTTCCCGGAAAACGACAGGACGAGCTGCTCCATTTCACTGTATTCAATTGAACGAAGATCTTTCTTGTCCGATATGTTCATGTTTTCGATCATGGCATAAGTGCCTCAGCCCACCCTTCTGAACTTTGAAATAAAGAAGCCGTCGCATTCACAAACCCCGGGTATCAGTTGAATGTAACCCTTTGCCGATGTTGCGCATCTTAGTTCAACGGGCAGATATTCATCCAGCGAAACCGGCTCAAAAGGCAGGTTCTCAGTTATCCATTCCACATTATCCTCATTCTCAGCCCTGTGTATCGTACAGGTTGAATACACAAGGATCCCGCCGGGCTTGACATACCGTGAAACATTGGCAAGGATCTCCTTCTGCAGACCTGCAAGAGAGGCTTCCTTTTCAGGCGTCATATTGTACTTAATATCATTCTTCCGACCCATTACGCCAAGACCGGAACACGGAAGATCGGCTATGAGTACATCTGCCGTTTTCTCAAGCCGTTCATTGTACAGGGAAGCATCCGACATGATTATATCCACATTTGAATGACCCGACCTGGCTGCGTTCTCCATTATCATTTCCAGCTTCGTGTCAGATATGTCAAAGGCATACAGATGACCGCTTCCATTAAGAATATCAAGCACATGCATTGACTTTCCGCCCGGGGCGGCACACACATCGAGCACAATATCATTTTTCCTGATTCCGGCGACATGTGTGACAAGCATCGAACCGATATCCTGGATCTGGAAAAGGCCTACGCCAAAGGCATTTATCCTTGCGATCGAATCGACATCGGTAAGCCTGACAGCATAAGGCAGATAAGGCGCCGGCGCAGCGCCGAGCCCCTCCTCTTTTATCCTCTCCTTAAGCTGTTCTACGGATATCCTTGAAAGATTTGTACGTATAAATATATCAGCCGGTTTAAGAGATGCCTCAAGTATCTTATGTGTATTCCCGGGTCCCTGTTCACAAATAAGCTGCTCCGTCAGCCATACGGGACAGGAATATTTAACGGACATGCCCTCCTTGGTGTCCTCATCGGGATATTCGATCTTATCAAGATCCCTTGCGATATTCCGAAGAACTCCGTTAACAAATCCGCAAAGGCCTGCAAGACCCTTGCTCTTTACCAGCTTGACCGCCTCATTGCAGACGGCGGATTCCGGCACCGAATCCATATACTTGAGCTGGTAAACACTCATGCGCAGCAAAGCACGAATGACCGGTTTCATGGCCGATACCTTCGTCCGGCTGTACCTGTCGATTATATAATCAATCTCTATCCTGCGTTCAAGACTGCCTTCAAGCACACGTTTTATGAAGCTCCTCTCCTGCTTCTTAAGGTAATCATATTTGTCAAGCACCTGATTGATGATCTTGTCGGAACCTGCCTTCCCCTCCTCTATAAGCAGCATCGTTTCAAGTATTATCATCCTCTGGTTCATCCGAGTCTCTCCCCTGTGTCAATCCTGCAGCCCTTCAGGAATTCCGCCGTGTCCATTTTCTTCTTCCCTTCAAGCTGAAGCCTGGTTATCTTAAGATAGTCACCTCCGGTTGCAATACAGACCGCATCCTTTGATACTGCGGCCACACAGCCCGGCTCACATTCACTGTATTCACTGCCTTCTTCCGACGCCATGTCTTCCATTTCCTGCCTTGTCACCACCTCGGCGCCCAGTATCTTAAGCACCTTGCCTCTTAGATGAGTGAATGTCCCCGGCCACGGTGTAAAAGCCCGTATAAGCCTCTCTGTTTCAACTGCAGTCCTGCTCCAGTCGATCTCACCCATACTCTTGTTAAGGATCTTTGCATATGTTGCCCTGTCCCCATCCTGTTTAACATGGCGGATATCACCGGCCTCAATCCGGTCAAGTGCCTCTACGATCAGAGACCTGCCCGCTTCCTCAAGCCTGTTGAACAGACTCTCTCCCGTATCTTTATTAGTTATGTCAACCTCTCTGACATACATGATATCACCCGTATCAAGTCCTTCATCCATCTGCATTATGGTAACGCCTGTCTTCTCCTCCCCGTCCGCTATCGCCCACTGTATCGGAGCTGCTCCCCTGTACTTCGGAAGGAGCGATGCATGTGTATTAATGCATCCGTAACGCGGCATATCAAGTATTTCTTTAGAAAGTATCTGACCGTAAGCAGCAACCACAAAGATGTCGGCCTCATACTGTTTCAGTTCATTAACTGCTTCCGGATCCTTTATCCTGTGAGGCTGGAATACGGGTATTCCGTGCTCAAGAGCACATTCCTTAACAGGCGAAGGCGCAGGCTGACCGCTCCTTCCCTTAGGCTTATCCTCCTGTGTTACAACACAGGTGACCTCATGTCTCGACTCTGTTATCGCTTTAAGTATTCCTGCCGCGAAATCCGGCGTTCCCATAAAAAGGACTTTCATTTATTCCTCATCCTCCATTTGTCATAAGGGGTACCGCAAAGCGGTGGATTCCTTATGACGGTTCTCAGCTTTCATATTCTGCTTTACACTTCCACAGGTTCCACGTCCATAAGCTCGCCTTCAACCTTGTCAACATACAGCTTGCCCGCAAGATGGTCTATCTCGTGGAGCATTGCGCGCGCCTTAAGCTCGGTTCCTTCTATCTCGACCTGCTCCATCTCCTCATTGAAAGCAATAACCTTGACATAATTGGGCCTTGTCACCTGTCCCGTCTTGCCCGGAACGCTCAGACAGCCTTCATTCCCTGTCTGCTCGCCCGATGTTTCCACAACACGCGGATTAACCATGACAAAAGGACCTTCGCCAACGTCAATGACTACGATCTGCTTAAGGACTCCCACCTGGGGAGCTGCCAGTCCCACACCGTCGGCTTCATACATCGTATCCGTCATATCCTCGATAAGTGTCCTGATCCTCGGCGTCATCTCCTTAACCGGCTTGCATGGTTTATTAAGTACTTCATCCCCTATAGTTCTGATTGTTCTGAGTGCCATGATAATCTCCTTAACAATTTAATATCCGTTCACGGGATCCTGATCGAAGGTCACCCTTATACGCTTATCCCTGTTGATGTCCCTGAACTCCTCTGCCCTGTCCTTAAGGGATACAAGCTTATCCTGATCCTTTGACTTAAGATATATCATCTTCCTGTAAATATCGTTTATCTTCTTTATTGATGCATCTGTTGGCCCTATCATAAGGACATCCTTAACCTGCAGACTCCCCATTATATCATTTTTGAGTGCTTCTGCCAATGTTTTGGCGTAATTATCGGCAATCTCCTCATCGGAGCTTTCGATCATGATCGCCAGCATATGTCCGACAGGCGGATATTCCATAAGTGAACGGTATACAATCTCCTCATCATAGAACCGTCTGTAATCCTGAGTGGCCGCAGCGGTAACCGCGTAATGATCGGGCTTGTAGGTCTGGATGACAACATCCCCCTTAAGCCCGGCTCTTCCTGCCCTGCCCGCGGCCTGGGTGAGCAGTTGGAAGGTTCTCTCTGCCGATCTGTAATCTCCGCCGTTTAACGACATATCGGCTATCAGTATTCCCATCAGGGTAACGTAGGGAAAGTCATGTCCTTTAACGATCATCTGCGTACCGATAAGGACATCCGCTTCCCGGTTGGCGAAGGCCGACAGTATCTTCTCGTAATTCCCCTTTCCGGCCGTTGTATCCGCATCCATCCTAAGCACTGACGCATACGGAAAGAGCTTCCTCACTTCCTTCTCAACCTGCTCGGTTCCTGCCCTCATCCCGCTGATAAGCTTCGACGAACACTCGGGGCAGACCGATACCGCTTCCCTTTCATATCCGCAGTAGTGACACTTAAGCCTGCCTCCTTCATGCAGGGACAGTGATACATCGCAATGGGGACATTTCATCACATGACCGCAGGCGCGGCATGAAACAAAGCCGGCATATCCGCGTCTGTTAAGGAACAGCATTATCTGCTCTCCCTTATTCAGCCTGTCTTCCATAAATGACTTAAGCTCCCTGCCAAACATTGACTTGTTTCCATCCTTAAGTTCCTGTCTCAGATCAGTTATATGAACTGCCGGCAGCACAGCCTCTTCCTTTGCTCTTCTGTTAAGGGTAAACAGCTTATATTCGTTATTAAGAGCTTTGTAATATGCTTCAAGCGACGGTGTTGCGGAGCCGAGGATCACAGATGCTCCATGAAGCCCTGCCAGCTCGATCGCCGTTTCCCTTGCATGGTACTTCGGCATGCTGTCACTCTTATAGGTATTCTCATGCTCCTCATCTATCACGATAAGCCCAAGATCCTCAAACGGAGTAAAAAGCGCCGATCTCGGACCGATCATAACCGAGATCTGCCCCTTCTTCGCTCTTTCGAACTGGTCGTATTTTTCCCCGTCGGACAGCCTTGAATGAAGTGTGGATACCTGCTCTCCGAACCTCTTGTAGAAACGCATTACCGTCTGATAGGTAAGGGATATCTCGGGGATCAGCACTATAACCTGTTTCCCCTCTCTTACCACTTCATCTATGATCTCCATGTATATCTCGGTCTTGCCGCTTCCTGTTATACCATGGATAAGATAAGTGTCTCTTATTCCCTGTCTGTATTCCTCAATGATAGCTGAGGCTATGTGCTGCTGTGCTTCATTAAGCTTGACAGCAGTATCAGCACTGTCCCCGGTGCCTTTGGCAGTGTTTCTGTATACCCTTGTCTTAAGGACGCTCAATACATCCTGCTTCTCCATGGCGTTTATCGTCGGAGCGCTTATGTTAAGCTTGCTCGTGACCAGCTTATAATCAAGTTCTTTTTCATTTATCAATTCACGAAGAAGCCTCTCCCTTGCGGTCTGGTGTTTCTTCATATACATTTCAAGCCTCTCATAAGCCGCCTGTTCATCAAGCCTTAAGATTATCGAGCGTTCCTCCTTTTCCTTTACGATCTTCTTGATCGGAAGCACTGTCTTAAGAGCATTTATCATGGTCGATCCGTACCGGCGTTTCATCCAGTATGCAAGCCTTATAAGCTTATGCTCAACCAGCCTGCTGTCTGTTTTTATTTCAATGATCTCCTTAAGCTTCCCCGGATCATACTCAGCCTTATCAGTGATCTCAAGGACATAACCTTCGATGACTTTATTACCCCTTCCGAAGGGTATGCTGACATAATCTCCGACGTTAAGAATATCCTTCAGACGATCGGGGATCGCATACTGAAATGTCTTATCCAGATTTTCATGTGAAATATTAACAATGATATTCGCGTATTTCATATCGTGTTCTTCTGCTTCTCCGTATTTACGCTTTTTCCGGTAAATGCATAATCAACAAAAAGTATATTCGGCTTCTGGTTTACATAATGCAATTATGTCACGTTCGCATCTTAACATGACACGATTTTTTTGCACTTTGTTCATTTATCGTTCACAATTTGTGCATTGCGAAGTCATATTCTCCCCATATACTAAGACCAAGAAATTAAATTAAATCTTTTTCATAAGCGTGAGGTTCGCCTCACATCCTCCCTCTAATAAATATAATAGAAAAGGTTCGATCGGCGGGTCGAACCTTTTTTGCGTGTTCTACAAGTGATGCACATAAATAATATCAGGCCCCGGGTAAGCTTGCTTACCAATGGGACGGATATTATTTATGTATAGCGCGACAGCGCGTCATCTCCCGAATGGAACATTCGGGAGATGCATCACGTTTTCCCAACCGCTTATCTTTTACTCAATGTGCCATTCGGGAGATGGCATCACGTACGGTCGTCCACCTTTGAAATAATATCCCTGTTGATCCTCCACATGAAATATACATTAACCGCAAATGACATAAGTTCGGCTATGGGGAAGCTCCACCATATAAGATCAAGGCCTCCTATCCTGGCAAGGATATAGGCAGCCGGGATAAGTACCACAAGCTGTCTGGCAACTGAAACTATAAGCGAATAGATGCCGTTACCCAGAGATTGATAAACGGTTCCTCCTATGATGCAGAACCACGCCAGGAGATAATGCCAGGCTATTATCTTAAGCGCGGGAACACCGTAAGTGATCAGAGAGGCATCGCCCGTATTAAAGATGAGCAGAAGCCTGTCGGGAATTAGCCTGAACATAAGGAAACCAAAGAAAGCAAATCCAAAGGCATAAACCATACATACCTTTATTGCCTTTACCATACGGCTCCTCTTTTGCGCTCCGTAATTGTAGGCAAGGATCGGTATAAGTCCGTTGTTGAGTCCGAACAGCGGCATAAAGAACAGGCTCTGAAGCTTGAAATATACAGTAAATACCGCTACTGCCGCATCATTTAGCGATACAAGTATCCTGTTCATACAATAAGTCATTACCGAACCTATTGATTGCATTATCATTGTAGGAATACCTACGGCATATATTCTTCTTATTATACGGCCGTCAGGTCTGAACCCTCTGAAATCCAGTGAGATCTCATGATTTTTCTTTTTATTAAGGTAAAGAGCAAACAGTCCTGCGACCATCTGACCCGTTACGGTCGCAATAGCTGCTCCCGCCACCTTAAGCTCAGGGAAACCAAACATACCAAAAATAAGTATCGGATCCAGGATGATGTTGATCACAGCTCCTGTCATCTGTGTAAGCATTGAATAAAAGGTCTTGCCGGTGGACTGAAGCAGCCTTTCAAAAATGAACTGCATAAATACACCAATAGACATCATACACACAATTGACAGATACTGTGTTCCGTATTCAAGAGCAAGACCTTCTCCGCCCTGTGATCTGATCAGAGTGTGTGCCAGGAACTTACCTATTAAAAAGAATACGGCCGCACTTATGACCGACAGGAATACTCCGTTGGTCGCCGCTTTATTTACAGTCTTTAAGTCCTTCTCGCCAAGCGCCCTGCTGAGAATGGAATTGACTCCCACCCCGGTACCTGTTCCGACAGCGATCAACAGCATCTGGAACGGAAATGCCATACCGACCGCCACAAGCGCCGAAGTTCCCGCCGAACCGGCCTGACCCGCATCTGATATCCTTGCTACAAATATACTGTCAACAACATTGTAGAATGCCTGCACCAGCATCGACAGTATCATCGGCAGACCGATGTTTATGATAAGCTTCCCGACCGGCATGGTTCCCATCTTGTTTTCTTTATGCTGCGTTTCTGCCGCCTTATTATCTTCAGCCTTACTATCTTCTGCTTTATTATCTTCTATTATATTATCTTCTGTCCTGTTCATTTCATCCTTACCGTCATCTGCTTTATTGTCTCTGCCTTATCTCTTCGGTTTGTCAGATTTCCTACTATGTCGTACTGTTCAAAACAGGCTCAAAACACTCGTGATTTACGCTACCGGTCATTACCCTTCATAACGATGTTACGTGCCCAGATACCCGAATGTACCATTACTCCGCCTATTACAGCTTTTATTATCTCAAGGGACTGTACCATGGCAACCATTGGCACAACCGCAATACCTGTATAACGGCTGAGATAATACGCAAACGGAACAGATACCACCCATACGAAGCAACTGTCAAACAAAACCGTAATAAATGCCCTTCCTCCGGCACGTATCGTAAAATATGACGAATGCGCATAGGCAACGACCGGCATAAGACAGCCAAATATGATTATAAGCTGACCCGCAAGCCTCCTGACTTCATCCGATGTATTGTAAAGCCGGGGAAACAGTCCGCTCACGCCTATCTGCACCAGTCCGAACACCAAACCGCACATAACCGTAAATGCGATCAGTTTGACCGAATCTTCTTTGGCCTTTTCTATATCTCCTCTTCCGAGAGTATGACCGATGATTATACCGACGCCTTCTCCCATGGACAGAAAGGCAACACCCAGCAGATTAAACAGTGTGGATTCAATATTTAACGCCGCAACAGAACTCAGGCTTCTGTATGAATAGCACTGGTTCATAAAGGTGGTTCCTGAAGCCCACATGGTTTCGTTAAGCATAAGCGGAACACTCTTTACAAAATACTTAATAGCCATATCCTTAGGAACCGCAAGAGTACTTAACGCACCAACGATAAACGGATGCTCACTGCTGTGTCTGTGAGTATAGACAACAAGTATCAAAAGCTCTGCAACCCTCGATATATCGGTGGCCACCGCAGCACCTGCCGCACCAAGCGCAGGAAGTCCGAAATAACCGTAGATAAGCAGGAAGTTACCGACAAGATTAATAAGCACCGCATACAGCGAAGCCTTCATGGGAACGGCGGTCTCTCCTATCTCCCTCAGCGTTCCCGAGTATGCAAGCGATATCGCATACGGCACAAGCCCTATCAGCATTATGTTCATATAGGAAACACCTATCTGAAGTGTCTGCGCAGCATCCTCAGCCGACCCCTCGCCATGAAGAAAGGTCCCGATAAGCTCCCTCCCGAACAGACTGAAAAAGACTATCGCAAGGATCACAAGAACCGAATTCATAACCAGCTTAAACCTGAATGTGTCCCGCACGCCCTCCACATTTTTCATCCCATGGTATTGCGCGGTAAAAATCCCTACCCCCGCAATTGCTCCGAACACAAGCAGATAAAAGATAAAAATCATCTGATTTGCAATGGATACACCCGACAGGGCATTGGTTCCGATCCGCCCTATCATGAGATTATCAAGAAGACCCACGAAGTTCGAAATGGCATACTGTACCATCATCGGAATCGTGAGTCTTAGCGCATGACCGTAAAATTTTCTGTCTCCTATGTACTTCCTCATTCAGAAACCACACTCTTCCATAGATATGATAAACGAATTTATCTGTTTCGTTTACATTGACTTCCCGAATGCAAATAAGGAAATGCTTTCGGCAATCATGCTTTCGCATGAAGTACATTCTATCATATCCTGAGTGTTTTGCAAATACACCGGATGCCTGATGCTATTTACGCCTGTAGGTTTCCTTAGGGCCAAGGTAGGATTCGGGAATCGTCTCATCAGCCGGGGATATTACCAGCTTCTCAAGAACAAATCCGGGAGTAACGGCAAATATCCTGAGAGTATTAAGACCCTTCTGGAGGATCACCCTCGATGAATTGATCCTGATGTTTGAAAGAGCACCCTTTGCCCAGAAAGGCTGATTGTCACCAACCCTGAAATCATCCGGGATCACATTGATAAGATCTATCTCCTCATTCCACTTATCATTTCCGGCAGCATCACCCGCAACCGCAGATATACCGTAAACAAGCCTGTTATCCCTTGTCACCGGATTAGAGGGCGCCATATATACATCCACATCATATTCATCTTCTTTTTCCACATAGATGAGGTAGTCGATACTCGGCGCATCCTTACCAGCCTCGAAGTATTCCGTCACCGGAAATGCCTTAAGTCCCGACTGTGTACGTCCGAAATCGGGGAGCTCCCTGAACCTTCCGCGTTCAGTATCATTACAGGAAGCATAATGTCCCGCCTCAATGGATATATAATTATAAGGCCTGTATCCGCTGCTTACCTTTATATCATCCCTGCCAAGCCATACATAGGTATTGGAAGGAAGCTCCGAATGATCCTCATTATTTACCGGTATCTCGATCCCGGTCTCACCGTACTCACCCTTAATGCATATCGTCGTACCCCGGTCATCACCGAGCAGGCTTCTGTCGATCTTCAGATAAATATGCTCAAAGAAACCGGCAAGACATACACCTTTCTTCTCACCAGCCAACAGCCAGGGAGCCTCGGATACTATCTCGTATTTCGCATCCGACCTTCCCGCAGTGTACAGAGTGATCCTGGCGCTGCTGCATTCAGGATCAAGAAAATCAGGCAACACCAGCTTCCTGCCGGTCCAGACGCCGCCCTCCGTATGCTGGTCCGTTCCCGGTATGGTCACAATAAGCCTGGCCTTATTGGCCGGCTCCCAGTCGTACAGGACCGGGAACTGACATTCCTCCTCATTCCAGTTATTAAATCCGATATGCTCGGACATTCCCATACCGTACCACTTGCCATCCCGAAGCTCATGCAGCTTGTCCGTAAGCGCCCTGTCAAGCTTGAGCCTGCTCCTGACCTCCGCCGCAGTCTTTAATGCAAAGGTGGCACCAATGCCCGAAAGATAATGATTCTCGGTCGTTGCAAGCCACATACGTGTCAGATTAAGGGTAGATACAAGCGGATACCCGACAAGCTGGAAATATGTAAAGGCATTTGCCTCGGTACAGTTCCCGCTCACCTTATCCGCGGTTTCCATCAGTTCAGTTATATTGAGGGACAGATCCTCCAGTTCTCCGTAATTTACCGCATGATATACCTTGTCGTTCATGGCTTCCGGACGTCTGTTGTTGGCTATCCTTGTGTATCCCTTAAGCAGTGTGGTGATCGTCTTCTTATCGGCATCACTCATGCTGTTCCCGAACTGTTTCTCAACAAACATCCCGTTGAACTCATCCACACTGTTTATATTGTTAATGCCCCATTTATCATAATCATAAGCAAGCTCCATGAAATATGACAGAGGGTATTCGGTCGTAAAGATATCACCGACGTTTACTATCCACAGATCCCTTATCCCGAACTCGTAAGCGGTGGTCATCTGCTCCCAGACCTTAGGTAAATAGGAACTGTTTACCCATTCATATGAAACCGGCCATCCGTGGTAATCGAAATGATAATACATTCCGTATCCGCCCTTATGCTCCCTCATATGTCCGGTGGGAAGCGTCCTTAAGTTCCCGAAGTTATCATCGCACAGCATAAGTGTAACGCCCTCGAGCTCGGGAGAATCCATAAGTCCTTCCGTGGTCTCGTCTCCATAGAAGAAGGGCTCCACCTCCTTATACAGAGCAAGCATCCTCGGAACCTCATCCAGGTTGTCATTAACGATCTCCCGTATCAGCCTGTTCTGGGTCTTAAGGACATCTCTTAAAAGGTCGATATTGTCCTTGAGCGTAGCATCCTCACCCATTATCGTAGAGTCAAATTCACCACGCATACCCACGGTGATCACATTCTCAAGATGACCGCCTCTTTTAAGACCATCCTCCCAGAACCTTGTGATGCCCTCTTCATTCTTCCTGAAATCCCAGGCATCGCCGTAGATGGATTCGGGTCCGCGGACATGTTTGTACTCCTCACCCTGTCTCAGACACGGCTCATGATGCGACATCCCCATCACAACGCCCAGCTCATCAGCCAGCTCGGCACTCTTAAGTCCGGGACCGTCCTCGGGAAATGTCGAGGTCCACATTGCCGGCCACATGTAATTACCCTTAAGACGGAGCAGCAGTTCAAACACATGCTCATACATATCGGACGTAAATCCGCCAAAATGCTTCATTGTCCAGTTCCCGAACGCAGGCCATTCATCATTGATAAAAAAGCCTCTGAACCTTACAGACGGCTCCTTTGAGATCATATTGTCAGCCTTATTAAATTCAGCCTGCATCATCTTGTCAGGCATGATATCGCACCAGTCCACAAGTGGTGAAACATGAAGAAGCTCGGACAGCCTGAACAGACCGTATATGGTTCCTCTCTTATCGCTTCCCGCTATGACGATCGCCGATGCGATACCCTCAGCGGGTTCATCGACAATACTGAAAGAGAACACTTCTCTTTTACCTCTGATATCATCAAGCCTGATAAGACCTTCCCTGTCAAGTGTGTCAAGTATGGGACTTTTCTCTGCCGTTCCGAAGATAACGGGATATACAGCCTCCCCACTGTCTTCAGTTCCAAACAGACACGAAAGCTTCGCAAGGTCATCCACAGACTCACATTCCTTTTTTACCGGCTTTGCGTCAAAGACAAGACTTACATCCTTTCTGACCTTGTCCGCAATCTTCCTGACACCGTTTAGTGCCTCAGTCTCATAGACAAAGCATATCCTGCCCTCTTCTATGCTGTTCCTGTTTATAATGTAGCCCATATTCTCCTCCTGAAATAAAGGTTTTCAATAATCGTCATATATAAAATATGCCCTTTCAAGCTTGCTTGTAAAGGGCATATTTATATTTCTCAAACAGACCGGCGCACATATATCATATATGCTTCTTACTTATATCATCCTCAAGGCTCCTCAGTAAGCAATACATGATCATGGCACCATCAGTTGCTCTTGAAATAATCGGGATAATTCTTCTCCAGCTCATCCTTATCGAACTTATAACGCATAAGATGTCTGCTTATCAGATCCCTGACTGCTTGCTTGTTGCCTGATTTGATGGCCTCAAGTATTGCCCTGTGGTCCGTCACTATCTTGATATCCTTGATCGTGTGCAGGCTCAGTATCCTTATCCTGTCGAAATGTCCCATAATTGACTGCATTATATTGTAAGTGCGTTCCTTACCGCACATAAGAAACAGATCCTTATGGAACTGATTGTCAAGATCCATTATCTTGGACGACATGCCGTTGTTAAGATAGTATTCCTGAAGGCCGATATTCTCAGTCAGTTGCTCCAACTGCTCAAAGGTTATCTTATCACACAGCTCCTCTGCTATTGCGATCTCAAGTGTTCTTCGCAGGAATGCAGCCTCTTCAACCGCCTCAAAGGAAATACCCGCAACATAGCTTCCTCTTTGCGGGAACACTTCTATAAGCTGTGATTTCTGTAACTCCTGAAGAGCTTCCCTTACGGGCGTTCTGCTGACTCCGAGTGCTTTGGCCAGCTCATTTTCGCTGACCAGAGTACCCGGCTTAAGCTCAAGGCTTATAATATTCTCCGAAATTTCTCTAAGGGCATAAGCTTTGGCTGTTTCACCGGCCATTCTGTCCCTTACCCGTATCATTCCTTCCACCTCTATTCTCCGTTGTTCAAGCACTATGAAGGATTTCTCTTACCTTGCCCTTACCGCTGTTCATCTCATTAAACAGTTCGGTAACGCGCCCGGCAAGACCTGCCTCATACAGATCCACGGCAAAGATATCCTTCCTTGACAATATGTCTTTAAGATCCTCTGCCTTGGCAGGCTTCCAATCCCTGTACTTCTCCATGATACCCGAAAGCTCGGCAAGCAGCGGATCGGGACTCTGCTCAAACTTCTCACCCGCATCATTAATTCCCGTAAGATACCTTAAGTATCCCGCAAGAACAACAGGAATATAGTGAAGCTTGGATACATCATCACCCTTGGCAATATAAGCCTTCAGTGTCTCACCGAATCTTATCGGCAGCTTCTGTGATGTGTCACATGCGATCCTCTGAGGAGTATCCGGCATGAAGGGATTAACCAGTCTCTTATGAAGCACCTCATCAATAAAGGTCTCCGGCTTAATGATCCCGGGATCTACAACAACAGGCATTCCTTCCTTATAACCCATTCCCTCAACAAATGAGGAAAGATCTTCATCCTTCATTTCCTTCCATATACTGTCATATGAAAGGAGGCATCCGAATACTGCCAGCGCCGTATGAAGAGGGTTAAGACAGGTACATACCTTCATCTTCTCAACCTTGTCCACAGTCTCCCTGTCCGTGAAATATACTCCGCCCTTGTCAAAAGGAGGTCTTCCGTTCGGGAACTTGTCCTCAACAACGAGATACTGTGTTTCCTCGGCATTTACAAATGCTGCGGTATATGTATGCTTATCGGTAACGATGATATCCGTATCCTCAAAGCCGTCCTTCTTAAGCATTTCAACCACATCCGCATCCGGACGGGGTGTGATCTTGTCGATCATGCTGAGAGGGAATGTCACCTTACTCTCATCCGACAGATAATCAACGAATTCCTTCGGAACAAGTCCCTGCTCCGCCCACTTATTGGCGTATGCGAATACTGCAGCCTTAAGCTTGTCACCGTTGTGTGAGCAGTTGTCCATGCTGGCCATAGTTACAGGATAAGCTCCGTTGCTGAAACGTTCGAATAAAAGATAAGCCATCTTTCCCATAAGGTGCTTGGGCGGGAAACATTTGTTGTCAAAGTCATCCTTAACAACACCTGCAAGCGAGCCGTCCGGTCCGTTAAGTGAGTATCCCTTTTCAGTTATCGTAAAGCTTACCATCTGAAGGGACTTCGCCGTAAATATCTCCTTAAGCCTTGCAAGATCATCCTCCCTTGCAAAATCAGCGGTCAGGGATTCCGTAACAGAACCGATCACCTTCTTCTCTATATTTCCGTCACTCTTAAGGGTAACCAGAAGACTGAGATCATCAAAAGGCTTGTAAGCCTTGGAGATTATGTCATAGTCAAAACCCTCGACAGCAATAACACCCTTGTCATACACTCCCCGGTTAAGCAGATCGTCGATCACCGCAGCGGGAAACGCCCTGAAAATATTACCGGTTCCGAAATGAACCCATGCAGGCTCCTTCGAGGTAAGCTCCCTTACCTTTTCCCTGTCATATCCGGGTAACTTGTAACCATTATCCTCAAATGCCTTCCTGGCATTAACATCATTGATCTGTGTCAATTTCATTTCATTCTTCTCCTTTCATCTACGTGTTTCTGTTATTACAGATCATCCACCCAATACAGATCAGGCTGTTTCTTTTATTCATCAGCCTCTTGTGGCATTCTTATCAATAGCTTCCCAAAGGCCGTTGATGTAAGTAGCGCCCAAAGCCCTGTCATACAGTCCGTAACCCGGCATTGCGACCTCATCCCATATCATCCTTCCGTGATCGGGACGGATGGGACCTTCGAAACCGATCTCATACAGCGCCTTAACTATCTCATACAGATCAAAATCACCGTCTGATGAAAGATGTGCTGCTTCCTCGAAATCATCATCCGAGTTGAACTTAAGATTCCTTACATGCGCAAAATGCAGCCTGCCCTTAAGCGCCCTGATCATGCCCGGAAGATCGTTCTCCCTGTTGGTTCCGTAAGAACCTGAACAGAAGGTAACTCCGTTGTGGGGATTATCTACCATCTTCATCATTCTCATGATGTTCGGAAGGTTGATGATTATCCTGGGAAGTCCGAATACAGACCATGCGGGATCATCGGGATGTATAGCCATGTTTATATCATACTCATCACATACAGGCATTATCTTCTCAAGGAAATACTTAAGGTTCTCAAACAGCTTCTCCTCATCTACATCCTTATATGCCTCAAACAGCTCCTTGATCTTAGCCATACGCTCAGGCTCCCATCCGGGAAGAACAGCTCCGTTGGCGTCACCCTTGATCGAGTCAAACATCGTTTCCGGATCAAGTGCATCGATAGCCTTCTGTGAATAAGCGAGAACGGTAGAGCCATCCGGTCTCTTCCTTGCAAGCTCCGACCTTGTCCAGTCGAATACAGGCATGAAGTTGTAGCATACCATATGGATATCTTCTTCACCAAGATTCCTTAATGTCTCGATATAATTGTCAATATACTGATCCCTGTCAGGACTTCCTATCTTGATCGAGTCATGGATATTAACCGACTCAATACCTGAAATACGAAGGCCTGCTGCTTCAACCTCATCCTTAAGTGCGCGGATCCTCTCACGTGACCACACCTCTCCGGGAGTAGTGTCATAAAGGGTCGTGATGACCCCCGTTACACCGGGCACCTGCCTTATCTGCTTAAGCGTAACCGTGTCAAAACCTGTTCCGAACCATCTCATTGTCATTTCCATAATCTTTTCCTCTTTCTTTGTACAATTAGTGTGTGTTTCTTGCAAACATAAACATAACAAACTTGTATACAAGTATACTACCACGTTGTTGAAAAATTAGCTATAGTATTTTTAAATAATATGTCAGCCCCCTTTTTGTTTATAATTACCAATACAGCCCGATAATACTCATTCTTCTGTATATTTATTCATATATATGTAAAGATAAATATAAAGATAAACAATCGATAAACCTTTAATTTTTCTGCAAATATGGTAAAATATATAGTAAATATTCAGAACAGCACTAATATTTAAAATAATTGTGACACTATCAATAACAAAACATACGCAAGGAGGGGTATATGTCTTCCACTGACAGGGTTTATCATGTGGGCGTAATGCTCGGTAACATACATACTCAACACCCTAAGGAACTGGTAGAAGGAATATATGATGCGGCAAGGAGTGAAAATGTAAACGTCACTCTCTTTCTGGGTGCCCAGGGAAATGCATTTGACTTCTGGAAACAGAGCAATGCTTCGGATTCCATGTCATACCACTATCAGTTCAATGCATTATATGATTACGCTCTGATCAGCAAGCTTGATGTACTCATTATCTCATACGGAACGTTGTGTATATATTTCGAACAGGACGACAAGGAGGAATTCATCTCCAAATTCAGGGGTGTACCGCTCATTATCCTCGAGGAGTATGAGGAGAACTCTCCCGACACCTACATAATGAGTGATAACTACGGCAGTATGAAAAATATCATGGAACATCTTATAGAGCACCACGGCTATAAGAAGATCCTTCATATAAGCGGCCCGAAGAACAATGCGGATGCTACCGACAGACGTCGTGCATATATAGACAGTATGAGGGTTCACGGACTTCCCGTCGACGATTCGATGATCGAGTACGGCGACTACTCAACAGATGTGGATTCACTGGTACACCGCATACTGGACAACAATCCGGATGCCGAGGCAATAGTCAGTGCCAATGATGAAATGGCCATCAGCATTTACCGCGTATGTAAACAGCGTGGTCTTGTAGTCGGCAAGGATATTGCCGTAACCGGTTACGATGACATGGAGCAGGCCCAGCGGATGGATCCGCCGCTTACCACAGCGGATCAGAACGGACTGGATATGGGATATAAGGCCTTTAAGCTTGCCATCCAGATATGTAAGGAACATAAAAGCAAGAAGATCCTGCTTCCCGCGCATTTTAAGAAGCGCGGTTCCTGCGGCTGTGCATATTACGGCACAGGCGGGTCCAATCTTATGCTTGAGATCATGAAACGTATTTCCGGCTATGAGGATGCTTCAAATATCAATGCCGCGGCAGACTGTGCGGCCCAGAGTTCAATGCGCGGTATCAACACCTCCGATTCCACCAATATCTGCAAACAGTATTATGTTGATGTTATTATCCTGATGTATAAGATACAGGCCGGCCTGCTTACTGCTGCAAACAGACAGGACATAGGCTCATTGGCTTTGGAACGTATCAGGAATGTATTAACATCCGGCAGTTCGGAATACATTAACATTTCCCGCTTCACCGAAACACTGCATCAGATATTCGGTTATATGGAATCCTCTACGAAAAACAGGGATGCTCTTCTGCTTATCGGTTATGTATTTGAAGTAACGGATACATATATCGAATCCCTTATCATGCATCAGAGCTCCGAAATGTACAATCTTCTGCAGCGCAGGAACTGGATGGCTCCCGCAATGATACAGAAGATGATGGAAAACGTTAACAACGAAAAGAACTTCTATCGTATGGCAATGGAGCATATCAAGGCTCAGGGTGCATTCAGCGCATATCTGTATCTGCTCGAGAAGCCTACCAGATATCCAAGGAACAAGGAATTTACATGCCCTAAGAAGCTGTATCTGGCTTCGGAATATGTGAACGGTAAGATCACTTCCTATTCACCGGACAAGCGTCCGGTAATAACTGCCCAAAACGGTATCGTTTCGAAATATCCGTCAACCAGCGGTCACAGATATGTTGCCTTCGTTCTCTTTGCGGAGGAATATCAGTACGGACTTATGCTGTGTGAGATCGACGCCGACTCAATCGGCGCCCTGTACGGTATCGGCTTACAGATAAGTACCGCGCAGGCATATCTTCAGATGAGTAAAAAAGAAATGGAAGCCAAGAGGAAGCTTGAGGATACACTCAAGAGTCTTAAGGAAAAGAACCAGATCCTTAATTTCATTTCGGCAAACGATCAGCTTACAGGTCTGTACAACAGACGCGGATTTATGGAACATGTCATTGAAGCCAACAGGGTCAATGAAGGTAAACGTGCTGTCGTCTTCTTCTCGGATCTTGATCATCTTAAGCAGATCAATGATATATTCGGACACTCGGACGGTGATTTTGCAATTACGCATGTTGCTGACATACTCAAGGAAACGCTGAATTCCTCCGGTTTCACAGGGCGCATAGGCGGTGATGAATTCGTTTCCTTCTATATATTCAGGAAAAACGATGAGCCGAAGAAACTGATCGCGGCAATGAAGGAGAAGTGCAAGATATTAAACGCAACCAGCTACAAACCTTATTACGTTGAGTTTTCGGTGGGATATGTCGAGTTCGTCTGTTCACCGTCAATTCAGATCTCGGATCTTATAAACAGAGCCGATGATGTTCTTTACGAAGCCAAGAAAAAGAGACGCACAAATGTAGTCCGCGAATCACCTTTGGGAATATAGAATGCATTAAAATGTATTAAATATAAGAAGAAACAGAGACATGATGTCTCTGTTTCTTCTTATATTTACTCTATTTACTCAATATACTTTGTTCAACTTATCAGGCTGTGTCATGGCATCTCGTTACTTAAGATTTACAGCTACAATTACTACTGGCATGCAAGTATACATCTACTATACCACACTAACATGTCAGCAGTAAATAGTCAATTTTTACCATAAATTAAATTCCGATTTAGTAAAAAGTGTACAATAAAAGATAGGATTACGTTTATTTACAAAATCAAATCTTTGTGATAAGTTTATGATAGGAATAACTTTTATGAGGAAAAGTGCCTTGAAAAGAATAGGTTATTTAGTCCTTACAATTCTAATAATGTTAAGTTTCGGTTCCTGCTCTTTCCCTAAAAAGGAGACATCCGCTGCTCCGGCTGACCTGATGACCAACAGTGAGTATGTGGCACTTACGGAGATAAAGGACGGGCGGCCGGATATTTACTTGATAGTAAAGATAATCGAGAGCAGCTACTGGCAGGTAATAATCCAGGGAGCGCAGGATGCCGGCGAGGATCTCGGATGTAACATTTATATGGGAGGGACCGCCAACGAAACGGACTGGCCCGGGCAACAGGTTCTTATTGAACAGGCACTTGAGCGCGGAGCAGACGGAATTATCCTGTCACCGGATGATTCTGTGGAGCTTGCAGGCGATATCGACCATATCCACAAACAGCACATTCCGATAGTTCTTATTGATACGGCCGCAAACACAGACTCCTTTGATATATGTTATATGACCGACAATCTTCTCGCAGGGCAGAATGCAGCAGAGGAAATGCTTTTCCAGCTCAATGAAATGGGACACAACCAGTACGAAGATCTCTCGGTCGGAATTCTGGTAGGACAGGCTACATCCCAGACCATCAACGAAAGGCTTGCGGGCTTCATTCAGTATTGGTCCGTAAATGCTCCCGACAGTTGGGAGATCATCACCGATATCAAGAACTGTAACGGCAATATCGATCTCGGCGAGGAATTGATCACAGACCTTATTAATACGCATCCTGATCTGGCAGGACTCTACGGTACCAATAACGGTCCCACAAGAGCTCTGGCACAGACCATTTCCGAAAAGGGAAGAAAAGATATTGTCGTGGTAGGTTTCGATATGTCCGACGAAATACGTGCACTTATCGAATCACCCGATTATCATGCATCGACAATGCTCCAGCGCCAGTATGATATGAGTTATCGCGGAGTTGAAGCCATTTTGGATATGCTTAATGATGAATTCCCGAGTGTCAAGTTCGAGGATACGGGAGTTGCATCAGTTAATCATAATACCATGAACGATCCGGATATCATGGAAGTACTTTCACATAACTAGAGGAACTTATGAACAAACGCAAGGACTTCTTTAACAACGTAACCGGCAGCCGCTCATTCTATGTAACACTGATCATCTGCCTGCTTGTATTTTTTGGTGCTATAGCTATGCTTATCACTGCTTTCAACAGGCTTATTTCACGTCATGACCAGCAGCTTTCCGGCGAGATATGTACGTTGATCTCTGAGAAGATGAATAACTCCATACAGTCCATGACCTCTACCACCAAGAATATCGCAGAGGTACTTTCAGCTCAGGATTTCAGTTCTCCCGATGAGATATACGAAAAACTAAAATCTATGCGAAACACCGAATACATCAGCATCGGCTTTATAGATGCGGACGATCGTCTCTATGCAACCGATGAGGAAGCAGCCGAATTCGTCAAGTGGCATCTTTATGATACCGCCGACAAGGCCGATCCCGTTTCCATATCCGCTCCTTACCGTTCGAGTGTATTCGGACAGCCAATAATAACGATGTTTTCCAACTTTAAATACGACGGGACAAAGCAGGGCTCGATGTTCACGACATATATGCTGAGCGATCTCCAGAAGATAGCCGCGACGGAGTCTCTTGTAAATGATATAGAGATATATCTTATGAACGCACAGTCTGCCAATATCATTCAGTGTGTCGGTACCGATGAACACGCCACAGGAAGCTGGGCCAATGCCTACCTGTCAATGCAGAACATAAACAAGGATGACCGTGATACTTACAACGAATGGCTGCAACAGGTGCATAACGGCAAAAACAATATAGGTATAAGCTATTCGATAGGTGAGACCTTCTATTCACAGTACTGCTCAGAGATACAGAGTATGCCCGGCTGGTACGTGGTAGTACGTATTCCCAGCAACGCACTTTCCGCTACCATGAGTACTTTCCGTAATTACGTGCTTATCTTCCTTGCAATACTGCTTATAGTTGTTGTAGTACTTATTATCAATATGTACAGGCTCAGCAAGCAGGAAAACCGGATGCTCGAACAGTTGTCGATCCACGATCCTCTGACACAGGCACTTAACAGACGCGCCTTTGATTTCGCCTCCGAGCAGCGCATAAACAACAGCAACAAAGATGCCGCTCTCCTGTTTTTTGATATCGATTATTTCAAGCAGGTTAACGATCACTTCGGACATGATGCCGGCGACCAACTGCTTGTCGCATTCTGCAATGTCCTTCGTAAGAACTTCGAGGAACACGGTATCGTTTCAAGGTTTGGCGGCGATGAATTCGTGGTTCTTGTAGATATGGAATCAAGGGAAAGTATCGATAAGATACTCGAACAGGTAGCTGAGGATGCACACAATATAACCCTCACGGACAAGAGCAATGAGGGCAGCTTCATGATAAGCTTCAGCTCAGGTGCCTCACGCTTCCCGCATGATGCCAACAACATGCCGGATCTTAAGAAATGCGCAGATATGGCTCTCTATTTTGTAAAAGAAAGAGGCCGGAACGGTTACCTGTGGTACGATCCGGCACTTAAAGCAAGGCTCAATTCCAAGTAGAAATCCATTATAAAAACCGGCTTTTCAGCCGGTTTTTCAATATTGATCACATCACGTATATACCGGGGCTCATCGGCAATCCTTCGGAATTGTAGATAAGAGCTCCGTTATTTGTCTGGGAATAACAGTATCTGATCTCCTTAACCGAGTGCTTTAGTCCCGGAACCTTAAGAATGATCCTGTTGCCCTCGATATCCGCATCAGCCCGTATCATGTTATCCGATACATCGACAACGATGAAATCAACAACTTTAAGATCAGATCCCTTACCGTTTGCCTCTCTTATCTTTAGACCATTACCGGTGTGCTCCATGTCAAGAGTGATACAGACCGTGTCACCCTCTTTAACACACATGAACTTTCTGATCACGGGACCGCTGTATTCGGCATCACTGCAGCCCTTCTCATGAGCCGCGAGCAGAGCCAGGCGCCTTCCTATCTCCCGCTTTCCCTGCGGATGCAGATCATTGTCTTCTCCAAGATCGATGGTAACGGCAGAAGCACAATAGTCTATGCTCTCGCCCAGCCTGCGCAGAGTTTCACGCATCCTGTTCCACGCATCACTGTCGGGATTGTTGTCTATCGTAAAGTTCGGAAGCTGAACAATATTTACCGGCATATCCGGATAATTCCAGTCCCTTCTGTAGCCCTCAACCATACGCTCAAACATATCCTTATACCGTTCACAGTCTTCGCAGTCGGATTCACCCTGATACCAGTTAAGACCACCGACAACATACTTACGGCAGGGCGCAGTCATCCCGTTGAACAGGCATGTCGGCTTCCAGCTTACGAAATCCTGTCTCGGCGCGGGACTGTCCGCCTGTGCTCCCAGGCGGTACTTCCACTCTCCGCTTATATCTATGCTGTACTCATCATTGAATACCTTATATTCCTTACCCGGAGTAAAACGTGCTCCGGAGATATCACCGTCCATGAACTCAAGATAGTATTCGGACTTAAGCCTTACAGTAACATTATTTGTCCCCTCACGGAGTAGGCCTTCGGGAATAACGTATTTCCTCGGGGGATACTGGTATTCCGTGTTGCCCACACACTGACCGTTAACATATGTTATATCACTGTCAACAAGGGTTCCGAGCCACAGCCCTGCTTCCTTTCCGGCCATGTCTGCAGGAACCGTAAAGGACTTGCGGAAATATATCACACCGATATAATTGCCTATTTCCGTATCCCTTAAAAACCCGGGAAGCATTATCGTCTCCCAGTTGTCATCATCAGTATCGTCGGCTTCCCAGTGTCCCTTAAGCCCCTCATCCTTTTCATCCAGGGCCTTGTGCCACTTAGCCGGCTCCTCCTCATTAGCCTTAAGAACAGATGCCCTGAAATCATCATCCGCATATTTATCGGCAATTGCCAGCTTATCATCAAATCCTTCAAGCATTTCCCTGCTCATCCATGAATGAACCGGCGAACCTCCCAGACTTAAATTTATAAATCCTACAGGTATTCCAGTCAGCTTGTTGAATTCTTTTGCAAAGAAGTAAGCTGTTGCCGAGAATTCGGATATATACTCCTTCGCAGGTCTTCTCCACTGCCCTGTCTTCGGTTCTTCAAGAGGCGCAGCATATACAACCTCCTCGGCTATCTTGAATTCCCTTACACCGGGATGATCACAGTCCACCATCTCATCGGGATATTTATCCTTAACCCTGGCCATGGGCAGCTCCATATTGGACTGTCCGGAGCACAGCCACACCTCACCTACCATAACATCAGTGACAGTAATGCTGTTTCCCGCATCATCACTTACCGACAGCTCATAAGGCCCGCCGAAGGGCTGCTCATCGATCCATACCCCGAAGCTTCCTTCACTGTCTGCCACAGCTTCATATGTCTTACCGAGAAAAGATACTTTAATACGGGCACCCGGAGTATCCCATCCCCATATATGTCCCTTCTTATCTCTCTGCAGTACCATGCTGTTACTTATGAATCTTGATAACCTAAGTCCGCTCATTTTTTCTCCTGTTTCATCCAAATAACCAAACAACATCATTATAACGTATCAGACAATAAGCTCGAAATCAAGAAGATTAAGATTACTTTCTCCCCTAAAGACAAAGTACAGCGCATATATCCCGTCTTCCAGGCTTACCTTCGTTTCATCCCTCTTATATGCATTGGTCGAGGAAACCGGAATACTGCCTATCAGTCTGCGTTCCTTTGGTGAAGCTGCAGGGGATGCATATATCTCCACCTTTCCTCTTCCGTATCCCTTGGTCCTTATGGCAACAGCCTTAAGACCCTTAATATCAAAATATTTAAACCCTGCCGTAACTCCGTCACGTATGTTTGTGATAAATGAATGAATTCCCCTGTCGAGTCCGCTGTTGTCATCGATCACATCGGGCCTTGATATCTTATCATATTCATCCGGAGCAACATCCGAATGGTCCTGAACGATCTTCGGAAACATATCGGGAAGCCACCCTATCCACGGAACGAGCATATACCTGTCCCTGCTGACATCATATACATTTCCCCTGAAATCCGTAATATCCTTCTCAAGATACAGGTTACATGCAAGATTCGCAGGATATACCCCGCTTCCCGACAAAGGCGTGTCAATACCCGTACATGAGGTAACCTCAACCTGCCCGATGCTCCCGTCTTCATCGAATCTAAGCTTCTCAACGCAGCCCTGCCTGCTGTAATTGTGAGCATTCGTATGTCTGTGGTAGAATATGTACCACTCTCCGTTTATCTCAACCATACTTCCATGGTTGTTGGCATACGGAACACAGGGCATATCCACAGGTTTGTAAGAATCGATCCCTATATCCGCATTGCTGACGATCACACCACCGTATTTAAACGGTCCCTCCGGGGAATCCGCAGTCGCATAGCAGAGCTCATGGTTTACATAAGATGAAAAGATGAAATAAAACCTATCCCCTCTTTTCCTTATTGAAGGAGCCTCAAAGAAGGCATGTCCCTCATAACCCGTTCCCTTGCTGTAGTAACCGCTCGGTGCCACGAATGATGGCTCCCTGACGACGGTTAGCATGTCTTTATCAAGCACGGTAAGCATTGCTCCGTGTTTACCCGGATCATCAGCGGGGCAGAAACCCGTATACAGATATGTCAGTTCCCCTATCGTTATAACACCGGGATCGAACTGCTGCTCATCGCCTTCTCTTTCACCGAGAACCGTCCCATCCTTATAGTGAACATGGCCCAGGAATTCATATTTACCTGCCGGCTCGTCGCATACAGCCACGCCAACATGACTTAACTTACTGAGCGAATAGAACAGATAATATCTTCCGTCGGGTCCGACGGTAACATCGGGCGCATACAGGTTACCCTGAAGGTCCCTGTTGTCCGGATCCTGATTTTTCTTATAGATAACGCCTTCGTATCTCCAAAGACCGAGATCGCTTACCGGTGCCGACCAGCATACATAGTCAAGCTCACAGTACACATCACCGTTGTATTTATCATGCGAACCGTAAACATACACCCTGTCGCCGAACACATATGGTTCCCCGTCCGGTATGTACTCATAGGATGGCAGATACGGATTGGTGGGCTGTTTTAAATTCGGGTTCATCTTTACTCCTTAACTCCGCCGATCGTAAGACCTGTTACGAAATATCTCTGAAGGAACGGATAAAGCATTACTATGGGAAGCATGGTTACAACCGTTGCTGCCGCACGGATCGTAACCGGTGTGATGGTATTTGCGCCGTTCTTGGCGTTCTCGGCACTGCCGCTCTGCTGCATAACCGAAGACAACAGCTTCATCAGTTCGTACTGAAGAGTTGTGTACTCTGTCTTCATTCGGTTGTAGAGCATTGCGTCAAACCATGAGTTCCACTGCCATACCGCTATGAACAGAGCTACCGTCGCATACACGGGCTTACACAGAGGAGATATTATATGCAGGAAGACAGTCCAGTATCCGGCACCGTCAAGCTGAGCCGATTCCTCAAGACTCTCAGGTATTCCCTCCATATATGTTCTCATGACAAGCATGTTAAAGGCGCTTATCATTCCGGGTATCCAGTAAACATGGAAAGTACCTGTAAGTCCGAGATTCTTATACAACAGAAATACCGGGATCATTCCACCGTTAACATACATCGTTATAACCCAGAACAGCGATAACTGTGATTTAAAAAGGAATTTCTTACGGCTTACAACGAAGGCAAGCAATGCGTTTGCTATCAGCGAAGTGATGGTCGCAAGTACTGTCCTTCCCACCGTCACCTTTGCGCCGACCCAGATATTCTGCATGCCAAACACTGTCTTGTAGTTCTTAATGGAGAACTTTCTGGGCCATAAATATATTTTACCCCTGACAGCATCTATACCGTCGTTAAAAGAAAGCACAACCGTGTTAAGAACAGGGTAAAGAGTGATTATCACAAACAGCGCAAGGAAAACAACTACTATTACCGAAAAAATCTTATCACTTATGGGTTTTCTGACTTTATACACTTTTTCGTCCATTTTGTTATTCTCCTTTCCTAGAATAATCTCTCATCACTGTATCTTTTGGCAAGTTCGTTTGCTATTACGATAAGCAGGATACTTACCGCGCTCTTAAACAGACCTGCTGCCGTACCGAGTGAGTAATCGTTTTGTGAAATACCCCATTTGAGAACGTAGATATCGATCGTCTGTGATACCGACTGTACCAGTCCGTTTCCAAGCAAATACTGAACCTCGAAACCGGCATTCAAAACGTTACCGACATTCATAAGAAGAAGTATCAGGAACGTAGGCTTGATTCCCGGAAGAGTTATATATCTTATCTTCTGTAATCTGTCTGCTCCGTCAATAGAGGCCGCTTCGTACAGCGAAGGATCGATCGAAGTAATGGCTGCAAGATAGATTATCGCATTCCAACCGGTTTCCTTCCAGCAGTTGGCAAAAGCAACTATCGGCCAGAAATACTTAGGGAACGCAAAGAAGTTGATCGCCTGCTTAATGATTCCAAATCTTAACAAAATATCGTTTACGATACCGGATGATGACAGAGAGTCATGAAGAATACCGGTAACAACTATCCACGAAAGGAAATGCGGGAGGTAGGATATTGTCTGAATAGGCTTCTTAAGCCAGCCCTTCCTTACCTCATTAAGGATTATGGCAAACAGTACCGCCATAATCGTCGTTGTAACAAGGTTTATTAATCCCATTGCAAAGGTGTTTCGTATAACCTTGATAAATACATCATCTTCGAACAGGAACTTGAATTTATCGAGTCCCACAAACTTTGAATGAAGAAGGCCGTTCTTCGGTTTATAATTCTGGAAGGCCATGATCCAGCCCGTAAGAGGCCAGTAATAGAATACAATACCGTATGCGACCATACAGAAAGTAACGATCATAAGAAAGCTCTGTTTCTTTATCTCCTTCAGAGTTATCTTTTCTTTCTTTTTATTATTTTCCCGGGCCATGCTTTACTCCTTTTTGGTTAAAGAAAGGCAGCAACATTGATGTCGCGCAGTTGCTGCCTTTATTTTTACCTGCTGATTTGATTTAAATCTTACTTGAAGGTATCAAGTATTTCCTGCATCTCTGCCAGGAAGTCCTCAGGCTTGCAAGCATTGTATGCGTTCATGTACTCATCCCAACCCTTGTCGAAATCCTTAGCCATAACAACCTTGGGAAGCCACTCGTGCTTACACTCTCCCATCTTCGCCCATGCTACACCACCGGGTGTCTCTGTTGTGAAGTTGTTTGAGTATGAGTACATCGGGAACCATGGTCCGTTTGTCTCCTGTACTGAACCGATCAGCTGAGGATAAGTTGTTACGCCGTATGCATCGAAGCAATCCTTAAGAGGCTTAGCCATATCGTTCATGAACTCTGAAGGCTGCTCCTCAGGCTTGTTGGCGTTCTTGCCATCGCGGCTTGTTCCATGCCACTGAGGGAAGTAAGAGTACTGGCACCTGTGTGCTGCCTGGTAAGAAGTATCTGCCCAGTTCTGCCTCTGCTCATCCGTACGATAGAAGAGTCCGTCATCATCTACTTCATAGTCAACGCCCTTAACGCCCCAGAAACGAAGGTCATGAAGCTCCTGATCCATAGCGCAGTCTACAAGGAACTTGAAGGCTGCATCGGGATCTTCACAGTCTGTTGTGATGGCGATACCTGAAGCCTGGTTAACGGTATCATCATATGTATGCCACCTGTTCTCCATGCCTGCCTCTGTGGTAAGACCGAGAGGAACATAGTTGCAGCCCTTCTGGTCAAGACCTGTCTGCTTGAAGGAATCGTTTACGGTGTAAGCGAAATCCCACCACTGGTCAACCATACCAAGTACGCGGCCTGTTGACAGCTTAGCGATGTACTCATCGTAGGTCTGGGTGAATGACTCGGGATCTACGAAGCCCTTGTTGTACTCTTCATTGAGCTTCTTGAAGTAAGCGATGGTATCCTCTGAGGTGTTGTAATCCTCGATCTTCATATCCTTCTTGTTTACGATTACGGAACCGTCGTTGGGATATCCGCCAAGGAACTGGCCTGCATTCTCAAGACAGAAGTATCTCCAGTCCTCACAGAGAATGGTATAAGCCATGTTCTCAGTACCGTCTTCCATTGTAGGATTGGCTGCGATGTAGTCCTCAAGGAGCTTGAAGTACTCATCCATTGTCTGGATCTTGGGATATCCTGCCCACTCAAGAACACGAACCTGGATCCAGAATGCCTCATCATTATGAGTTGTATCTTTGGTTTCTCCCTTGGTATTGCCGAAAGGATTTATCCAGTAGATGTGTCCGTCAGGCTGACGGAACTTCTCCCACTCTTCGGGTGTAAACCATGTTTCCTTGAATTCGGGATACTGATCGATGTAATCATCAAGAGGTATAAGTGCATCAGCATCAACAAGAAGGTTCATTTCATCAGAGTCGATAAAATCAGGGTATTCGCCGCCGGCAATAAGTGTACCGGTTGCTTCGGATGCTGTCTGGCCTGTCAGCCATGTTTCCTTAACCTTTACGCCCCACTTGTCAGCTATCATCTGAGCGATCTCATTGTCGTCATTGATCTCCGAACCGGGCATTGTAATAAACATCGTGAACTCCTTGACATCGCCTGAGGCTGCGGTGTCTGCTGCCGTATCGCCCGCATCGGAAGCATCCGAACCTGCGTCAGCCGCATCTGCCGTCGTGTCTGCCGCATCTGCCGCGGGAGCAGCCGCATTACCGCCGCCACCACATCCTGCAAGGATTGAAGCCGCAAGAACCGAACTTAACAATAAAGCTTTGATCTTTTTGAAATTCATCTTTTTCCTCCCTTTTTGAATTAGATGTTGAGGGCTCTCTTATGCCCCGTGATACCATAATATACATTTAAGAAAAATC
Source organism: uncultured Lachnospiraceae bacterium (assembly GCA_946623875.1). Taxonomy (GTDB): domain Bacteria; phylum Bacillota; class Clostridia; order Lachnospirales; family Lachnospiraceae; genus UBA2868. Next base: position 24,233 of record CAMORO010000003.1, on the reverse strand, counting down.
AAACCACCGATAAAATTCATAAAAAGGGGGGAAAAAATACAGAGGCTGTAAAGCCCCTGTATGATCTGTCCGTATTAATCGCCTTAAGCTATGACTGACCCGCATTTTTCCTGTATCTTGCCGGTGTACAGCCCTTGATCTCAATAAACTTCTGTATGAAATAGTCGGTATCCTTATACCCTACCTTTTCCGCTATAAGAGTGATCTTATCATCCGATTTAAGAAGCATGTCTGCCGCTTCGTTTACCCGGATCAGGCACAGATAATCCTTGAATGACTGATTGTACTTCTTTCTGAATATCTGTCCCAGATATGACGGGTTTACATAATATTTCCTACTGAGATCCTTGAGTGTAAGATTGTCCGCATAATTGTTTTTTATCTCATGTTCTATCTGTGCAAGAACACCTCTGGATGTATTCTTGCGTAGCTGCATAAGGTAATCGGCGTAGCTCATCGCAAAACGCTTAAGATGCGTCCTTGTGCCCTTCGTACCGGCAGCGTCATACACATTTTCATTGATATAATGAAGTATCTCTTCCTGATCCACACTCTCGTCTAGCTCGACCGCAAGGTGTATGAGCTGGACCTGCATATAATTCAGGTTCATGCTGACTATATCATCATTCATTCCTATCTCGTACATACGGTCATACAATGCATCCGCACTTGCATTCATATTACTCATATCATTGTGGTCTATTGCGGCTATAAGGCTGTCCAGTTCGCTCTTACACAGAACCGCCCTGCCCTCGCTTTTTGCCGCGTCGGTCTCATCTCCCTTATCCATACGTCCGGTTAATGAAACCCTTTTAAGTATTTCCGTAAGCTGTTCCTTATCAACAGGCTTGAGCATATATTCCATACACGAATATCTTATTGCCTGCTGTGCATAAGCGAAATCACCGTAACCGCTCAGTATAACAAAGTAAGCATCCGAAAGCCTCTCATCCCTGATCTTCTTCAGCAGATCGATCCCCGACATCACAGGCATACTGATATCGGCTATTATAAAATCAACCTTCTCTTTTTTCAGATATTCATACGCTTCACCGCCGTTTGACGCAGTCTTGACTATCTCATAACCCAGCGCATTCCAGTCTATCAGCATTGACAGACCCTGCATGATAAACGGTTCATCATCAACAAGCATTACTTTTAACATAACTGTTCCTCTGTTTAAATACTATGATTCAGGGCAAACTATACTTTTTACGGATAAACCTCAAGCGTGTCAAGAGGGATCGAAATAAGGATCGTTGTGCCAACCCCCTTCTCACTCTCGACTACGACCGAGGATCTCTCACTCGTATGCATCTTAAGGCGCAGACACGCATTTATAATACCGACATGCTGACCCGCCCGAAGATCATCGATGGTACAGTTGTTCAGGCGCTCATTCAGTACGCTGACCTCACCATCATCCATCCCGCCGCCCGTATCCTCTATTTCCATATACAGCCGGTCAGCCTGCTCGTATACTCTTATATAAATATACGTAACTCCGGCCTTATGCTCGGCACCGTGCACGCAGGCATTCTCGACAAAGGTTTCGAGCGTCAGCTTCGGGATATAGTAATTCTCACAGCCGTTCCTTATGCTGATCTGATAACTCAGCTTATCACCGAAGCGGTACTTCTGCAGTTCAAGATATGCTTCCACAAATCTTATCTCATCCTTGATCCTGATATTGTCATCCGACCAGTTGACATTCTGCCTCTGCAGAAGCGCCAGACGTTCGATCATTCCGGCAGTCTCGTCCTCCTTCTTTATGACACTGTGCATCCTTATACTTTCCAGCACATTAAAGAGGAAATGGGGATTGATCTGGGAATGAAGCGCATCAAGCTCCGCCTGCCGTCTTGACAGTTCCAGCTCCTGTTTTCTCAGACGCTCCTCATATACGGTCTTTATCAGCTCCTTAAGACGCGTAACCATCTTATTGTAATTACGCATGAGGTTTCCGATCTCATCTTTTCCTTCCGCATCTTCTATCGTTTCAATACTGTCGTAAGCAACATTCACGTTGTCTAAAGAATCATTCAGTATCCTCAGCCTGCTCACAAAGGACCGGTTTATCATATACATAAGGATTGCCGGGAGCAGTATGTTAACGAGAAGAAGAAGTACCAGCAGAGGCAACTGTTCATACAGCTTAAACATCGCATCTCCCTGGGACTTTACAAGCACAGTAAATCCCGTACCGTAAATCTCGAATTCACTCTTATGTGCGAACATCTCCCTGTCATTAAGCTCCTCATAGGGCGTGATAACATCCGAATAGCCTTCGTTGGAATAAAGGATCCTGTCTCCCTGACACAGATAGACGGGCAGCGAATAATTCCTGTTGTTAAAGCGCCTTACCATGGAACCGTAATCCACTTCTATCTTAATATATTTTTCGTATTTAAGATTCCTGTAATAATCGAGCTTCCTGACTATTGCCAGACGTTTTCTGGAGGTCTCGGTCCTTGCTTCATTACCGATAAAATAGCTTATCAGTACCGCATCTTTATCCGAAGCCTTAACTGCCTTATACCAGTCCTCGCCCTTATGACCTTCAAGTGCGCTAAAGGCTCCTCCGCTTATTATTGTCGGATTGTCCGAATACATTGTTATCGCATAGTCACTGTCCGAAAGGTTGATCTGCGCAAACGGCTGATTGACAAGGGCATATCTCGCCTCATAATATTCAACATCGGACGAATAATCCTTATCAAGGAATTCATTGATCGATCTGTTTATGAAGAAGCTTCGTGTCATCCTGTCCGCATCATCGATGATGTTTACGAAATCAGCCTCCATTGCGTTGGCGATATTGCCCATTTCGTATTGTGTCCTTGTCTCCTCATCATGTCTTACCAGATACAGTATCACTGCATCTGTCACAAACAGCGGGAGCAGCACACAGACAAGAAAGAGAACGATAAGCTTACGCCGTATCGTCAGGTCATCCAGTATTCCTTTACGGTATCTCCTGATCCTGTTACTCATGGATATATTTTATCATATTATCAAGACTTTCTGAATGCAAATAAGGAAATGCATTCGGAAATTCACTATTCCGTACAATGGTCAAAGTGTTAAAACCAAATAAAAGACCGGATACACCAGGGTATCCGGTCCTCATACGTTCATTTAATTAAGTTTCATTCGCTCTCAAAGGGACTTACATCCATCACCCTTGAAGCATTCATCATGCCCATCTGCATCTGCATTCCCAATATGTCCGCAAGATTCTTCGTCTGCCCCGGCTTAAGCGGGTTCTCGTTCTGTCCCGTGGTTGTAAGTCCGGAAAAATCCGTCTTACCCGATGTCGTATCGGAACCTATAGCACTTATCTTGTTAAGACTGGCTGAGCTTACGCTGTTGGTATTGTAAATGTAAGGACTTGCTCCCACTGCACCTATTCTCATAGCGCCTCCTTTACAATCAGTCACATATGTTCCTAAATGTAACTATACACCAATCCCGGACATTAGTCAATGCATTTTATGTATTTTTGAAAATATGGCACCCGGTATTACAATTCGGGAACGCTCTTGGTATCTCCGTAAACCTCAGCCCACTTAGCGGCACGCTCATCCGATACGTCCTTACCGCCTGCTGCCATGTATTCCTCCATACCGCTGTCCCAAACAGAGTCAAAGTCGGCAGGTGCTGCTGTTACTGCAAGGTCATATACCTCTGTTCTCTTTGCGTTAAGAGCCTCACCAACACCGCTCTCGGATGTGATCTCACCAACATTTACGCACTTGGCGGGACGTGTATCCGTCTTGGCGATCTTATCGGCATCCTGAACAAGCTTAGGATCGATATTTGCATAGCTGTGTGCTGTTGTGAGATCTGTAAGCTTGGGATCCGTCAGATGAAGTCCGTTACAGGTAATAGTCATATCGATATTGAAACCTGAGTTCTGGATATCATCACCTGTTGCAGCTATGATCTCGTATGATCCGTCATCAAGCTTATTGTGTGTCACACCCTCATCACCGAGCTGTAAGTACTCGATATGCTCGGGAGCTGAGATCCAGTCAAGATAAAGCATTGAAGCAAGAGGCTCATCATTTGTTGTAGGGAAGAATATCTTACGGTCACCTGCCGTTGAGTCTACGAACTTGGTATGTGTCCCCTTTGAATCCTCGAAAGGATCGATCGCTACGAACTTGGCATCCTCGCCTACTATTCTCTGAAGGTTTGCATTTATGGAATCCTCACCGTTTCTGAAAGGATAATCCCAGTTGTGTGTAAATGCGCCTACATAGCCTGCCTTCATCATGTCATCCTCTGTGGTGTCGCCTTCGCCGTAAAGAGCGAAATCATTCCACATAAGTCCGTCGTTATACCACTTGTTAAGAAGCCTAACTGCTTCCTTTGTTCCGGGCTCAGTGAACTTTCTGTCATCAAAGCCGTTGACATAGTAATCATAATCGGATATAGCAGGATCGATAAAGGACTCGATAAGTGTAGCTGCTCTCCAGCCCACATCGAAGCTTACCGAATAAGGAACCATCTTCTTGGCATCTGCACCGAGGAGCTTGTCTGCGTTGTCTCTGAAAGCAATGAGCATATCCTCGAATTCCTGCTTGGTTGTGGGTGCCTTAAGACCAAGTGCATCCAGCCAGTCCTGACGAACGAAGGTATTAACACGGTTAGCTGTTGCTCTCTTACCTTCGATCGCCCACAGTGTTCCGTCTACGGGACTCTTATCCCAGTAAATATTGGTCTCTCCCAGCCAGTCCCAGAGATTGGGGCAATCAGCCTTGGTATCCTCTACGATCTGTGCAAGATCCTGAACACCGCCCATGTTGGCATATGTCTGGATGGTTGCATAGCTGTATGTAACACAGATATCCGGCGCTTCGCCTGCCGCAAGAAGGTTGTTTATCTCATCAACCTCTGTCCAACGGGGAACTGCCACGAACTCAACCTCTACGTTGTGGTCTGCAAGCATTCCGTCCTGGATATACTTGGTATATTTATTGTTGGTCGGATCGGAACCGCCGTCATTGCCGCGGTCATATACCTCTACGGTGATATGACGGGTTTCGGCGAACTTACCGTCCGTAAGCTCTCCGGCTGCCGCTGACTCTGAACTGTCATCAGATGAAGCTTCCTCCGCATCGGCTTCAGGCTCGGTATCGGCCGGTGCCTCTACCGTATCACCTGTTGTTGCATCGGCTGCCGGCGCGGCAGGCGCCTGTGAGCCACATGCTGCAAGCGAGAATACCATGGTACCCGCAAGCAAGAGTGAGATTAATTTCTTTTTCATTTGTCTTCCTCCATAAAATGAAATGTTTATAGTTCCTGAATAACGGATGAACACATCCGGTAATTCCTGTTTAAACTGTCGTATCCTGAATTTCCGCTAAAATTTGCTATTCCATATCATCCCTTGACAGCTCCGACCGTAACACCGTGAATGAAATACTTCTGAAGCCACGGGTATATGCAGAGGATAGGTATCGTCGAGAACATGACTATGGCCGCCTTAAGGGATTCATTAAGTCCCGGTGACGAGAAACCCTCCTGAGTGGCAACTTCGATACTGTTGATATTATTGATGACGTTGTAAAGAAGCAGCTGAAGCGGATAATACTTCTTATCCTTCATATACATCAGAGCGTCCGAATAACCGTTCCAGCGTCCTACCGCATAGAACAGCGCCAGTGTCGCCATAACGGGCTTGGACAGCGGCAGGTAAATGGATGTCAGTATATTGAAATAGGATGCGCCGTCAATCTGGGCAGATTCCCTTAAGCTGTCGGGTATACCGTAGAAGAAGCTGCGCATTATTATCATGTTATACACACTTAAGCAGCCCGGAAGAATAAGGACAAGCGGGTTACTGAGGAGTCCCAGCGAATTCATGAGCAGGTAATTGGGGATCGTTCCCGCATTGAAGAACATGGTGATCGTTATTATGATATTGAACACCCCGCGTCCCTTCAGATCCTCATAAATAAGAGGATAAGCACATACAGCGGTGATCACGAGTGATGTGATCGTACAGATGATCGTCAACACCACCGTCCACACAAATGCCCTGATGTATTTCGGATCTTTAAGTACCGTCTTGTATGCTTCAAAGTTGAGTCCCTTGGGAAGAAGGTATACCTCATGCTTTACCAGAAAATCAGAGCCGCTTAGCGACTTGGCCAAAAGGTTCAGCATCGGAAGGACACATGCAAGGCATACAAGGAGGCAGATAATAACAAATATCATATCTCCTGCCTTTGTTTTATTTGATTTGATCATTCTGTCATTCATTTAAAAATTTCCTCCTAATAGTTACCATATGCCGCGTTCGCCGAGCTTTCTTGATATCCAGTTGGCAAGAAGCAGGAATATGACGCATATCACGGACTGGAACAGACCAACCGCTGTCGTAAGTGAGAACTGAAGTCCTTTAATACCGTTCTTATATACATATGTTGCGATAACGTTTGCCACACTCATGACCATGTTATTCTGGAAAGCATACGGTCTGTCGAAGCTGCTGCCCAGGATGTTTCCGAGGTTCATGATAAGCAGTACCACGATCGTAGGTCTTATGCCCGGAAGAGTTATATGCCACATCTTGGAGAAACGTCCCGCACCGTCAACCGAAGCCGCTTCGTACAGCTCGGGACTTATGCCGGCTATGGCCGCAAGATAGACTATCGAATTCCAGCCGAAGCTCTGCCATACTCCCATGAAGATGTAGGTTGCGACCCAGTGATTCGGATCGTTAAGGAACGGAACCGCCTCTCCTCCGAACTTCATGATAAGCTGGTTAACAAAACCGTTGGTAGGGGCAAACAACTGGAGCGCAAGACTCGATACGATGACCCATGACAAAAAGTGAGGCATGTAAGCTATTGTCTGCGTCACCTTTTTGAATTTCTTGAAAGCAAGTTCATTCAGTATCAGTGCAAAAATGATGGGAGCCGGGAAACCGGCTATCAGATCAAGGAGATTGAGCATGAGTGTGTTCCTCAGTGCATTAATAAAATCCTTGTTTGAAAAAGCCCTTATGAAATACTTAAATCCGTTATTCGCCGCAAGAGGCATCTTCCACGGGCTGACGCCTATCTTGTACTCCTTAAACGCTATCTGGATATATACCATGGGAATATACTTAAATATCAGCAGGTATATCATCGGCAGCAACAGGAGCAAATACAGCTGCCAGTATTTCTTATAGGCTCCTTTCTTCTTCTCTTTCATCTCCTCCATCCTTTCCTGAACATATAAAAAATGCAGTGTAAAGATGCGTCTGCAAATCCTTACTACTGCATTATAAAAAATCCCTTTACCGGGTTCACCCTAAAAACTCAACTAAAAACCCTAAAAAATCAAGTTAACATTCCACCGTTCTTCCGGTACTTTGCCGGTGAGATGCCCATAACCTGCGTAAACTTCAGCAGAAAATAGTCCGGATCCCTGTATCCGACATTTTCCGCTATATTGGCTATCTTCTCATCTGTCGAGAGCAGCTGCTTGGCAGCTTCGTCAATACGCACAGAGCACAGATAGTCCTTGAAGGACTGTCCGTATTTCTTTTTGAATGTCTGGCCAAGGTACGATGAGTTGACATAATATTTCCTGCTGAGCTCACGCAACGTCAGATTCTCGGCGTAATTGTTCCTGATCTCTCTTTCTATCTCGGCAAGCAGCCCCCTCGATACATTTCTTCTTAACTGTATCAGGTATTCTGCGTAAGAAAGGGCAAACCTCTTAAGGTGTGTCCGGCCGCCGCGGGTAACAGTCGCATCGAAAGCATTCTCACTGATATAATGCAGTATCTCCTCCTGATCGACTGTTTCATCCTGCTCAACCGCAAGATGTATAAGCTGAAAGATCAGATAATTTAAGTTCATCGAACGCATATCCGTATTAAGACCTGCTCTCTCCATTTCCATATACAGGGTGTCGACGCTTCCGTTTATCCTTGTAATATCATTCTGCTCTATCGCCGTTATAAGTTCATCAAGACTCTGCTTGAGAAGGACAACATTATTGTGCGGGGCCGAGACCTCCTCCTCATAGTAATAGATCCTCTTCTCATTGCTGAAGCCCCTGAATGGACGCAGCACACATGCATTGCTGTAGGATCTTGAAAGCCTGGATATATCATCGACATTCTTACCCGCCAGAAGTACCACGCCGGCATCAATGTCCTTATTAAGCACGTCACACAGCCCGTCCAGATATTCGTGCTCTGTCATACGGGAAGCACTTGTAAGACCATCCCGGATCACGATACCTATCTCATGATCCTCCAGATAATCAAACGCATCTCTTACAATACAGGAAGGATTCCCGATATACTCCTCCGCGGCAAGGCTGAGCGCATCCCTTATCTCCTTTATCTCCTCATCATCCATATCCTCGAGGGATTCCGTATTGTCAACAGAAGCTATCAGGAACCGGCATTTCTCCTTTCCAATGCCCAGTTCCTTCTTAACATATGCCTCATCATCCTCGTCATACCTGCCGCACATCAATGCGATCATACTCTGCTTAAAATATGCATCTTCTATCGTTTCCCTGTCTTTAACCAGCTTCATCCTTTCATGGATCGACTCCGTAACCTGATCCAGTATCTCAATAAGCCGGTCACTGTCAATAGGCTTAAGCAGATAATCCATACACGAATACCGTATGGCCTGCCTTGCATATTCGAAATCATTATAACCGCTGAGTATGACGTAATACGCATCGGACACCCCTTCCTCGCGGATACGCCTGATAAGCTCCAGCCCGTTCATTTCGGGCATCTTGATATCGGCTATTATGAGATCGACCTCATTGTCCTTAAGAAAATCATAGGCCTCACGCCCGTTGGCCGCACTCTTTACTATCTCAAAGCCCCTGTCCTCCCAGTCTATCACCACGGACATACCCCTCAGTATCAGCGGCTCATCATCCACAAGCATTACCTTATACATTACTCTACCTCTGTTCTGTCTGCTATCTGTCTTTGCGGGTTCAAAATGCCGACGTCTCCAATGTATCAGCAGGGATACCTATCAGGAATACCGTACCGACTCCCTTTGTGCTGTCGACATTGAACACTGCCCTGTCACCGGTTATCATCTTAAGCCTGAGACAGGCATTTATAATACCGACCCTCTTACCCTCTTTAAGATCGGAGATCCTGCAGTCACGCATCCTTTTGTTCAGTGCCTCTACAGCACTCTCATCCATTCCGGAGCCGGTATCCTCGACCTCCAGAAACAGAGTATCGTCCTGTTCATATATACGGATATATATCCAACAGGGAACCGACTTATTCTCCACGCCGTGTTCACATGCGTTTTCCACGAAAGTTTCAAGTGTAAGCTTCGGTACGTTATAATTCTCACAACCGTTCTTAATGCTGACCTTATAGTTTAACCTGTCCTCAAAGCGCAGCTTCTGAAGGTCCAGATATGCTTCGACAAACTTAAGCTCGTCTTTAAGCCTGATAAAGTCATTCGACCAGTCCACACTCTGTCTCTCCAGTATCGCAAGCTTCTCTATCATGCTCGCGATCTCCTTCTCCTTCCTGATAAGACTGAGCATCCTGATACTTTCAAGTACATTAAACAAAAAATGCGGGTTTATCTGGGAATGAAGAGCCAGCAGTTCAGCCTGCTGCCTGGCTATATCGGTTTCCTGCTTCTCAAGCCTGTCTTCATATACCGTCTTGATAAGCTCCTTAAGTCGACGTACCATTAAATTATAATTGGTCATAAGGTTGCTTATTTCGTCGTTTCCCTCTATATCTTCTATTTCCTTTATCTGCGACACCTCTCCCTTGATCTTATCAAAAGAAGCATTCAGCAACGCAAACCGTTCCGTCAGAGATTTGTTGATTATGTAAACCAAAATCACCGGAAGAAACAGATTCATAAAAATAAGCAAAATAAAAACCGGAATATTCTTCTTACTGAAAAACCGGATTCCCGTATCGGGTTCAAGCACAAGCACCTTAAGCTTTGACCCGTGCAGATCAAGATCCGATACGGCCGCTATCCTCTCACTTCCGGTAAGTGTGGCAAAGGGCTCGTTTATGTCGGTCTTATCATCATTTGAAAAGAGAATGACATCACCACTGCACACATAGACTGTAGCAAGATAATTCATATCATTGAGCGACTTCACAAGCTCGTTGTAATTGATGTCCGCCTTAATGATCACCTCGCGCCTGAAATTACCGTAATTGTTCATGGCACGGAGAAGACATATATCTCTCTTGCTTGACTTAATATACTCTCCCGTCTCACCGTAATAGAAGGTTTCGAAGATAGGGGCGTTGGACTCACGAAATGCCTTATACCATTCGGTACCGGCTATCGATCCGATGGAGCAGAAACGCCCTCCGCTTACGATCGTCGGATTATCGGTATAGATGGTAACACTGTAGTCGGAATTGTTGAATATACTCCCTGCAAGAGACTGTCGCAGAAGCCTGTAATTGGCGGAATAGTAATCATACGGTTTTTCGTACTCCCTGCTGATAAAATCATTGACAGCTCTGTCCAGATATATCGCATTTGTCGTATCCAGGATATCATCAAACAGATCGGTGACACTGTTTCCCACCGCCTGTGCGATGTTGTCAAGCTCATACTCCTGCCTCTGCCTCTCATCACGGTTTATTATATGTATGATGATGCCGTCCGTTACAATAATCGGCAGGATAACGCAGAAGGCATAAAAGAATATCAGCTTTCTGTAGATTGTCAGGTTGTTCATCAGACCGGTGAACGTGTTAAAAATCTTTTTCATGGTGCTAGTATAACATATTTTAAAATATATGTGCTGTTCTGAATAGTTACTCACATAAAACAACGGGGACGATGATCCGATGGTTGTTTCAGATCAGCGTCCCCGTAATCAGCTATATATGAAAGATCAGCACCTGCCTCCTGTGTCAAAATTGCCGCCCGATACTATCTTGTTTTCCCCGACACTTCTGACAGCGGCATTATCTATGAACTTTGCTTTGTATTTCTTTTTTTCATCATATTGCGTAGTCTGTGCACTGCCCGGATCGCCCCTTTGCACAAGATCCACCCCTAACGTAGATACTCCACCCAGCTTTAATCCTCCGTTAACCTCATCAAGTAATGCATCATCAAGTAATTTGTCTTTACTGTTCTCCAACATAACCGTAACCTCCCTTCCTCTGTATTCATTATACTGCCCTGCCCGTTACATTGACGGAACCGGGATTGCTTGCGACTGTCGATTTCTTCACCTTGGATGCCGTCAGATTTTCCTCTGAACAGTCCTCGTTGCAGCTCGGACATACGATCGGCTTAACCTTTGTATTGGCCATGAAGACCTCACCGCAAGTCCTGCACTTGACTCTTCTCAGATCCTCATTCCCCTTCTTCTGCTGTATGCCACCGTTTACGTCCTTAAGTAATTCATCATCCAATGCAAGATGTTCTATATTCTTATTCATAAAAGTAACCTCCTGTTTTCGCCTTTCTGTATATTTATACGAATCAAAAAACCAAATGGCAATATTTTTTTCAATTTTTTTACATCTGCCGCCTGACAAGATCCGTAAAGAAACCGTTCATGGCGATCAGCTCGTCAAAAGTACCGTCCTCAATTATCTTCCCGCCGTCAAGTACAATTATCCTGTCGCAGTGACGGATCGTGGACAGTCGGTGAGCAATGACTATTCTCGTACATTTCAGTGAATCCAGGGACTCCGATACCTTCTTCTGTGTGATATTATCAAGAGCCGAAGTCGCCTCATCAAACATAAGTATCCTGGGCTTGGGCGCGATGGCTCTTGCTATCATGAGCCTCTGCTTCTGTCCTCCGGAAATACCTCCCTGACCCTCTGATATGATGGTATTCATTCCCATGGGCATATTTCTTATATCATCTGCCATTCCCGCCATTTCGGCAGCTTCCCATGCATCATCCAGAGTAGCCAGCGGTGCGGATATAGTGATATTGCTGTAAATATCTCCCTGAAAAAGATTACTGTTCTGCATCACCACTCCGATATTCCTTCGCAGAGATTTAAGATCGATCCCCGAGATATCCTTACCGTCATAATAAACAGCGCCCTTCTGCGGCTTCTCAAAACCAAGCAGGATACGCATGAGTGTTGATTTACCGCAGCCTGTCTTTCCGACTATAGCCACATACTGTCCGGGCTTAATCTTAAGGGAGATATTATCCAGTACATTCGGCATATTGTCATCGTATCTGAATGATATGTTATTGAGCTCTATCCCGCCCTTCAGATCAGTCACCACGGGTCTGGTTCCGTCAACCTCAGGAGCAGTGTCGAATACCGGCTTGATAAGCTTGTGTACCGGACGTATCTGCGCTATCATTACCGCGATAGAGGAAAGAGCAACAAAGGCACCGCTCATCAGACCGTAGGCACCGGTAAACGCCATATAATCCGGCATACTCACCCCGCTCTTTACAGCATTGTAATACATTACTACAGTACCGATAAGAGTCACTGCCAGAACAAATGTCGAGCTTAGCCTTAAGAACATCGGCGGACTGTACATATACCGGGCAGCCTTGGAATACTGTTCACTCCACTTGGCAAATGCCCTCTTCTCGGCGCCGGCATTTTTCAGCTTGGCCACGCCGCTTATCAGAGCATATACCATACCGTCTTCCCTGTTTGATTCACGAAGCTGATTCTCTGTAATGCTCATCTGCCACAGAGCCGTCACCGTAGTTATGACAAAGGTGGCAACGGTGACCGCCATGGAAGGCGCGACCAGCGCAGGTGCATATTTGATAACCTGAAATATATAAACAAGCGAGAATATTGATGTAAGTCCGATCGAGAGAACAGAATTAAATACAGTATTGCATATCACATTTACATTTCCTATACGGCCTGCAAGCTCACCCGCACTGTAATCCCTGAAGAAATTAACCGGAAGCGACAATACCCTCATCATCATCGCACTTTCCAATTCAAGGCCAATCCTGGCCGTTACATTCGAATTAACAAGGACCTTGATCACTTCCAGCAGGTTCAATACAAGTCCCGCACACGTAAAGGTTATCATCGCTGCTATAAGTAATGCGGTACTCGAGTAATCAAGCACCGTTCCGTACAGATATTTCGTTATCATCGGGGCGGTCATTCCGATCAGGACAGAGCACAATGTCGCGCCAATGATCAGGACATAATCCCTGGGTCTTAATGAACCCATCATGAACATAACAACATCTTTAAAACCTATACTGCGGAGCGGAAAAGGCCTGTAGAAGCAAATGGCATTTTCATCGAGCTCCTTTTCAACCCGGGCAGTTATCCTTTTTGACTCTCCGGTTGTATAATCCCTGTAATAATATCCTCCTGCAATGCCGGGAATGATCGCGACGATCCCGCCTCCCTTTTTACTGCCGAGCATGGCTCCGACAGCATCCCTGTGCCAGCCTTCGGTCAGCTTTACCGGCCTTCTCATCAGTCCCGAAGGTCTTAACAGGTACTCAAGCGCATCTTCCATATCCGTTATCTCTTCAGGGATCTCCTGAACCTTAACGTGATAATATTTTAGTATGTCCTCGATGGCTTCACCCCGGAACTTACCATCCCCGGACATTCCTACCGCTATCTTCTCCGTACTGACTATGTTCACCATTCTCGCTACTGCATCGGTAAACATTTCGTCATCACTTCTGGTCCTTAGCTTAATCTGTTCTTCAAACCAACTCATTTATCTGTGTTTCCTGTCCTACTCCGACGTTATTAATTCCTCATACTTACCATGCATGTTGATAAGCTCATCATGGGTTCCCCTCTCAACAACCTTTCCATGGTCCATCACTATTATCTCATCACAGTCACGTATCGTCGACAGCCTGTGAGCTATGACTATACAGGTTATGCCTCTGGCGGTAATTGACTTTACCACCTCATATTCAGTGGCTGCATCCAGTGCACTGGTAGCCTCATCCATGATGATCACGGTTGGATCCTGTGCAAGCACCCTTGCTATCTCGATCCTCTGGCGCTGTCCTCCCGAGAAATCACGCCCGTCGGCTATCATCCTGTACTTATAGCCTCCTTCGCGCTGAAGGATATCATCATGAAGACTGGCATCGCGTGCAGCCAGTATCATTTCAAAATCTTCGATGGAGCTGTCCCACATCTTGATATTGTTTGCCAGCGTATCCTCAAACAGGGTTATCTCCTGATCCACAACCGCAAGCGAACCTGTAAACACACTTCTGTTGATATCCTCCATAGGCTTGCCGTCAAACAGTACCTCGCCGCTCCATGGCTTATACAATCCCGATATAAGCTTCGAAAGTGTGGATTTACCGCAACCCGAAGCGCCGACGAAAGCTACCTTCTGTCCCGGTTCCACCTTCATTGAAAAATTCTCTATAAGAGGCGGTGAAAGCCTTGAGTATCCGAAAGTAACATCCTTAAGTTCGACCTGCCCGGAAAGCTTACTGAAGCTTTCACTGTCATCCGTACTGTCATCATGACCCGAGTCCGCTGTATCACTCTCATCATACTCAACATCAACCGGATATTCGATGACATCATCTATGCGCTCCATATCGACACGCATTTCACGGATTATCGTACCGGTATCGGACATCGCCATAACAGGAGCCATAAACTGTGTCAGCATGGCCTGAAACGAATACAGCATACCAACCGTGAAATGCCCCTTCATGATAAGATACAATCCTGTTCCGAGTATTGTTGTATTAACAAAAACATTAACGACCAGAGGGATCAGACCGTAATAACTGTTCAGCTTGATCTCCTTAACGGTATTACTGTTTACCGATGCCTGAAATCCGGCCCATTTCTCGAAAAAGCCGTTTTCCGCCCCGCTCGATTTGATAGTCTCCATCATCTCTATTCCCGAAACGGTTGTAGCGGCCAGCTTGGCGGCATCCCTCATCTGAACGCGTGATATATTAACGCGCTTCGCGGAAATATACTGACTTACAAATATATTTATTGCCATACCCACAAGTCCTACTGCAGTCAGCATTACACTGTACTTAAGTATGACGGTAAGGTAAACTATCATCATTAAAAGATCAAGGACCGTAGGTGCAAGTGTATTGATAAGCGTAGCTGCGAGTATCTCATTGTCTTTCTTCCTGATGGCGATATCCTCGGCATGACGCTGTGTAAAAAATTCGACCGGCATCCTGAGAACATGCCACATGTAACGCGCATTCGCCTTTATCGCAAGCTTGCCCTGTATCCTCAGATTATATATTGCCTGCATTCCCGAAAGAACTATCTGCATAACTGCGAAGACTATCAGAAAAATAAAAAAAGGCACTAACCAGTCCCTGTTTCTACCGGCAAGAAATCTGTCGATAAATATCTTGGCAAATATCGGATTAATGACTCCGGTTATCGCACATATAAGTGAAACAATAACGGTAAAGGCCATAACGGCGCCGGTTCCCTTAAGCTGCTTCCCGGCAAATTCGAATATGCTCTTCTTCTTCCCTCCGCGTTCAAATCCCTCTTCAGGTTCAAAGAATATGCATACACCGGTAAATCCCTTGTCGAAATCCTCCATCGACAGCTCCACTACCCCTCTTGCAGGGTCGTTGATAACCGCCTTATCCTTCTTAAATCCGTCAAGAACAACAAAATGATTGAACTCCCAGAAAATGATACAGGGGAATTCTCCTTCTTTTTTCAGATCATCGATCTCAAACCTGTATCCCTGCGCATGCAGGCGGTAATTTCTCGCAGCCAGCATGATGTTCTTCGCATTGGAGCCGTCGCGCGACACTCCGCAGTCAACCCTGACCTTTTCAAGCGGCACCCACTTTCCGTAGTAGGCAAGTATCATTGCAAGACATGCCGCACCGCACTCAAGCGCTTCCAATTGTAGTATCACCGGCACCTTTGCAACCTTTCCGGTCACCGGCTTCCTTATCTCAGACATTCATAACCCCTTCTTCTTACACTTTGTCACAATAACTCTTTACACTTCCCTTGGCACCTGCGATCCCATCCGGCTTCACTTAAGGCCCGGATGATCTTTGCAATATACTCTATTCACCAAGAAGAAGGGATACCGGTGCTATCTCAACCGTACTGACATTCCCCGAAGCATCCGTAACCGTATCCTCGATGCGTCCCTTGAAACCCCAGATAATAGCACCGATCAGTACCAGCAAAATACATCCGAGCACGAGCCACATGCTTATTCCGGCGATCTTCATGTAGTCATCGATCTTCTCCGGAGAAGATATCCTCTCTATGCTTTTTTCCCTGAAAATTGATTTATCCATATTCTCTATTCCCCATTATGCATCGGCAGCCAACGCAGGGTGCTTTACACTTATAGTTTAAGAACAGTTCCTTAGAAACCCTTCAATACACCTCTTGGCAGTATCACGGATAGAGATAAGGACGCATCTCGGAATTCTCGTTGTCCGGATAGTATTCATCCTTTGCCGTATTCCTGACTTCCTTCATCAAATTAACATTATGCATGGATATTTCAAATGTAAGGCCAAAGGTATATGCACAAAAAGCCATATCATCCACAGTAAAATCACCCTTATCCTTAAATACGGCAAGACAGATCAGTTCCAGAATATGAGTCGACCGGAAGATCGATATCAACGGACCGTCTATGCTTCCGTCCTGTATAGTATCAAGCAGCTGCCGGTGTGCAAAATACGCCGCCGTCTTTCTCATCCATTTCCTGGCTTCGGGAATCTGTGAATAGAATTGTTTCCGTAGCGGATCCGCTTCTCTTACCAACTGTCTTGTTTTATTTATTATGGTTTCCGTCGGTTCATGTCCCTCGAAGTAGTATGCATCTTCAAATATTCCCTCAAAAGTTTCGGCTGATTCATATACTTCAAAAAGACTGCTGTCAAATGTGCCTGCCTGCAGACCCTCAACTATCCCGTCGCGAAAGGCAAGAAGCATATCCGTCCGCTCTCTAAGCTCAGGGGATGGTTCATTTCCTTCAATTTCTTCAACAGTCTTTATAAACTCAAGTCTTTCACCGGCGTCATTGTAAAAAAGCTTGGCGACCTCGCTGCATGCGAGCAGAAGCCTGTCCTGCCTGTAATGCCCGGCCATTATATCCCTCTCTCTCGGGTAAATATCGCATATCTTAGCCTGTGCGCTTTCTCCGACATTAAGCCTGACCGTACAGAGCTTGTCTTCGGTAAGAAATTTGCATCTCCCATCATCACCGATCTTTATAAACCAATCGCCTTTTTCGTCCTTAAAAATATTAGAACGCATAGTATCTCCAAATTCGCCTTTGTAATTCATATAATAATCGGCAGTCTTTTTATCCAGAGGCAGAACCCATGCGTGACAGCAATTATCAATACAGGTTGTATTTCCCGTGCATTGAAACCGGGGGTAATATGATGGCCTTTCACGTGTTATCCTTGTCATTTAAAGCTTCTCCTTTCAATTGCTATAATCTGCTTTTCATTACCCTAATTCAAACTGCTTTTGAATTCTTTGTATTCCTGTTCCGAAGCCGGAGGCACTATATCGCCGGATTTTATCCTGTCCTCCAGTACTAATGCAGAATCATATATTTCATCCCTGTAATTTGAATGATCGGCAGGAATTCCAACAGCTCCTTCGGCCAACCCGAAACTCATTGCTTTTCCACCGATTTCCTCACCTCGTATATAAGACTCCGATACTCGCTCGACTGCGACATTCACAAGCTTCAACGCACTTGTAAGAACATTCTCCGGCGCCAGATACGCCTGATCCCTGTCAACACCTATCACGTACTTACCTGATTTCTTTGCCGCTTCTATAACTCCGATGCCTGTACCTCCGGCTGCCTGATATACTATATCACAGCCATCTTTATACATTCTGTCCGCTAGTTCATAACCCTTATCCGCATCTGCGAAACTATCTGCATATTCAATTACTACATCTATCTGCTTCCCATATAATTCTGATGCATATTCAGCTCCTGCCTGATAGCCATACTGAAACTGATCTATGATATCTCCCTTAACACCTCCGACAAAGCCTATCTTCCCTGTTTTTGTCACAGAACCTGCTATATAACCGACAATAAAGGACGGTTCCTGCGCCCTGAACACAACAGCAGTGACATTTTCCGGTATAAATTGATAAGAACTGTCCACTATCGCAAAGTGCACCCTCTTATTGTTTTGCGCTGCATCCTTTAATGCATCTGCACATGCAAATCCAATGCCCCAGCACAGACCGCATCCCGAGTCCACAAGTTCCTGAAAATTGCCGGCAAAATCATCCTCACTGTCCGATTCTCTATATTCAGTAACGGCGTTCTTGTTTTCAGACAACGCCTGCAGACCCTCCCATGCGCTCTGATTAAACGATTCGTCATCTATACCTCCGACATCGGTCACCATACCTACCTTGTTAGAGACATCCTCACTAAAACCAAAGTCGGATTCTGTTTCATCATCCGCAATATCAGTATCTGACTCCCATACATTCAAAACCTGTATATCATCTGTGTCATCCGAGCAACCGCCAAGAAAAAACACAACCAGTATTATACACATCAGTCCAATGTAACGAATCTTCATTATCTGCTCCTTACCCGACCTTACCAAAGTAGTGAATGCCAAGCATTGTTATATCATCAAATTGCGGTGCTTCACCGACAAATGTATCTATTTCCTTCCTGACATTCAGAAGAAGATCATGCATATTGTCATCCTTATACTTCTCAAGGGCTTCTATCATACGGTTTTCTCCGAAAAGCTCATTGTTCGCATTGGTTGCCTCGGTAACACCGTCCGTATAAAGATAAAGTGTTTCACCCGGCCTTAAATCTGTTTCAGTTTCCCTGAATTTAAGTCCCTCCATAGTTGCAAGAGGAGCTCCGTGTTTGTCCTTTTCAAGCCTGAACCCACCGTCAACACGGCAAAATGCAGGATATTCATGTCCACCGCTGGCAAACACAATATGTCCGGTTGATATCGTAAGTATACCAAGCCAGACGGTCACGAACAGTTCTGCGTCATTCCCTTCACAAAGCTGATTATTAGCTTCGGCAAGTATTTCTCCGGGACCTTTATAATTACCTGTGAGAGCGCCGTTCTTTATCATAGTCTTTGCTATTACCATAAACAGAGCCGCCGGGACACCTTTACCTGATACATCTGCCATAACGAGTCCCAGATGATCATCGTCTATCATAAAGAAATCATAAAAATCGCCTCCAACTTCCTTTGCCGGATTCATGGTTGCATACAGGTCAAACTCTTTACGCTCCGGAAATGCCGGGAATATCCTCGGAAGCATATCTGCCTGTATTTGTGTGGCAACATTCAGCTCAGCACCGATACGTTCTTTTTCAGCAGTCACCTTCGTAAGATCCTTAATATACTTATCAATACGTACGGTCATATCCCTGAAAGCAAATGCAAGCCAGCTAACCTCATCATTACCTTTAAATCTGCTCATATCCTGAACCAATTCTCCATGCTCGTAGGAATGTACAATTTCCGTTATATGCGTTATTGGCTCTACAACTACTTTTCTGATCATGAACAGCATCAGAAGAACGATTACGAGTATTGATAATATCTCAAACAACATGATCTTATTCATGTGTTCCCTGATATCCGGATTGATATTTTCAAGTATGTAATCGGCATCAACCATCGCCACAAGTTCATTATTCGAATTGAACACCGGTGCCCATGCAGATATTGTTGTACCAAAACCGACGTCACTACCTACTATTACTCTGTCCGATGCCCTGGCAGCCTTAATGTCCGGAACTATACCCTCATAATCGGATTCCACATATTCATATGTGTCACCCGGGGATGATACATACTCCATATTATCTTTATCTGTATATGCCTCTATGAGGTATGTAAATCCGGTTTCCCCCGGTTTGAGTACATATAAGTACTGAATGCCTCCAAAGTTCCTTTTTATGTTATTCATATACGTAAGAACTTCTTCATAGGTCTCATCCTTTTCATAGGTTTCCGAAAACTTCTCCAACCAGTCTCCATCAATATCATGAGATATCATCCGTACAACGTCCTGTGCTTTTTCACTATACAGCTTGTAGTAGTTGTTTCTCAGAGCAAGTCCGCTTATCGTAAGTACAGCGATAGACATGAGTGTCATAAGAACAAACAACAAAATCACAATTTTCTTTTCAAGACCAAATCCTGTTTTCTTTTCTTCCATACCCATACATTTCTCCTTAAGCCAAATTAATTTACGTCAATAATTTCAAGCAGTGCGCCGCATTTACATATTTTTCCGCACACCGGACAGACCAACCCGTATTCATGTGCATATTTATAGAAGTCGGGAACAGCTTTACTGTATAATACTCTCCCCATACTTTCGTATATCTTTTTTGCGGGAATGCTTCCGTCAGGATACATCCATATTTCGACCATATACTGCGTTACACCCCTTTTAATAAGCTCTTTTCGGGCTCTTTTAGCCAGCTCGGTTGCCAGACCCTTTCGTCGAAAGCGGGGAATGACCATAAGCGCATCCACAGTATCGATCACACTGTCTTTGGAAGCAATTCGTAACTCTTCCTCATATTTCGGATACGGATATGTAAGCACTATCCCCTTCTGAAATGAAAAATAGCCGGCAGTCTCATTATTGATCAGTGCTTTTATTCCATAATATCTATTCTCTTTTGCCGCTTTTCTTATGGATGTTCCTATGAAATCTCCTCCGTTAAGATATTGTTCATAATACCGTATCAATTCATCAATATCTTCAGGCAATATTTCCGTAAACTCCACATTTTCCGTACATGTCATCTAAAGAATTTTCTCTCTCTTTTTATACTCATAAATACAGTATAACAAAATGCAAATACCAATAAAGCTCCACCCATTATTCCCAATCCCGTCCGATATCCAAAACCCAGCAAAGCTCCGTACACAACAGGTCCCACTGTCTGTCCGAGATTTTCAAATATTGAATATACACCCATGGAGCGACCGTCTCCATATAACAGGCTGTCAGGTAATTGTTCGAAAAATGTATACTGACAGGTGTACGCGAAGGAGGTGACTGCCGAGAGAACAAATATACCTGCCACAGCCGTTCCCATTGAAGGATGCAGCACAAACATCAGCATATTTGATCCCATCATGATGCTTGCGATTATTATACTCCAAAACGTTCCGAACTTCTTTATAACATAACTTGAAATATAAGGTCCGACATACAAAACCAACAATCCGCATATCAGATATATCTGACCGACTCTGTTCTCTGCTATACCGTTTTCCATAACGTACATAGGAAGGAAATATTCACGATAGGACACAGAAGTCATAAACGGAAGCAATATAAGTGCCAGAAAACCAAATACTCTCAAGTTAAAGAAGAACCTTACAAATCCTATCTTTGTCTCTGTTTCTTCTTCCTCGGCTTTTGTTTCACTCAGATCTACATTAACAGATGAATACACAAGGAAAAACGCGGGTATCATAAAACATGCGGCTACAGCATAAGAAAGCCTTGCCCCTCCCATTGGGTACATAAGTGCTGCAAGACCTGCACCGACTGTAAGGCCGGAGGCGGATCCGGCCATGATGTCCGCAAAAGCAGCAGCGGTATCTTCAATGCCATCTCCCATAGCAGCAAGCGTATTACATGTCACATTGATTATTCCCATTCCTATTCCAACCAGAGTATTTCCGATCAGCAGACCTGTATAATTGCACATAACCGCACAGACGATAAAACCGCTTATCTCGATAAATACCCCGATAAATAAGGTTTTCTTACTTCCGAATTTCGAAGACATCCTGCCTCCGATCGCAGCAAAAACTGCCATCATAAGCAATTCAGCCGAAAGCGGCAGTCCAACTGCAATACCGGTTGAAACCGGGAGATTGCCGGTATACAATTTAGAAGATAAGGTAGTTATGAATGAATCCTGAAGTGTGGAAGCCGCATATGTCAGCAACGCGACAGTCCTTAAAGGAACCGCATTTCCAACCTTTCTCTCGGAAGCCTTCTCCCCTCGATGTTTATCAAAAAAGGACATCATGAACAGAACTTCAACTATAAGCATCACAACTACGGCTGTTGAACAGAAAAGATCCAACAACAGATTAACGGTCCGGTTCCTTCGTTCTACCATTCGATAACTTAAGTCGGTACCTATTTCCAACACGGCGATCCGTTCGCCATACTCATTCTCAACAGGTCGTAAAATATAAAGCCACAGTCCATCAGCGTCTCTGCTCTTAAGAGCATATGATTTCCCTGTGTTGTACACATCCATGTAATAACTGTCATCCATATTTCCGTATGGTTCTCCACACGTACATGAATCATAATAATTCATCAGATATTTAAGTCTTCCATCGCTTACACCATAGAAGACATAATAGAAATCCTTGCCTTCGTTATAAGCCTGTGCCATCAATACATCCAACTGGTCACGAAGCTTCATATAGGCAGAACCCTGATAATCCGTTTCCCATTCAATACTTTTTAACAGTTTGGTATCAATATTTTCTACAACCATATCCGTAAAAAGCTTCATGCTGCTTATGTCTTCGCTGTCTTCACTATTATACGACTCTGTCAATAATGACCATGCAATAAAACTGGATACACTCAAAACCGCAATAATAACGGCAACCATTCTGAGCGCTGACTCATTATGCAAAAGGTTCAGAGCTTTTCCGGGAATAAACCTGAGCAACCATAAAAGAATTACCAAAGATAAAGAAAGCATTATCCATAAGAATACGGTTTTCCCATAATTCCTGTATGGTATCGTACCTTCATAATACGAAGAAAGGTTACCGCTTCCATCATAAGTAAGCTCATAGTAACTTGAATAATCAGAACACATCAGAGACTGCCCGTCGGCAGAAGCGTTAATATATACCAGCTTGACACCGTCATCTGAAAACACGGTCTCATATTTATTCGATCCGTCGGGTGCGAATAAGCATATCCTGCCTGCATAAATATCCGAAAAGAATACACGTCCGCCTCTGGCGGAAACATCCTGCGGCATAAGATGCTCCGCATCCTTCTCCAGAGTTGTCCACACTGATTTCTCTTCAGTCATATATCTTACATCTCCGCGCCTTACGGCAATCGCAACAACTCCTGATGCAAGATCTATGCTGGCACCATTTAACACATCCCCGGTATATATTTGCCTTATCCGATCAACATTAAAGCTTTTGTCTATCTTATACAGATTCAGACCAAAATCATCCTGGGACAGAAAATAAACCTCATCTTCATATACCTGGATCTCATATATCTGCTTGCCATAGGCACTATAGAGCACCCGATACTTACCATTTATGTATTGAACAACACGGTTGACCTCATCGCCATTCTCATCATATGCCTGATCTGCAATGTATACCACACCGTTCTTATCGGCTGCTACCGATTTGGCGTAATAAAAACGGTCAAAGCTGCCTCCGCGAAGCTGTTTTTGCAGAACATGATCACGGCTTACAATATTGATAACCTGAGTCCCCTGATCAATGACATATTTTTCTCCGTTCAAACCATAAAATGCGGCATTTACCGTACTAAACTCATACTGTTTCTTCATAAAGAGCTCGTCGCGCCCCTTAACAACCAGAAAGATCAGCAGAAACATTATTACCAGTAAAGCCGCATCAATATATTTTCTTTTATTAATTTTAGTCCCGAGTTTCATTAACCATTCTATCCTGTCAGTATTTTTATCAATTATACCATGTTTTGTAACAATAATAAAGAGTTCGACTCACGTCAAACTCTTTATTCTCAATGCCAGCATTGTCAGATCGTCAAATTGCGGGGCATTTCTGACAAAAGCATCAACATTCTTTCTTACCTTTGAAAGCAGTTCCTCAGGATTTTCCCTGTAATTTCTCCTGAGCACCCTCTCAAGTCTGTCAGTTGTATACAATTCATTTTTACTGTTTGTTGCTTCCGGTACGCCGTCAGTATACAGGAAGAGCATATCATTCTGCTTAAGCTGTATTTCATTCTCGGGATAAACGGTATCATCCATGGCGGCAAGCGGCAGCTTTTTCTTTGACGGCAGGATCATTTCCACGCTTCCGTCCTCATGCATAATGTACGGATTCTCATGTCCTGCATCGGCATATCTGAGCCTGCCGAGCTCAAGGTCCACAATACCCAGCCAGGCTGTGACAAACATTCCCTGACTGTTACCCTCGCACAGTCTTTCATTGGTCATCCTTAACACATCTCCCACACTCGCGCCGGTCATCGCTATATC
>CAMORO010000002.1 GCA_946623875.1 uncultured Lachnospiraceae bacterium | reverse complement strand
GAAAGAACTTAAGAACCTGATGGGGTGGCGTGAAGATATCAAGGTTGTCGACTGTACGTTGAGAGACGGTGGATTGGTAAATGATTTTTTCTTTACGGATGAATTCGTGAAGCAGTTGTATATCGCCAATCTGAAGGCGGGTGTTGATTATATGGAGATGGGTTACAAGGCTAACAAGGAGCTTTTCGATCCGTCGAAGTTCGGCAAATGGAAGTTCAGCGAAGATGAGGATATAAGGGCGGTCGTAGGAGACAATGAAACGGATCTCAAGATATCCGTAATGGCCGATGTGGGACGCTGTGATTATAAGAATGACATCCGCAAAAAGGAAGAGAGTCCGGTTGACCTTATAAGAATTGCCACTTATATCAATACGATACCGCAGGCTGTAGACATGATAGAGGATGCGCATAAAAAGGGGTATGAGACCACTGTTAATATAATGGCTATATCCCAGGCGCAGGAATCGGATGTTAAGATCGCTCTTGAAATGTTCGGACAGTCACCCGTACAGTGTTTCTATATAGTGGACAGTTACGGCTCAATATATCCCGAACAGATGACAAGGATAGCCGACCTGTATCTTAACATGGCAGCCAAATACGGCAAGAAGGTCGGGATACATGCACACAACAATCAACAGCTTGCGTTTGCAAATACGATCGAAGCTGTAGGCTGCGGTGTCGATTATCTTGATGCTACGTATTCGGGGATGGGAAGAGGCGCAGGTAACTGCTATCTGGAATCGCTTATAGGATTTCTTCATAATCCCAAATACAATCTTTATCCGGTCATTAAGTTCGTTGAAAATTATATCAATCCCATGAGGGCAGAGGGTGTAACCTGGGGATATGACATGCAGTATCTGTTCACGGGGCTTCTGAACAGACATCCCAAGGCTGCGATCGATTACACGAAGGCAGGACGTTCGGATCTGAGTGAACTGTACAATGAAGTCATCCTTTTGGATTGATCATGTAAAAGTATAGTTTTGACCCTTTAATTATTATATGAAAGCAGGAGATACTATGGAAAAGCTTAATATTGCAAAAGAATTATCAAACAATCCCTACCCCGGCAGGGGAATAATCATCGGACTCACATCCGATGGAAAGAAGGCTGTCAGTGCCTATTTTATCATGGGCAGAAGTGTCAATTCAAGAAACAGGGTTTTCGTAGAGGATGGCGAAGGCATAAGGACGCAGGCTTACGATCCCGACAAGCTTGAAGATCCTTCGCTTATCATATATGCCCCCGTCAAGGTGCTCGGGAACAAGACCATTGTTACCAACGGAGATCAGACAGATACCATATATGAGGGGATGGATAAACAACTTACTTTTGAGCAGTCACTCAGAAGCCGTACCTTTGAACCTGACGATCCCAACTACACACCAAGGATCTCGGGAATAATGCATATAGAGAACGGCAGCTACAATTACGCCATGTCAATACTTAAAAGTAATGACGGTAATCCTGCTTCAACTCATCGCTTCACATTTGCGTATGAGAATCCGGCCGCAGGAGAAGGACACTTCATTCACACTTACAAAAATGACGGAAATCCTCTTCCGAGTTTTGAAGGCGAACCGAAGCTTGTTGAAACAGACGGAAACATCGACGAATTCACCGATATGATCTGGAACAGCCTTAATGAGGATAATAAGGTTTCTCTGTTTGTAAGGTTCATTGATATCGCGTCTGGTGAATATGAAACACGTATTGTCAATAAAAATAAATAAATGAAAGAGGAAATGAAATGAAGGAACTTGAACTTAAATACGGATGCAACCCCAATCAGAAGCCTGCCAGAATATTTGTAAACGACGGTAGGGATCTGCCGATAGAGATACTGAACGGAAAACCGGGTTATATCAATTTCATGGATGCCTTTAACGGATGGCAACTGGTGAAGGAATTAAAGGAAGCAACCGGATACGCTTCGGCTGCATCATTTAAGCATGTATCTCCGGCAGGAGCGGCTATAGGCAAGCCGCTTGACGATACACTGAAGAAGATATATTTCATTGATGATATTGAAGAGCTCTCACCCATTGCCTGTGCCTATGCAAGAGCAAGAGGAGCCGACAGGATGTCATCCTTTGGAGATTTCATTTCATTATCCGAAGTCTGTGATGTTTCATGTGCCCGTATAATCGCAAAGGAGTTTTCGGATGGAATAATAGCTCCCGGATATGAGCCCGAAGCACTTGAAATCCTTAAAGGAAAGAAGAAGGGCGCATATACGATAATCAGGATCGATCCCGAATACAGGCCTCTGAGTGTTGAGCATAAGGATGTCTTCGGAATCACCTTTGAGCAGGGAAGAAATGAGGTTAAGATCGATGCTTCCTTACTTGAAAATGTGGTTACAAAGAATAAAGATATTCCCGAATCCGCAAAGCATGATATGATCATATCACTGATAACACTTAAATATACACAGTCCAATTCCGTATGCTTTGTCAAGGACGGACAGGCTATCGGAATAGGTGCGGGACAGCAGTCAAGAGTTCACTGTGTAAGGCTTGCGGGACAGAAGGCAGACAACTGGCTGCTGAGGCAGTGTCCAAAGGTTATGGATCTTCAGTTCGTAGATGGGATCAAACGTGCTGACAGGGACAATGCGATCGATAATTATATCGGTGAAGCATATATGGATGTTCTTAAAGAAGGAGCATGGCAGAAGATATTCAAGGTTAAGCCCGCAAGACTGACGGATGAAGAAAAACGTGAGTGGCTTGACAGGATGGATGATGTGGTTCTTGGGTCGGATGCATTCTTCCCGTTTTCGGACAGTATCGAGCGGGGCTATAAGAGCGGTGTCAGGTATGTTGTACAGCCCGGAGGTTCGATAAGGGATCAGGATGTGATAGACTGCTGTGATGAATACGGTATTGCTATGGTCTGCAACGGAGTAAGGCTGTTCCATCATTAATTATTCAACGGAGCACGTACATGGCGATTTCAGGTAGGATCATTGTTGTTTTAATACTGTTTGCTGTTTTGCTGTATGCGCTTTCGGAAGTGATATCAGAAGACAGAAAAAGCGTTAGAGATGAGGGCGCAAGGAAGTTCCTCATCTTTTCGCGTGCCTATATTACAGGCATCGGCAGTTATATAGTCATATACCTTATAAAGGATACCAGCATACTGAGATACATCCTTCAGATCGTTATATGGTATGCCTACTGTTCGGTCCTTGCCGCAACGATAATACAGTTTTACATCGTTTTTCGCAGTGATAAAAGATGGATAAGATCATGTACGTCAGCAATGTGTTACTATGCTCTGGGAGCAGTTCTTATCGAACTTTTCTTTAACAGGTTTACCTTTATCTCAAATGAAACCGGAATAGATTTCATTCCGGGAGTGATTCCGCTTCCGATCTTCTTTTTTATACCTATCTGTGTGTACTATATTTGTGTCTGCTATATGCTGTGGGAATATCGCAAAACACACAACAAACCGAGAGAGAAATATCTTTTTAAGCTTGCGGCGATCGCGATAATGCCCTCACTGATCGGTCTTTTGGCCGAGGCGGTATGTCATACGGTTTTTCAGGTCAGTTATCCTGTTTTCTTTATCCTGATGATCATTCCGTATAAGCTGATGAACGACATTCATAAAAAGAGCCGGAGCTTTCAGCTTCTTGAGGAGGATTTTGAGGGTATACTTTCCGCAGATAAGACCGATGTTGTATTTATCTGTGATGATGAACAGACTATCCTGTATCAGAATAATGCAGCCAGGATAAATACCCAGAGATTTAAGGATGAATATATCGGACGCAAGCTTACGGATGTATTTACGATAGACAGGGATGTGGAGCGTGCAATGAGAAGCAAGGAAGCCAGGAACGGTCTTATGGTTCCGGCTTTGTATCCAATTACGGAGAACAGGCTTGTAATGAGCGTGGAATATATCTATGACTGTGTTGATGAAATACTGTGCAGCATCATCACCATACCCAACTATGATGTTACCAATGATGCC
Organism: uncultured Lachnospiraceae bacterium; assembly: GCA_946623875.1. Classification (GTDB taxonomy): domain Bacteria; phylum Bacillota; class Clostridia; order Lachnospirales; family Lachnospiraceae; genus UBA2868. Next base: position 81,479 of record CAMORO010000002.1, on the reverse strand, counting down.
GCCATCTTTTTGAATAAAGACACAAATTCGGGAAGCCGGGATAAAGATAACAAAGAAGATAACATGATACCTGCTGTTAATGAGGACAGCAGTGTCAGCATAACAGAAAATCTTTCAATTGCCGATAACTGTAATATTCTGCTTGTTGATGATGATATAAACAGACTGGGAATGTACGAAAGCTTCTTTAAACCCTACGAGATCACCATTGACAGGGCGATCGGCGGAAGAACTGCAATAAACAAGATGCTGGAACCCTGTTATGATGCTGTATTTATCTTTTATGATATGGATAAGCTTAACGGAATTGAAACAGCCAAGAGGATCAGAGGGATCGGAAGCGACTATTATTCGGATGTACCGATCATCTTTATCCTGAATTGTCCTGTCGGAAGTATATACAAGGATCTTCTGGATGTAAGCTTTAATGATTTTATCGAGATGCCGATATCTTCAAGGAAGCTTAATACCATAATGACCAGATGGTTATGGAGAAGATATGCGATCACTGAAAGAGCGGATTACGATCCGGTTGTTCTGCGTATAGAGAGATATCTTGATAATATTGAAAAGCTGTGTAATGACTGTATCAATGCCTGCAGAAGCGGACAGACGGTACTTGTTCCGTTCATGCTTAAGGGAATGAAACGCCTGTGCAGCAAGCTTGAAGACAAGTCGCTGACAGGCGCCTGTGATGTACTTATCGAATATGACAGCAGGGGTGAATACGACACTCTGATAAACAGTCTTACCGGGTTGAAAGATAAGATCAACCGGCTTCGTGACAGTGAAGATCTCAGCATCAAGTCTTGATCCCTATGCCAGCTTTTTGAATGCGGTTGACAGCATAAGCTTTATCCTGTTGAGCTGGTTTACTTCGCTGGCTCCCGGATCGTAGTCTATCGCAACGATATTTGAATCCGGGTAATTCCTTCGCAATTCCTTTATTACACCCTTACCAACCACATGATTTGGAAGACAGCCGAAAGGCTGTGTACATACAATGTTCGTCACTCCCGAATGGATCAGTTCAACCATTTCTCCGGTAAGGAACCATCCTTCACCTGTCTGGTTTCCAATCGATACTATATCACTTGCGTATTTCGCTATTGTTCTTATATTGACCGGAGGCTCAAAATGTCTGCTTTCACTGAGAGCTTTTATTGCGGAATTTCTCAAAAGATCCACAAAGCGTATGGCAATTGCAGATATATTGGATGTATTTCTTGATTTCCCAAGATGTTCCGCTTTGTAAATCTGGTTGTAGAAGCAGTACTGCATGAAATCAAGAAGGTCCGGCACAACCGCCTCGGCTCCTTCACTTTCGATAAGACCTACGAGATTGTTGTTTGCGGTCGGTGAGTATTTCACAAGGATCTCGCCTACTATACCCACTCGCGGTTTCTTCAATTCTTCGTCTATAGGAATGGAATCGAAATCTGCCACAATTTCTCTGCACATACGTTTGAACACATTATAGCTCTGATACTTTTTCCCGACGAATTCCCGGCATCTGTTAACCCATACTTTATGTACTGCGTCGGCAGAACCGGGAGTGATCTCATAAGGCCGCATCCTGTACAGGCATCGCATAAACAGATCACCGAAAATTGCAGCATAGGCAAGCCTTCGTACAAGCTTGAGGTTTATCTTAAAGCCCGGATTTACTTCGATCTTCCCAAGGTTTAGGGATATGACGGGAATATGCTCATATCCGGCTTTCTTCAGAGCACGACGTATAAAAGCAATATAGTTGGTGGCACGGCATCCGCCACCTGTCTGACTCATTATAACTGCCAGTCTGTCGGTATCATACTTACCGGAAAGAATGGCGTCCATTAGCTGTCCGACAACAATAAGTGACGGATAGCAGGCATCATTGTTCACATACTTAAGACCGGTATCAACCGCCTCCTTATTGGAGTTGTCCGGCACCACAAGATTGTAACCGCATGAATTGAAGGCCTTCTCCATGATATCAAAATGTATCGGAGACATATTTGGACAGAGTATTGTGTAGTTGCCGGCCATTTCTTCGGTGAACAGAACCCTGTTGTACGCCGAAGAAACAATGCTTCTTGTTTCCCTGTGCTTTTTCTTCAGCTTGATCGCACTTATCAGAGAACGTATCCTTATCCTGGCAGCCCCAAGATTGTTGACTTCGTCTATCTTCAGACAGGTATATATCTTGCCGGAAGAGGTAAGTATATCATTTACCTGATCGGTTGTAACGGCATCAAGTCCACAACCGAAAGAATTAAGCTGGACAAGATCTATATCATCTCTTGTCTTGACATAATTGGCTGCCGCATACAGTCTTGAATGATATGTCCACTGATCCGACACAAGCAGGGGACGTTCACAGGGATTAAGATGCGAGATCGAATCCTCTGTCAGTACAGCCATATCATAGGAATTGATCATTTCGGGAATCCCATGATTGATCTCCGGATCGAGATGATAGGGGCGTCCGGCAAGTACAATTCCGTGTTTTCCGCTTTCCTCAAGATACTTAAGTGTTTCTTCGCCCTTTCTTTGTATGTCAAGCCTGACTCTTTCCATTTCCTCCCAGCCTGCTCCTGCAGCCTCGATAATATCGTCGCTGTCAATATCCGGGAATGCCTTGATAAGTTCATTGGTGACGATCTTAAGGCTTTCGAAGCTTAAAAAAGGATTGTGCAGAATTACATCGCCGTTAATGATCTCATCCATATTGTTTCTTATATTCTCGCTGTATGAAGTAACAATGGGACAGTTGTAGTGATTGGTCGCACCTTCCTGTTCCTTGCGTTCATAAAACAGAGCCGGATAGAATATGTATTTAATTCCCTGCTTTATAAGCCATTCAACATGCCCGTGTGCAAGCTTGGCAGGATAGCATTCCGATTCACTTGGAATTGATTCAATACCAAGTTCATAAATCTTATGTGAAGATCTCGGAGATAACACTACACGGTATCTGAGCTTTGTAAAGAAAGTAAACCAGAACGGATAGTTCTCATACATATTAAGAACACGCGGAATACCTACGGTACCACGGGTGGCTTCCGTTATTTCAAGCGGTTCATAACCGAATATCTTTTTTTCTTTATAATCAAACAGATTGGGCAGGTTGTTCTCGTTTTTCTGTCTGCCCAGACCGCGTTCGCATCTGTTTCCCGATATATACTGCCGTCCGCCGCTGAACTTATTTATCGTAAGGCGACAATTGTTTGTACATCCCTTGCATTTGGCCATGGAAGTGGAAAACTGCAGGGAATTGATCTTTTCGATTGACAGCATGGTGGTGCTCTTAACATCCTCATAGCGTTCCCTTGCTATAAGGGCAGCACCGAAGGCTCCCATGATCCCCGCTATATCCGGTCTGATCGCTTCGCCGCCGGATATCTTTTCAAAGCTTCGAAGGACCGCATCATTGTAAAAGGTTCCGCCCTGGACAACGATCTTTTTGCCAAGGGAAGCGGCATCCGATACCTTGATCACCTTGAAAAGAGCATTTTTGATGACAGAATAAGCAAGACCGGCTGAAATATCATCCACACCGGCTCCCTCTTTCTGGGCCTGCTTAACCTTGGAATTCATAAATACGGTGCATCTGGTCCCAAGATCAATGGGATGTTCCGCAAACAGAGCTGCCTTCGCGAAATCCGTAACTGAATAGTTCAGTGATTTGGCAAAGGTTTCTATAAATGAGCCGCAGCCGGAACTGCAGGCCTCATTAAGCTGAACCGAATCAACGTTTCTGTTCTTTATCTTTATACATTTCATGTCCTGACCGCCGATATCAAGTATACAGTCGACATCGGGTTCAAAGAAGGCAGCCGCATAATAATGTGCTACAGTCTCGACCTCACCGTCGTCAAGAAGGAGGGCAGCCTTGATCAGAGCTTCTCCGTATCCGGTTGAGCAGGAATGGACTATCCTTGCACCCGGCGGAAGAAGTGAATATATTTCCTTGATCGCACGGATTGTGGTCGCGAGAGGATTCCCGTTGTTATTACTGTAAAATGAATAAAGCAGGGAACCGTCCTCGGATACAAGCGCAGCCTTGGTTGTTGTTGACCCTGCATCAATACCGAGAAAACAGTTTCCGCTGTAGTCCTCAAGCTCTGCGGTTCCGACACAGTGTGCATTGTGTCTTTTTTCGAACTCTTCATACTCCTGTTTTGATGCAAACAGCGGCTCCATTCTGGCAACTTCAAATTCCATATGGATATCAGAGTTTAATTTTTCGTCAAGCCCGTTCAGGTTTATAAAGTTATCTTCCTTATAATTAAGGGCTGATCCGATAGCTGCAAACAGATGGGAGTTATCGGGAGCTATAGTATGTTCGTCATCAAGCTTGAGTGTACGGACAAAAGCCGCCTTCAATTCGGAGAGGAAGTGCAGAGGTCCTCCGAGAAAGGCAACATGTCCGCGAATGGGTTTTCCGCAGGCGAGACCGGATATGGTCTGGTTAACAACGGCCTGGAATATTGAGGCTGACAGATCTTCCCGCGTCGCACCTTCATTTATAAGCGGCTGTATATCGGATTTGGCAAAAACACCGCAGCGTGCTGCTATGGTATATAACGATCTGTAATTCTTTGCATATTCATTAAGACCGGCAGCATCAGTCTGAAGAAGAGATGCCATCTGGTCTATGAAGGAGCCTGTTCCGCCCGCGCAGATACCGTTCATACGCTGTTCAACGTTACCGCCTTCAAAATATATTATCTTGGCGTCCTCGCCGCCAAGCTCGATCGCCACATCAACCTTTTCGCTGTAATCCTTAAGCGCAGTCGATACGGCAATGACCTCCTGTACAAACGGAATCTCAAGGTGATTGGCCAGAGTAAGTCCTCCGGAACCTGTGATCATGGGGTGCACATTAAGGTCGCCGAGACTGTTGTAAGCATCATTTATAAGATCCTTAAGTGTTTCGCGTATATTGGCGAAATGACGTCTGTAGTCCGAGAATAATATATTGTGTTCGCTGTCAAGGACTGCGATCTTAACAGTCGTAGAACCGATGTCTATTCCGAGAGTGTATATGGAGCCGTTGTTATTTACGGCTGTACTGTTTTTATCATTATTATTTTCGATGTTCATAAAAGCTCCTTTCAGGAACCAAATGCCTTTTTCCATGCATACTTTGTAAAGTCTACTACAAAAAATATAAAACTTCAATGGGTCTTGTTCTAAGTTTACATTTTTGGCTGTTGATGCTAAACTATTAGGATAAACGAATGAAAAGGTGATGATCATGAACAGTTTTATTAACAGGTTGGAAAGACGATTTGGGAAGTACGCAATAAATAATCTTGCGAAATACATTATAGGCGGATATATTCTCGGTTATGCAATGATGATAATGGGCATGCTGTCAAGAAATTATCTGCTTGGTTTTGTGTCTCTTGATCCATACAAGATACTGCATGGACAGATATGGCGGCTGGTTACATGGATAGTCGTACCGCCGCAGTCGCTTGATCTGTTTACGATCATAATGCTCATGCTGTATTATTCGTTAAGTTCATCGCTGGAGCGTACTTGGGGCGCTTTCAGGTTCAATCTCTATATTTTTTCCGGAATGCTCTTTACGATAATAGGTGCTTTTATCCTTTATGGCATCTGTTATGTTTCCGGGGCACCGATGGAGAGCATCGGAAACACCATATCGCATGCATTTAGTACATATTACGTTAATATGTCGATATTTCTGGCATTTGCCGCCGAATATCCCGATATGCAGCTTCTTTTTATGTTTCTGATACCGATCAAGATAAAATGGCTTGCCATAGCTGATGTCATACTGCTTGTTTATCAGATAATAACCAACGGTTTCTCCGTGGCGATAGCGATAATAGCTTCGCTGCTCAATTTTATTATTTTCTTTTTCGGAACAAGAAATTACAAGTATGTATCACCTTCCGAAATACACAGACGGCAGACCTTTAAACGTCAGACCAGGCAGGTTAGCAATGTGACCAAACACAAATGTGCCATATGCGGACGTACCGAGAAGGACGGTGATAATCTCGAATTCCGTTTCTGCTCCAAGTGCAACGGCAATTATGAATACTGTCAGGATCATCTTTTTACACATCCGCACGTGAAATGACCGCAGCCTTTCGGAACAGGTTTATAATACTTTGTATTTTGGGCTGTTTTATAACGGTAATGACTTATTAACAGGGAGGATCATCCCAAATGGACGAGCAACAGTTCAGGAAAACAATAATACAGATACGGGCGCTTGCCAAAAGCCAGCATGAGTCTGTTTCCAAGGAGCAGGTTCATTCACGATTTCTTCCTCTGAATGTGAGCGGGGATCAGTTTGTCCTTATTTATAAATATCTTACCGATGAAAAGATTAAGCTGTTTGAGACGGAAGCCGAAAGACTTGAGGCTGAATCTTTTGAAAAACGAAGTAAAGGCATCAGGACGGATGCACAGGACAGTGAATACCTTAAGATGTATATAGAAGAGCTTAACAATATGGATATGCCCCCGGAAGATGAAAGGAATTCCCTGATAGGGGAAGTACTTGACAGTAAGGAGAGGGCATTGGAAGTCCTTCCCGTACTGTATCTTAGAAATGTAGTTGATATAGCGAGGCTCTACACGGGACAGGGAGTTGCGGTTGAGGATCTTATAGGTGAAGGCAATGTAGGTGTTCTGACTGCTGCAGGGATGCTCGATCTGTGTGAAACGGTAAATGAAGTTGATGAGTTCATCATAAAGACTATCATGGACTCAATGGAATCTCTCATAATGGAGAGATTTAACGACAGTGATTTCGATAGTAAAGTGGCGAAGAGAGTTAACGATCTTAATGATAAGGCAAAAGAGATGGCCGAGGATCTTGAAAGACTCGTCACTGTGGAGGAGCTTGTTAATGAACTTGAGACAGATGAAGAATACATAAGGGAGACCATACGTCTGTCAGGCAATTCCATAGAGTATATAAAGCAGTAAATGAGTATGGTTCATAAGTGTTCAGGGCCTGCCCCGGACAGTTATCATAAATGAAAGACATGAGGTATATAGTATGGCATTTGAAAAGGTAAAGGATCTTAATACATATGAAGTCCTTAAGGAAGAGCGCCTTAAGGATCTTAAGTCGGACGGACTTATATTAAGGCATAAGAAATCAGGAGCGAAAGTATGTCTTGTTTCCAATGATGATGACAATAAGGTTTTCTATATAGGATTTAAAACACCGGCCAAGGACAGCACGGGCGTTCAGCATATAATGGAGCATTCAGTCCTGTGCGGATCCGGGAAATATCCGGCCAAGGATCCTTTTGTGGAGCTCGTCAAGGGATCGCTCAATACATTCCTTAATGCGATGACTTATCCCGATAAGACGGTTTATCCTGTTGCAAGCTGCAATGACAAGGATTTCAGGAATCTTATGGATGTTTATCTTGATGCGGTCTTTAACCCCAATGTATATGACAGACCTCAGATATTCAAACAGGAGGGATGGCATTACGAACTTAAGGATAAGGATGACCCCATAAGTATTAACGGTGTTGTATATAATGAAATGAAGGGTGTATTCTCATCGCCCGATGATATGCTTGACCGTGAGATATTTGCTTCTCTTTTCCCGGATAATGATTATTCAAACGAATCGGGTGGTGATCCGGAATTTATCCCGACACTTACCTATGATGCATTTATCAGGTTTCATAAGGAATTCTATCACCCTTCAAACAGCTATATCTATCTCTACGGTGATATGGATATGGCCGAACGCCTTGAATATCTTGACAGGGAATATCTGTCGCTGTATGAGAGCATAGAGATCGACACCGATATAAAGCCTCAACAGCCGTTTGAGGAGCCTGTTACCGTTACCAGGAATTACTCGATAACAAATGATGAACCGCTTGAGGAGAACACCTTCCTTTCATACAATACCGTAGTCGATACAAGCCTTAACAGGGAACTGTACATTGCGTTCCAGATACTTGAATATACGCTTTTGCTGGCTCCGGGAGCCGTACTCAAGCAGGCTCTTATCGACCGTAACATAGGAAAGGATATTCAGAGTGTTTACGAGAACGGAATATATCAGCCCTATTTTTCCGTGATCGCGAAGAATACGGACAGGGACAGGCTTGATGATTTCCTTGATACGATCAGGGAAGTGCTTACGGATGTTACCGTAAACGGGCTTGACAGGAAATCTCTTCTTGCGGGGATAAATGTATTTGAATTCAGATACCGCGAAGCGGATTTCGGCTCATATCCCAAGGGACTGATGTACGGCTTACAGGCACTTGACAGCTGGCTCTATGACGAGACTGAACCGTTCATGCATCTTGAGGCAAACGATACCTTTGCCTTTTTGCGTGAAAAGGTGGATACGGGTTATTTTGAAGAACTTATCAAAACATACCTCCTTGATAACAGGCACAGCTCGATCGTTATCCTTGAACCCGAACGTTCGCTTACCGCGAAGATGGACAGAGAGCTTTCCGACAGACTGGCGGAATACAAGAAGTCATTAAGTGAAGACAGGATAGATGAGCTTGTAAAAGAAACACAGGCACTCATTAAATATCAGGAGGAACCGAGTACGAAGGAAGAACTTGAGAAGATCCCTCTTCTTGAGATATCCGACATTAGAAAGGAAGCTCTTCCTTTTGAGTACGAGGTTGATCATGTAGGCGGAACAACGGTTCTCACACATGATATATATACAAATGGTATAGGGTATCTTACCCTTGGATTTGATATAAGGAAGCTTCCGGACGAATTGATACCGTATATCGGACTGTTCAGCAGTATATTTTCATTTGTCAGTACAGAAGAGCATACATATGCCGATCTTGCCAGTGAGATAAATCTTAACACCGGCGGTCTCACATCAACATTTAGCTGTTATACGGATGTAAATGATGTGGACAGATATAAGATCTTTTATGAAGTCAGGACGAAGGTACTGTATGACAAGCTGCCCTTCGCCTTTGATATCATTAGTGAGATCATAGGTACATCTGATCTTACGGATGATAAGAGGCTGCTTGAGATTCTTAATATGATCCGTTCGCGCATGCAGACATCAATGACACAGGGTGGTCATTCCGTAGCCGTTGTAAGGGCAATGTCAGGCTGTTCGGATACGGCAGCGATAAGCGAAAAGACATCGGGGATAGATTTCTACAGGTTCATTGATGCTCTTATCTCGGATTATGAGAGCAGGAAGGAAGAATTCAAAAGAAACCTTAAGGAGTTTGTCAACATTGTATTCAGACCCGAGAATCTGTTTGTGGACTATATCGCGGAAAAGAGCGAATACGAAAGGTTAAAGCAGCTAATCGATGGCTTCAAGAAAAAGCTTATTACCGTTCCGATAAAAACAAAGGAGTATTCCATAACTCTTAAGCATGCAAAGGAAGGCTACAAGACCCCAGGAAAGGTGCAGTATGTAGCTCTGTGCGGTAACTTTATCAGGCATGGTTATGATTATACCGGAGCTCTTAAGGTACTTAAGGTTATAATGGGTTATGATTATCTTTGGATAAATGTAAGGGTTAAGGGCGGTGCTTACGGATGTATGAATTCCTACTCAAGATCCGGAGCGATGTATCTTACTTCCTACAGGGATCCCAATCTTAGGAATACGCTTGAAATATATAAGGGAGCGGCCGATTACGTAAGGAATTTCGATCCCGATGAAAGGGATATGACCAAATATATAATAGGCACAATATCGGATATGGATATTCCGCTCACACCAAGGGCAAAGGGTGTACGATCGATGATAGCGTATTTCACGGGTGATTCTCTTGAAAAAATACAGAGGGAGAGAGATGAAGTCCTGAACGCCAAAAGTGATGATATCAGAAGACTTGCGGATTATATTGAAGCGGTTGTAAAAGACGAATATCTGTGTGTGCTCGGAAGCGAAGAGATGGTTGAAAAGGAAGCGGAGCTGTTTGATAAGGTTGAGTCGCTGTTTTAGGATAATAAATTTTGATTTTTCCCATAAAAGCCGGAGGTTATATACGTATCTTAAACAGAGAACAAACGGGTTCTTAATTATCAGGTTATTATAAAGAGGGAGGAAGAATATGATGAAGAGAAGAATTATGACAGTGGCTTTGGCTGTTCTTGCGGCAGCGCTTACAGGATGCGGTTCATCGGACAGTTCGGGAGCCTACGCTCCGGAAGCTCCTGCGGAGTACAAATCCGCCTATGAGGCCGATGATCAGGTGGCAGCAGCGGAAGAATATTACGATGGATACGAAGAATACGATTACGACGAATACCCGGTTGAAGAATCGGCCAAGATGACAGCAAGCGGGGCCGACGCTTCAATGGATGACGCAACTGTTAACGAAGCTGATGCGGAGAGTGTCAATTCCAAAGGCTTAGGCCGTATGCTTATCAAGAATGTATATCTCCGTGTTGAATCCGAAGACGTTGAGGTTATGGTAAAGAACGTGGAAAGACGTGTCGACAGCCTCGGCGGATACATTGAAAGCACAAATATAGAGAACACCAAGTACTCAAGCTCGGAAAGGAAAACAGCCACAATAATAGCAAGGGTTCCGGTTGAAAAGCTTGACGGTTTCGTGGACGAGGTCGAAGGACAGTCCAACGTTCTTTCAAAGAACAGCAATGCAGAGGATGTGACTCTCCGCTATGTTGATATGCAGAGCAAGCTTGAAAGCTACGAGATAGAGTACGACAGGATAAATGAACTTCTCAAACAGGCTGATGACCTTGATACGATAATAGCTCTTGAATCAAGACTTACAGAGGTGCGCTATCAGATAGAATCATACGGGGCACAGCTTAAGCAGATGAAGAACCAGGCTACCTACAGTACGGTGACCCTTAATATCGAGCAGGTTATTGAATATACACCTGTTGTTGTTGCTGAAAAGACAAGGCTTGAACGTATGAGTGAAGGCTTCATCAAAAACTGCAAGCGGGTATGGAACGGCTTACTCGATTTCCTTGTCGGACTTGTAATAGCCCTTCCGGTACTTCTTATCTGGGCAGTTATAATAATTGTGATTGTACTGATAATAAAGTTTATTATCAACAAAAACAGCAGGTATACAAAGGAAGAACGGGCAAAAATGAAAGCTGAAAAGAAAGCTGCCAAAAGAAACGCAAAAATGAGAAAAAAAGGTTATGGACAGCCTGTAGGAGGGCAGGGAACGGCATCGAAAGACGAAGAAGGTAATAAGTCAAATGAATGATTTAAAATCGGGGTTTGCTGCAATAGTAGGACGGCCAAATGTCGGGAAGTCAACACTGATGAACTGTCTTATCGGACAGAAGATAGCAATAACAAGCAATAAACCCCAGACTACAAGGAACCGGATACAGACCGTATATACCTGTGATGAAGGTCAGATAGTATTCCTTGATACGCCGGGCATTCACAAGGCGAAGAACCGCCTTGGTGAATATATGGTTAAGTCGGTAAATATGGCCATAAGGGATGTGGATGTTGTTCTGTGGCTCGTTGAAGCCGATGAGCATATAGGATCAACCGACAGACAGATAGCGGAAAAGCTTGGCAAAGTGGGAGTTCCCCTGATACTCGTCATCAATAAGATCGATACCGTTAAAAGGGACGAACTGCTAAAGATAATCGATGTATACAGAACGCTGTGTGATTTTTCGGAAGTTGTTCCCGTGAGCGCTCTTAAGGGAAAAAACACCGATACTCTTATAGAGCAGATATTTAAATACCTTCCCTACGGGATGCCGTTCTATGACGAGGATACGGTTACAGACCAGCCGCAGCGTCAGATAGCATCCGAACTGATACGTGAAAAAGCCCTGAAATGTCTTGATGAGGAGATACCTCACGGTATTGCCGTAACCATAGAACAGATGAAGTTCCAAAAGGATATAGTTCATATCGATGCAACAATAATATGTGAAAAGGAATCCCACAAGGGCATAATCATAGGCAAGCAGGGTAAAATGCTTAAGAAGATAGGATCTGCGGCAAGATATGAGATAGAGAGATTGTTGGAGATGCAGGTTAATCTTAAGCTTTGGGTAAGAGTCAGGAAGGATTGGCGGGATTCGGACGTACTGCTCAAGAACTACGGATATGATGCCGGGGCACTTGAAAACTGAAAGGAAAGGATTATTTACAGGATATCGGATGCGTGAGCAGGTGATTGCGACGGGAATGGTCTTATCGGCCACTCCCGTCAATGATTATGACAGAAGAATAGTGATCCTCACAAAGGAATTCGGCAAGATAACCGCATTCTGCAAAGGAGCCAGAAGGACGAACAGTAAGATGCTTGCCGTTACGAATCCTTTTGCTTTCGGAAGTTTTAAACTGTATGAAGGAAAGAGCGCCTACAATCTTATCGATGCTGATATCTCTTATTATTTTGAAGAGCTCAGAACAGATTATGAGGGTGCTTACCTTGGAATGTATTTTCTTGAATACGCATCTTATTACACTCGTGAAAACAATGACGAAGTAATGATGTTAAAGCTTCTGTTTCAGTCAATACGTGCCATAATCAAGCCTAATATTGACAACCGGCTTGTCAGAGCCGTGTTCGAGATCAAAACCATCGTGGTGAACGGAGAGTATCCGGGAGTTCCCGATAACAGAAGCTTTCTGCCCGCAACAGTTGCGGCACTTAACCATATTGTAAGATCTGACATAGAGCATTTATATACATTTGCTGTAAATGAAGAAGTTCTTACAGAGCTTCTTTTCCTTGGGGAACTGTATAGGAGGCGTTTTGCCGACAGACAGTTCAGAACACTTGAGATCATTGATATGGTGTGACTGTCATGCCATATTGAATGATCGTGTTTTATTATGGTGAACGATAGATTTATTTCGTTTACCATGGTTGAAATTCCATGAATGGTTTGGTATAGTTACATAAGTTGTATATTCTAAAGACGGAAGTGAGTAAATTGACAATTATCGGATCCGAAATCAAAAAAACAAAATCATTACTGATCGCTGTACTGCTTATCGTCACTGCATTTATAGCCGGATGTGCATCTGATGAAGAGGTTTTTAACGAAACTACCGTAACAATAGACAACAAGGGCAGGATCAAACATACGATAGTGGAGTCTTTTGACAAGACATACTATGATGAGAATGAGCTTCGCGACCTTATCGACAAAGAGCTTAAGCTTTATTGTCAGAACAAAGACGAAGAGGATGCGGCAGTTCTTAAATCTCTGACCATAAGGGAAGAGGTCGCTACCGCACTGATCGAGTTCAAAAGCTATGAAGATTATGCCGCTTTCAATGAGGTTGATTTCTTTTACGGTACTGTTGAAGAGGCGATGGAGCATGAGTATACTACAGATGTAACACTGAAAAGTGCTGAGGATGACACGACCATAAACGGGTATGAATTCGAATCGCTCTCAGACAGCAAGATGGTTGTTGTGAGTGAGCCTGTCGAGGTCATCCTTCCCGGAAAGATCGCCTACACCACTGCCAATATCGAAGTATTGGACAGGGATCGGGCACGTATGGCCTCCGATACTGTAGGCGTGGGATATATACTTTTAAAATAGATATTGTATATTTTTATTATCTAATAAAGTGAGGAGCATATCATGGAAAAGACAATGGAAAAAATAGTGGCGCTTGCCAAGGGAAGAGGCTTTGTTTATCCCGGTTCCGAAATATACGGAGGCCTTGCAAATACCTGGGATTACGGAAATCTCGGTGTTGAGCTTAAGAATAATGTCAAGAAAGCATGGTGGCAGAAGTTCATTCAGGAAAATCCGTATAATGTCGGAGTGGACTGTGCGATCCTTATGAATCCCCAGACATGGGTGGCATCGGGGCATCTTGGAAGCTTTTCCGATCCGCTTATGGATTGCAAGGAGTGTCATGAACGTTTCAGAGCGGATCAGGTTATCGAGGCATTCGCATCGGAAAACAATATAAAGCTTGAAACTTCCGTAGACGGATGGTCCAATTCCGAAATGGAAAAGTTCATAAAGGACAACAATGTTCCCTGTCCTTCATGCGGCAAGCACAATTTTACGGATATAAGACAGTTTAATCTAATGTTCAAGACATTTCAGGGTGTTACGGAGAACGCCAAGGATGTTGTGTATTTAAGACCCGAAACGGCACAGGGTATCTTTGTTAATTTCAAGAATGTCCAAAGGACATCCCGTAAAAAGGTACCGTTTGGAATAGGACAGATCGGCAAGAGCTTCAGAAATGAGATAACCCCCGGTAATTTCACATTCAGGACAAGGGAATTCGAGCAGATGGAGCTTGAGTTCTTCTGCAAGCCCGGCACACAGACAGAATGGTTTGAATACTGGAGGAAATTCTGTTATGAATGGCTTCTTAAGCTGGGTATCAAAGAGGAGAACTTAAGATTACGCGATCATGATCCCGAGGAGCTTTCATTCTACAGCGATCATACAACGGATATCGAATATGCATTTCCGTTTACGGACTGGGGTGAGCTGTGGGGTATAGCATCAAGGACCGACTATGACCTCACACAGCATCAGAACACATCGAAGGAGCCGATGGATTACTTTGATGATGAGATCAATGAGAAATACATACCGTATGTTGTTGAGCCTTCTCTTGGTGCAGACAGGGTTACTCTTGCATTCCTTTGCGAAGCATATGATGAGGAGAATATCGGAACCGAGGATAAACCCGATATGCGTACCGTACTCCATTTTCATCCCGCGATAGCTCCCGTTAAGATAGGGATCATGCCTCTTTCAAAGAAGCTTAATGAGGGAGCCGAGAAGATTTATGCTATGCTTTCCAAGAAGTATAACTGTGAGTTTGATGACAGGGGAAATATCGGAAAGAGATACAGAAGACAGGATGAGATAGGAACACCGTTCTGCATTACATATGATTTTGATTCCGAAAACGACGGAGCGGTTACTGTAAGGGACCGTGATACAATGGAGCAGGAACGCATTAAGATAGATGAACTTACTGCTTATTTCGAGGATAAATTTACATTTTGAGCCTGTTTTGAATAGTTACGGCCGGATCACAAGAACTTCACACATATTTGTGTGAAGTTCTTGTTTTGTTCAAAATGTGTAAAATATACTATGTTTTTCAGGGAATGTTTGTTATAATAGTTACATAAGCGGATAAATGTTATGAACATATATTCGCGATTATAGGATGATGGTGTGACAGGTGCGGGAGAATATAAGACGTGCAATATATATACTGACCTCAGTATGGATGCTCCTTATGAGCATTCTTATTTGCGTTTATCCCGTCGATGCGGCGGCCGGCAGTAAGCTCAAGACTGTTTCGGTTGCCTATTTTTATGACCGGAATTATTTCGGAGGAGTGTATGATTCACCGCAGAAGGAGGGCTTTGGCTATAATTATCTTCAGGCGATCGGGAATTACTCCGGATGGGAGTACAAGTATGTATACGGTGATTACAGTACTCTGCTTGAGCAGTTTATGCTGGGCAAGATAGATATAATGCCTGCTCTTCCCCGTGATTTCGATCAGAAGAACTTTTATGATGATCTTATAGAGAATGCCAAGAATGATGAGGCCAAAAGAAGTATAGAGAAAAACAAGATAGAAGTCCTTTACCCCAATCAGCCGATGAATTCGGTTGAATACTATTTCTGTGTGCCCGGTGATACCGATTCCGATTCAATATCCATTTCGAATTATGTAAGAAAAAAGATCGGAGTTCCGTCAGCGATCTGGGAATATGCCGATGAATGGATGAATAAGCTGGGACTTGGAACTGATCTGATGGAGTATGAAAATGAGGCTGCATGTATCAATGCATTGAACAAGGGAGAGGTTGCCGCTGTGATCGCCCGGAATTCCGTTGCCGAGTCCGGACTTTTAGTAAGCCGCAAGGTGGGAAGTATAGATTATTACCTCTGTGTGAGCAGTAACAGCAGAGGTCTTTTGAGAGATATAAATAATGCCTTGGACAATATTAATTCCACAACAGGCGGGTATCTTTCGTCTCTTCAGAGTACCTATGCTTCAAACGGTAATCTGGAAACAATATTGAGCGCACCGGAGAAGGAGTGGATAAGGGATCACAAAAAGATAAGGCTCGGAACACTTTCGGATTTCAAGCCATTTTGCTCGATCAACTCTGAAACCGGCGAAACCGACGGCTTTATTTATGATGCGGCTCCGAGTATATTTTCAAATATTGAATCCTTTCCGGAAGTTGAATATGTTCATTATGACAATTATATCCGACTGCTGGAAGCTCTTGATAATGAAGAGATAGATATTGCCTTTCCGGTGACGACATATCTTTATCAGTCCGAAATGTACAATTATATACCTACCGAAAGCATAGTGGATAATAATCTCATGGTTGTATATAAAGGTGAGTTTTCCGAAGGGACATTTGCCTCAATAGCCTATACCGAAAACGGTATTGTGAAGTTTTATGATGACATTAATTACGGTACCAGTTCATTGTATGAGTATGCAAGTGATAAGGACTGTATAGATGCGGTGATCAATGATGAGGTGACCTGTGCGATAGTAAGGGATAATACAACGGAAAGCTACATAAGGAACACAGGCCTCAACAGAAAAGTACATGTAATACCTGCGCCTGAAAAGCTCAAGATGGGAATTGGTGTAAAAAGAGGAAATATTGTATTGTACACTCTTATGACAAGAGCGGTTAATCATACTCTCGAAGGGCATGATCTTACTGACATTTCTCTTGACCATGCTTCACATATTGAGGAACGGACGAAGTCAGACTACAGAGGCTTTTTCAGACCGGAAGTGATCATTCTGCTGATAGTTTCTGTTATTCTCGGGATCATCGTTGCCTTTCTTGCTGCCACTTCAGGAAGGATACTAAATGCGAACCGCGAGCTTAAGAAGGCAAACAATGAGATAAAAGGTGTTGCGGAACTGCAGCAGCAGAACTTCGACATTATAGGCATACTTACAAGGGATTACTCATCTGTGTTCAAGATCAACCTTGACACTGAGGATATACAGATATTCAGGATGGCCAGTGACATCGATACCAAATATACGGCAATGCTCAGTAACGGTGCCAGGTTCTCCGAATTCTTCAATCAGTATGTACGTGATTATGTATTTGAAGATGACAAGCCCAAGATGTATGATGAGATACTTATAAACATCATACGCAAAAAGCTTAAGCAGAGAACCTCCTATGCGATCCGTTTCCGTAAGCTTATGTCCGGCTCTGCTCCGAGATATTACGAATACAGGGTATCCACCGTTGATGTCGATATCACCGGTAAGATAATGTCGGTCATAATTGCATTTGTCGACTGTAATGATGAGATACTTCATGAACTGGAGTATATGAAGGGCCTTGAAAAAACACTCAAGAGTGATGCGGTCATTACGGGACTTACAGGCGATTTCGACTGGGTGGCATATGTTACTAACACCGAGAGTAAGGATCCCAATGAAACGGGAGTTACTCATTACAGAGTTGGGGATATCTTCAGGCAGAGGTTTAACGACTGGGAGAACGAACATAACTTCACACGTATGATGCAGCTTATGGCGGAAAATATCGTAGTACCCGAAGACCGTAAGGAATTCCTGCATCTTATGACTAAGAACCACATTCGTAAACATCTTATGAAGGATGTGGCGTATTTCATTAACTTCCGCGTTGACAACGGAGGAACTCTTGAATATTACCAGATCAAATGTGTTGCCGATTACGCGGACGGAAGGCTGTTCGGTTTCATTCTCGGCTTCCACAATGTTGACGAGGAATTAAGAAAAGAGAAAGAAGAACAGGAGAAGCTTGAGCAGATGGTTGCCGACCGTACGGCAGAGCTCAAGGAGAAGAACGAATCCCTTAACCGTATGAACAATGACATCATTGAGCTAATGGGTAATGTCGTTGAAGGAAGGGATGAAGAGAGCGGACAGCATGTACGAAGAGTACAGGATTTTACCAATGTACTTGCCAACCAGGTAATGGAGGATTATCCGGAATTCGGGCTTACGCCAGAGCTTGTTGCCGTAATAACATCAGCAAGCGCGCTGCATGATGTCGGTAAGATAATGATCCCCGACAGTATTCTGTTAAAGCCCGGCAGGCTTACAAACGAAGAATATGAGATAATGAAGACTCATACAATAAGCGGAACCGAAATACTTAAGAAAATGCCTGCTGACTGGGATAAGACTTATATGCAGATAAGCATGGAAATATGCAGGCATCATCATGAGAAGTATGACGGACGTGGTTATCCGGATGAACTCAAGGGTGATTCGATACCGATATCCGCGCAGATAGTTTCCGTCGCCGACTGTTATGATGCTTTGGTCAGCAAACGTGTATACAAGGATGCATTTTCCTGTGATGAAGCTTACAATATGATACAGAACGGCGAATGCGGTGCTTTCTCGCCCAGGGTTATGAAGAGCTTTTCACACTGCAGAAAGGAATTTGAAAAGCTTGTTGACAAGAGCAATCCGGTATGACCCGAATGCGGCACGTCATAAGTGAACTCAAACAGTGAAAATAAGAGTAACCGAAATGAATGATGAAAGATATTACATAGCAATAGATCTTAAATCCTTCTATGCATCCGTTGAATGTGTTGATATGGGGCTTGATCCGCTTACCACCAATCTGGTGGTCGCGGATGCTTCAAGGACAGAGAAGACGATCTGTCTTGCCGTATCTCCTTCACTAAAGGCTTACGGTATTCCGGGAAGGGCAAGGCTTTTTGAAGTTGTAAGCGCCGTAAAAAAAGTAAACGAAGAACGGTTGAGGAAGCTTAACGGAAGTGATTTTACAGGCAGCTCCGATAACGCAACCGAAATCAACAAAAGGCCTGACCTGAAACTGTCATATATTACCGCTGTGCCTCATATGGCACGCTATATGGAGATCAGTACAAGAATATATAATATATACCTTAAGTATATTGCCCCCGAAGACATCCATGTTTACTCAGTAGATGAAGTATTCATGGATGTTACTGATTATCTTAAAACATACGGACGCACACCCCATGAACTTGCTGTTATCATTATCAGGCATGTGTTAAGGGAGACGGGAATAACCGCAACCGCAGGCATCGGAACCAATATGTTTCTTTGTAAGGTTGCTATGGATATAGTTGCCAAGCATGTTGCACCGGATGAAGACGGGGTAAGGGTAGCACAACTGGATGAAATGAGCTATCGAAGGCAGTTGTGGTCACACAGACCGCTTACCGATTTCTGGAGGGTAGGCAGAGGTATCGCAAGGAAGCTTGAACAGCATGGGATGTATACCATGGGTGATGTGGCGCTGTGCTCGGTGGGAAGCGCTAACGATTATCTTAACGAGGATCTCCTTTACAGGCTGTTCGGTGTGAATGCCGAGCTTCTGATAGATCATGCATGGGGTTACGAACCGTGTCGGATATCGGACATTAAAGCATACAAACCGGAATCGTCCTCTGTAGGAAACGGCCAGGTATTAAAGGAACCTTATACTGCTGAAAAAGCCCGCCTTATTGTATGGGAAATGACGGATCTTCTTGTTCTTGACCTTGTTGAAAACAGCCTGATGACCGACCAGATAGTACTTACTGTAGGTTATGATATAGAAAACCTGAAAGACCCGGAAAGAGCTTCGGCTTATAAGGGTGAGATCACTTCCGATCATTATGGCAGACAGGTTCCAAAGCATGCACACGGAAGTGTGAACCTCAAGTCATATTCTTCATCAACGGAAGATATACTTAAGGCTGTAATGTCCTTATATGACAGCATAATCGATCCCTTACTGCTGGTAAGGCGTATATATGTAACCGCAAATCACGTTATAAACGAAAAGGATGTGGAGGATAACACAGCTTATGAACAGATGGATCTTTTTACCGATTATGAAATGCTAAAGGAAAAGGACAGAATTGAAGCCCAAAGGCTGAAAAAAGAAAAGAACATGCAGCACGCACTTATTGATATCAAAAACAAATTTGGTAAAAATGCCGTACTTAAAGGCAGCAATTTCATTGAAGGAGCAATGACACGTGAACGAAACAGTCAGATCGGAGGACATAAGGCATAGTTATGAATGATAAGTACCTTAAGATAATAGATATGGAACATCATACGTCCCTGAAGCATCCGCGGATGCCAATGGAGAACCGTGCGGCGCAGTTCTCACCTTTCAAGGCGTTGACCGGACTTGATGATGCCATTGATGAAACCGCATATAACTCCATTGAAAATGTTTTGCTCGGCGAACATAATGAAAAATTCATAGAAGCACCGTAAAAACACAATAAAAGATATGATTATATTTATTTTTGATGTATAATATGAGTGATTATTTGATAACTGTAAAAATATGAGGATGTTATAGGCATTAGAGAAAAAGGAGGGTTTTGTCATGCAGGGATTAACAGCTTTTTTCGTTATCATCGTTTTACTTATCATCATTCTATTTAAAAGTCTGTGTATTGTTCCTCAGGCCAGTGCATATATAGTTGAGGAACTCGGCAAGTATAAGACAACTCTGAGTGCCGGACTTAATTTTATGTGGCCCTTCATAGACAGGGTTGTTAAGAAGGTGTCTCTTAAGGAACAGGTTGCCGATTTTGAGCCGCAGCCGGTTATAACAAAAGATAATGTTACCATGATGGTTGATTCGGTTGTTTTCTTCCAGGTGTTTAATGCCGAACTGTTCACTTACGGTGTTGAACGTCCTATTGCAGCCATAGAGAATCTTTCGGCAACTACTCTGAGAAATATCATAGGAAGCATGACGTTGGATGAGACGCTTACATCCCGTGATAATATCAATGCCCAGATAACCACCATTCTTGATGATGCAACCGATAAATGGGGTATAAAGGTCAGCCGTGTAGAGGTTAAGAACATTCAGCCGCCCCGTTCAATTCAGGATGCCATGGAAAAGCAGATGAGGGCGGAACGTGAGAAACGTGAAGCAATACTTACCGCAGAAGGTAAAAAGCAGTCAGCCATAACACTTGCAGAAGGTGAGAAACAGGCCGCCATACTCCGTGCCGAGGCAGTTAAGGAACAGCGTATCAGAGAGGCGGAAGGTGAAGCAGAGGCATTGCTGGCTGTTCAGCGTGCAAGAGCCGAGGGTATCAAGCTTATCAACGAGGCACGCCCTTCGTTGCAGTATCTTCAGCTCAAATCATATGAAACAGCCGAAAAGATGGCTGACGGTCAGGCAACCAAGATAGTGGTACCTACCGATATAGCCAATCTTGCGGGATCGTTAACGGCAATCGCCGAGACAGTCAGGCCTGACGGTCCGGCTCACGGGGCGGTAAGACAACCCGGCGCACCTGCGGGAGCCAGACGTGAGGTTGTTAAAAATGCCCAGCCAAAGGGTGGTATAATCGACAGGCTTATGAGCGACGATTAATGCAGTGGTAACTGTTTATGATAGTTACTTTAATCATTCGGGAGATGAAATGACGGAGTTTTTTTATATTTTTGAAATAATATTCATACTGTTTATTGTTTTTACTGTCAGAAGGTATAAATCCCGTGTGGGAAACGCGAATCCCGGCAGGACACTTAACCCTGCCGGGTACACGAAACAGCCACAGGCAGTAAAGCCCTCTGCCGAATTGACATATGCCGTTAAGCAAACCGCACGAAAGAGTGCAACTACACTCAAGGACAATAAATATGATGACTGGCTGGCAAGGCAGTTGATGGAAGAGAACCGTGCACTGGCAAAGGTTAGTGATATGTTTCAGCTCAAGCAGAGTCACACAAACAAATGCGAAGCTGAATTTATCAAACGTTTTCATGAATCAAACTGTGATGCCGGCGGAATTGATGATGGCGAAAAGAAGAAGTGATGATATCCGTACAAGGAGATATACATAAATGAATGGCATAAACGAGGAACAGTTGTACAGGGAATATCATGACAAAATATTCGGCTATCTGTTAAACCGTATCGGTAACAGGGAAGAAGCGGAGGATATAACCAGTGAAGTGTTCATAAAGGCTCTTAAATATTCAGAGAAGTATGATCCCGGTAAGGCCGCTGTTTCAACATGGATATATACTATCATGCGGAATACCCTTACGGATCATTTCAGGTCTGCAAAGGTTTCGGATGAGCTTTCGGAAGATATGGTGTCAAATGATAATGTGGAGGAAAGCTATCTGCGTGAGGAGGCACTTGGTGAGCTTGCTTTGGCTCTTAAGAAGCTTTCACGGGATGAACGTGATATCATAATCATGCGGTACTATGAGGATTACTCCCTCACAGAGGTATCCGAAAAGCTTAATATAAGCTACGGTATGACTAAGGTTAAGCACAAGGCAGCATTGGGAAAGCTTAAAGATCTGCTGAGGATTTCATCATTGCCATAAACGGATATGATTCGTATAAATATACAGCAGGTTAAGTATATGTCTAAGAAGGAGCGTGTTGTATGGAAGAGAAATTGAGAAAATTATTTGATTTTCAACGATTTGCCATGAATCCCATGCTGCAGAATGTAATAGATGAGACATACAGCCGGATTGAAAAAACCATCCTGTCAGATGATGAAATGGAATTGGTTGCTGCAGCCGGTAGCAAAGATGTAATCAGGCGGGAAAATGTTGCAGATGGCGTAAATCCCCCAAATAGGATAAATAAATAGGCAGGGAATTTTCTGTTCTGATGAGAATATGATAAAAATGGTTTGACAACGTTTATAAGACATGTTAAACTACTGGAGTATGCCGCTTGGTGGGGTTATAAATGTGCCGCGCACTACCGAAGCCAGCGAGTAATCAGAATAGGAGGTGCCCTATGTACGCTATTATAGCAACAGGAGGAAAGCAGTATAAGGTTTCCGAAGGTGATGTGATCAAGGTTGAGAAGCTCGGTGTCGAGGAAGGCGCTAACGTAACCTTTGACAATGTTATTGCTGTAAGCGACGATAAGCTTAAGGTTGGTTCCGATGTAGCCAATGCCACTGTTGAAGCCACCGTAGTATCTAACGGACGCGGTAAAAAGGTCATTGTTTATCGTTACAAGAGAAAGAGCGGATATCATAAGAAGAATGGTCACAGACAAGCATACACACAGGTTAAGATTGATAAGATCAATGCGTAATCAGCTTGGTAGGTATGTTAAATGATCACGGCAATGGTTTTGAAGCACAATAACAGATATCAGACTTTTATGTGCAAAGGACATTCCGGTTTCGAAGATGCCGGAAAGGATATCATTTGTTCTGCGGTATCCATACTTGTTATCAACACTGCCAATTCACTGGAAAAGCTTACAGGAAGTAAAGTGAGAGGGGTTGATAACGGTTCTCTTCGATGGGATTTTATCGAAGAACCGGATGAAAAAGGGCAATTGCTTATGGACTCTCTGGTTCTCGGATTGGAATCCATCGAGAAAAAATACGGAGATAATTTGAAATTGATAATTGAGGAGGTGTAACGGTCATGTTTGAATTGAACCTTCAATATTTCGCTCATAAGAAGGGAGTCGGTTCCACCAAGAACGGCAGAGATTCCGAATCCAAGAGACTTGGTGCGAAGAGAGCTGACGGACAGTTCGTTAAGGCGGGTAATATATTATACAGACAGCGCGGAACCAAGATACATCCCGGCATTAATGTCGGACGCGGCGGTGATGATACATTGTTTGCATTAGTTGACGGTGTTCTGAGGTTCGAAAGAAGAGGAAGAGATAAGAAACAGGCTTCTGTATATCCTGTGGAACAGTAAGTAGTATTTAAGGCTCTAAACATTATGTTTAGAGCCTTTTTGCAGTTTAAACGGAGAAATTGTAATGTTTGCTGACAGAGCCAAAATATACGTCAGGGGAGGAAAAGGCGGCGACGGTCATGTTTCTTTCAGACGTGAAAAATATGTACCCGACGGTGGTCCGGACGGTGGTGACGGAGGAAACGGCGGAGATGTCATTGTAGAGATTGACGAAGGCATGAACACTCTCACCGATTATCGTCATGTTCGAAAATATATGGCGGGTGACGGTGAAAACGGAGGGAAACGTAACTGCCGGGGGAAGAACGGAAAAGATATAATACTCAAAGTTCCCGCAGGTACAGTACTTAAGGATTATGCATCAGGCAAGGTTATAGTGGATATGTCAGGTGACAACAGACGCATTACACTGATCAAGGGAGGAAAAGGCGGACTCGGAAATCAGCATTTTGCCACTTCCCGAATGCAGGCACCCAAGTATGCACAGCCGGGACAGCCGGCCATTGAACTTGATATAGCAATGGAACTTAAGGTTATTGCGGATGTCGGTCTTGTCGGATTTCCAAATGTTGGAAAAAGCACTTTCCTGTCAAGAGTATCCAATGCCAGACCCGAAATAGCCAATTATCATTTTACGACTATTAATCCTCATTTGGGAGTTGTAGATATTGATGATGTCAAAGGCTTCGTTATAGCTGATATTCCGGGACTGATCGAAGGAGCCAGTGAAGGTGTCGGGCTTGGGTATGATTTCCTGAGACATATAGAACGTACAAAGGTACTGATACATATAGTGGATGCCGCTTCCACCGAAGGAAGGGATCCTGTTGAAGATATATACGCGATAAATAAAGAGCTTAGGAATTATAACAGTGATCTTGATATGCGTCCGCAGGTAATAGCAGCCAACAAGGTGGATGCCATATATTTATCCGAAGATGCAGAGGATCCGGTGGAACGCATAAGGAATGAATTTGAGCCAAAGGGCTGCAGGGTATTTCCAATATCAGCGGTTACCGGTGAAGGTATAAAGGAACTGGTGTACTGTGTACGTGATATGCTTGATGAAATAAACAGTGATCCGGTCATCTTCGAGTCGGAATACAGGATTGAACGACAGGGTTCCGCTAATGAGCCGTATACAGTTGAATATGATGTTAAAGAGAATGTATACAGGATAGAAGGTCCAAGGATCGAGAAGATGCTTGGATATACAAATATCGAGTCGGAGAAGGGTTTCACATTCTTCCAGAATTTCATGAAGGATAACGGAATACTGGATGAGCTTCGGGAACTCGGGATCAAAGACGGCGATACCGTGTACGTTTACGGACATGCTTTTGAATTCTATGAGTGATCAGTTGAAAGAGGAAAACAATGACAAGCAAACAGAGAGCATATTTAAAAAGTCTTGCATCTACCATGGAGCCTGTGGTACATATAGGTAAAGCGAGTGTATCTCCTGAGGTTATCGCTTCGGTGGAGGAAGCCGTTAATGCACGTGAGCTTATAAAGATAGGAGTACTTAAGAACTGTGCAGACGATCCGCATGCAATAGCTGAGATCATAGCTGAAAGAACTCATTCCCGGATAGTTCAGGTCATCGGGAAAAAGATAATTCTTTATAAACCGAACAGGGACAAACCAACGATCAAGCTTCCCTTAGCGTAACGGATCATGTAAATATCCGTGCTGTTCTGAATAGTTGCATACAGTGAAGGAAAAGGCAGGTGGAGAGAAATGACTTTGTCAGACTTAAATCCATCAAACAAAAAGATAGGTATAATGGGTGGAACCTTTAATCCCATTCATATCGGACATCTGATCCTTGCAGAGAATGCGTTTCAGCTCCTTGAGCTTGACAGTATAATATTTATGCCTACAGGATGTTCGTATTTAAAGGATCCTTCAAAGATACTTGATGCATCGATACGCATGGAACTTGTCTGCGCCGCTGTTGAAGGTAACGATCATTTTGCCGTCTCGGATCATGAAATACGTAAGAGAGGCAATACTTATACCAGTGAGACATTAACTGAGCTAAGTGAGATATATCCCGACAATGAATGGTATTTTATAATAGGTGAGGATTCGATATATAATATCGAAACATGGCATGACTCACAGACCATTTTTGATAAATGTATTCTGGTGGTAGCACCCAGGGGTCATGAACCCGATGAACGGCTTCTGTCTATTGTTAAGCATCTTGAGTCTGAATACAATTCATCCATAAGGCTTCTTGATACACCCGATATAGATATTTCTTCAAGCATGATACGCAATAACTTAAGAGAGGGACGTGGAATACGTTACTATGTTCCCGAAGCTGTATTAAACATTATTCAGTCAAAAGGATTATACAGATAATGAGCTCATATAATTACGATGATAAATTCATATATTCATTGTATGACAAGATGGAGAAACAGCTTAAACATCACAGATATATACACTCTGTCGGAGTCGCCGGAATTGCTTCTGCACTTGCCATGAAATATGATGAAGATGTTTACAAGGCCCAGATCGCGGGCATTCTGCATGACTGCGCGAAGAGTTACAAGGATGATGAACTGATAGAGCAGTGTATGAAAAATAATATAGAGATCACAGGCTTCGAGAAGGCAAACGGTTTTCTTCTTCATGCTAAATATGGAGCATATCTTGCCGGGAAAAAATACGGTATTCAGGATAAGGATATTCTTAATGCGATCAGATGGCATACAACAGGACGACAGAATATGTCTCTTCTTGAAAAGATAGTGTTTATATCGGATTATATTGAGCCGACAAGAAGTAAAGCCTCAGATCTTGACAGGATACGGAGCAGGGCATTTAATTCGGATAATATCGATGAAGCTCTGGTGATGATAATGGGTGATACGATACGTTATCTTTCAAGCAGTGAAAACAGTATTGATATTACTACCATGAACGCATATGAATACTATAAGAGGAAACAGATCAATGGGTGACACTAATAAAATGATTGAAGGAACAGATACAGGCATTTCCAATGAATTAAAAGATATTATCAGGACAGCAACCGATGCATTGCTTGATAAGAAGGCAATGGATATCCGTGTTATAGATATCAGCAGGATAAGTGTTATGGCGGATTACTTCATAATCGCGTCCGGATCAAATTCAAACCAGATCCAGGCAATGTGTGATAATGTTGAGGAAAAGCTTGCCCATAAACACATTTCGCCGAAACAGATCGAAGGATATGATTCGGCGAATTGGATACTTATGGATTATGTTGATTTCGTAATTCATCTGTTTGATGAAGAAAATCGAAGCTTTTATAACCTTGAACGCATCTGGAGTGACGGTAAGGTGATCACATCCTTCTGAACACTCCGAATACCTTGCCTATTATCAGACAGCTATCTACGATGATAGGTTCCATTGTATCATTCTCGGGCTGCAGCCTGATATGACCGTCCTCCCTGTAGAAGGTCTTCACAGTGGCGGAGTCATCGATCATGGCAACCACCACATCTCCGTTATTCGCGGAATTGCAGCATTCCACAAATATCTGATCACCATCCATGATACCGATGTTGATCATGCTCTCGCCCTTGACCTTAAGAACAAAAACTTCATTGTTGGGAACAACATCCATGGGAAGGGGGAAGTAGCCGTTAATATTCTGCTCGGCAAGTATCGGTAATCCCGCAGCGACCTGTCCGACTATCGGAACAGAGGTCATTTCCTGTCTTACCATCTGGAAGCTGTCATCGATTATTTCAATGGCACGCGGCTTGGAAGGATCACGTCGGATATATCCGTTTTTCTCCAGGGTTTCAAGATGTGCATGCACCGAGGATGTCGAACGAAGCTTAACAGCCTCACATATTTCCCTCACAGCCGGAGGATATCCGCGCTGCAGCGTCACTTTCTTAATATAATCAAGGATTTCCTGCTGTTTTGCAGTTATCTTACCGTAAGCCATATATAACCTCCTTAAATGACGAATGTTCAAACATCCGTTCTGATAGGAAGAGTATAACATATAATTTTTTCAAATGCAAACATATATTCCGAAAAACTGTTCGCCCTGATCCTTTGAGCTTATTGTAATGATTTTATAACCATGAAATTAACACGATCCTTGGTCACGCTTACCTTGATATCATCAGCGATCGCGGCAAGTATCGATTCGGAAATCTCTTCTTCATTTACTTCATCTGTTTCGCTTAAGGACCAGTTGTATCCTGCACCTGTACCGTTATTATTCTTATCATTGTCCGAATTCTGCGTATCATTCAGACCTCTGATCATGATATCCCATATTCTGGCCGTGAAACCTTTGGCAGCTTCATTTTTACCGGAAGATGAGAGATTAATGAGCTTCTTGTATTCGGCACTGTCCAGTTTGGCTGAGAAGCTTACATGGATCCTGTATTTAAGACCGCTTCCCTCTATCCAGAAGCTTGTATTGGCACCTTCAACTATACTGCTGATAACTCCGATGGTTTCCTCGGTCAGCAGCTCAAGCTGCATCTTTGCAGCCGGTTCAAGCCGTTGTTTTTTGGCAAAGACATCCGCCAGATCCACAGCATCTTTAATATTGCTGCAATTATCCAGAAGCCTTACAGTGTTTGTTCTGTAATGACGCTTGGACGGAGAAGACTTTTTCTTTTTGGCTTTATCCGGATTGTCGTCAACTTCGACAACAGCCTTTTCACCTTCAAACTGAATAATGTTAAGGTAGTTATAAGGAATTTCGATACCGTTCTCCTTAAATGCATTGTTAACACGGAGATTTATATCGGTAGTAGCTATGTAACTGCTTGTATTCCTGTTTATAAAGATAGTAGTTTCCAGTATAAGGGCACTGTCCGCAAATTTTAGGAAGTATACCGGACCGGAGTCTTCGATGATACCGTTGTTTTCTACCATAAGTGTATACGGACTCTCTGCCACACAGTCACGTATGACATCTATTGCCTTCTGGACATCCGTTTCATAGCTCACCGAGAATTGCAGATGGACACCGCGCCGTTCCTTATTCTTGTAGCTTGTATTTATAAGTGTCTTCGTGTTAAGCTGGCTGTTCGGAAGAACAATTCGCAGATCATCGTAAATCTTTAATACGGTATGGCGAAGAGTGATGTCTTCAACAATTCCGGGATCCTGTCCTTCGACGATGATCCTGTCACCTATTTCAAACGGCTTGAAAATACTTATAAGGAAGCCGCATATAATATCGGAAATTGCGGTCTGTGCGGCAAAACCGAGTATTGCAACGATAAGAGCGGATCCTTTTATCAGGAGCGAAGCCAGATCATCTGTTTCATCAATGACACCGACGATATCTATAAGGCACACTATTATTACCACGAGTTCCATAAGTTGGGCCAGATATCTTTCGTGCAGGTTTTTCTGGATCTGCGCACGCTTTCTGAATATTCTTTTGATCGCATTTATTATGAGAAAACCGATAATAACAGGTATAAGTATTCTCAGGAATTTGGCATCCCAGATTTTAGCATTAGTCAAATTATCCATATACAGGCCTTCCTTTAATTCTTTTTGGAATTCAAGTAAGTATTCAGATGTTTTCGCTTATTGAATCCAACCATTATTATAACCGTTTAACATTGTTGTTAGCAATAGAATAATAACCGGGCAGCACATTTTATTTCAGGATTCACGAAGCTTTACGGCATTGGCCGCCATCCGCAGTCTGTTCCTGTCCTGTGCTGCGTAGTGTTTCTTGGTCGTATTGACATCCTTATGCCCAAGCACGTCGGCAACAAGATATATGTCTCCTGTCTCATTATAAAGATTGGTACCGTATGTACTCCTCAGTTTATGAGGTGTTATTTTTTTCAGTGTTGTAACGGTCATGGCATATTTCTTCACAAGCTTCTCTACGGACCGCACTGAGATCCTCTTGTTCTGCAATGACAGGAATAAAGCCTGTTCATGACCGGACTGTGCTATTACATGAGAGCGTTCTTCCATATATTCCCTTAAAACAGCTTCAACTTCATCACCGAAATATACTATCTGTTCGTAGCCTCCCTTACGTTTGATGAGGATCCCGTTGTTGTTGAAATCAACATCATTTATATCAAGGCCCACGCACTCGGAAACACGGATCCCGGTGCCGAGAAGAAGTGTCATAAGGGCAAGATCTCTTGTCTTGGTTTTTTCATGGAATTCCATCTGCTTTTTGGTAAGGTTCTCGCCGCTCTCCACATTGTCAAGCAGCTTTGCCACCTCATCTATATCCAGACGTATTATTTCCTTACTGTGAAGCTTGGGCATTTCAACCAAAGCCGCCGGGTTCTTTTCTATCATTTCCGTTCGGTAAAAGTAGTTGTACATGCTTCGCAATGATGAAAGCTTACGCTGTTTTCCCCTCTCATCATTGGTGATAGTCTCACCATCCTTAACATAATAGGTAAGATAATCAAGATACTCGGTTATATCCATAGGCTTAAGCATATCCAGTATGCGTATATCGAATTCCTCTATTTCCGTCTTTTGACATGCCGGATTGGTTTCGTGAAGGAACTCAAAGAAAATCCGCAGATCATACGCATATGCAAGTCTTGTCCTTGTAGACGTGGTATCTTTTATCCCGAGGAAAAAATCACGGCAAAATCCGGGGAGGGTAGTGATGATCTCCCTTAGCTTCAGGGTGTTGTTTATATCGTTCTGTTCGTGATAATCACGGTATTTGTTTTGTTTGACCTGTGATGACATATATAATATAATTCCTTTATGATATAAAATAGTTGATGTATAAATAAATGTTATATGCTTTTTCAGATATTTATAATATACCAAAATTTGTTCAAAGGTCAAGAAGTGCACGCCGGGAATGCGGCTTATAAAGCATAAGCGAAGCAGGTAGTTTGATAAGAAAATAACAGTTAACCATTTTTGAAAGGTTGATCATATGGAAGACAATACCGATATGATTTTGGATGCATCAGGCGACAATAAGGGAAATAGTGAAGATTTACATGAATTCAGTCCCTGTCTGTTCATCTGTCAGGGCAGATTGATAACGGAATATTCTCTTATGGGGCATCAGACAATGGGGCGCCCGACCGAGACGGAAACGCCGGACATTTCTGTAGACTATCGTTTTGTATCAAGGAAGCACGGGAGCTTTGATACCGGGAACGGCAGGGCGTTTTACAATGTTGAGAAAACCACGAACGGAATAATGTATAAGGGGAAGCTGCTTGAGCCCGGTTCAAGGATGGAACTTAGTGACGGTGATGAATTTGTCATTCCGTGCAGACAGGACAAAGAAGTGGATTCCATCATTATCGTATTTGCCTCAAAGGAAGCACGTATCAATCTGTGGCGTACACTGCAGAAAGCATCAAGGGATAAGCTTACCGCACTGTACGGAAGAGACAGCTTTGAAATATGGTGGTGTCAGAACTGCAGAAAGAACGACTATGCGCATGCATATCTTTTCATTCTCGACATTGATGATTTCAAGAAAATAAATGACAGCTACGGACATAATACCGGTGATGCTGCACTCCGTATAGTGGCGAATGAGCTCAGGCTTACTGTAAGATATGAGTATCAGGTCTGCCGATGGGGTGGAGATGAATTTGTCGGGATCATACCCGGAAACAGGGAACAGGCAAAAGAACGGCTTAATGATCTTAAAGAAAGAATAAGCAAAGTATCGCAGGAAGCAGGAGTTCCGTTATCCGTCAGCATGGGAAGTGTCGATGTTTATTGTACCGGCAATGTCTATGATATAGACGGAATATTAAAGAAGGCTGATGAAGCGCTTTATTCTTCAAAGAGGACAGGAAAAGGAAGGGTTAGTTTTAACCCGTAAGGTAGTAAGGATTCAATGAACAAAACAAAATTGCTCGGAAATACAATCCTGATATTTACTTCAGTGATCTGGGGATTGGGATTTTCCTGGCAGCGTGTCGGTATGGAGAGTATCGGTCCCGTCACGTTTACGGTTTCAAGAATGATCATATCCGCAATAGCAGTCGGTGTGGTTGCATGGATACTCAGTAAAAAGGTTGAACGAAATATTTCGGGAATGACCGACGAAGTAAGAGCCGCACACAGGAAATATACTTTACTTGGAGGTATTTACTGTGGTGTTTTCCTTTCTTTTGCCACGCTTTTCCAACAGACGGGAATAGTGTATACAACTGCAGGCAAAGCAGGCTTCATAACAGCTATGTATATGCTGTTTGTACCGATCATCAATTATATTCTGTTCAAAAAGAGAAATACCTGGCTGGTATGGAAAGCAGTTATCCTCGGAGTCGGCGGTATGTATCTTTTATGTGTTACGCAGAAGCTTATACTGACAAAGGGCGATGCACTTATGTGTATCTGCGCGCTTTTGTACAGCGGGCATATTCTGTGTTGTGATCATTTTGCGTCAAGAGGCAATCCTGTCACCATATCGGCAATACAGTTTGCGGTTGCTTCGGTCATTACGGGAATACTTGCGTTTGTCCTTGAAACACCTTCACTTATCAGCATTAAGACAGCAATAATACCTATATTGTATTGCGGTCTTGTATCAGGTGGAATGGGATATACGCTTCAGATGGTGGGGCAGAGATTTACAGATCCGACTCCCGCTTCACTGATAATGAGCTTTGAAGCAGTATTTGCAGTACTCGGCGGTGCTCTTATGCTTCATGAAAAAATGAGCTTCAGGGAAAGTATCGGATGCGTTGTCATGTTTGTTGCCATAATACTGGTTCAGATACCGCTTCCGGATAAATCGCTTCATAAAGTAAAAAAGGAGGAGCAACCCGATGGTGAACTTCAGATATGATGATCAGTATCTTAGGGATATGGATGAGTATACCGAGAAAGTATACAAAAAATACGGGACAGCTTCACATACTGCCGAAAGAGAGATAATGATCATGGCGCAAAACGGTAACAGAGTTGCTATGAAAATGTACGCCGACATGCTTTTTTATAAGAGGATTTTACGCAGGAATGCTTACAGGGAAGCTTTCGGACTGTATTTGGAAGCAGCAGATGTCAGAGTGAATACAGACGGTAAATGGTCTTTTGGATCAAGCGCCTATCCTTTGTCCTACTGGATGATCGCTTTCTGTCTTGTAAATTACAGACGCAGCTCATTTATAAAGGATTGTGAGGAAATACCCGTTATAGAAGTAATGAAGACAGGAGAGAGGATGTCTTTGTCTGTTGAACTGCTCTGCTGTGCTCTTGAATATGTTATGATCCCGGGAGCACTTAATCTTATTGGACGGATCCTTTACGAAGCAGGTAATGATAAGGAAATGTTTGACCTTCTTAAGCATACATTTTCCGAATGTATCGAGGGTAAGGATTATGCCGGTATATATGTTAAGGAGGGAGCACTTGACAGCATGAATGCATGCTGTGATGCGTCGGAGCTGTTTTATAAGGAAGCGGCCAAAGAAGGATATGTGTATGCCTCCAACAATCTTGCTCTTAAAGAAGCAGACAGGATAATCGCACTGTACGAAACAGGGGAGAAGGATACTCTTAAAGAGGCCGTAGACAGCTATGTCAGATATCTTAAGCTCTCGGCTGACAGATTTGAGCCATACGCTGCCAACAGACTGGGGCTTTTTTATATGACCGGAGAAGTGATCGGCAGGAATGGCAGGACAGTATTAAAGGAGTTTACGGACAGAGCTGCTGCACGTGAATATTTCGGCAAGGCAACCGTTTATCTAACACCGGACTCGGCATGGGCCTTCTACAATCTTATAAAGTATTATCACACCGAGTATGACAATAATATAGAGCTTTTAAATGAGCATATGGATTATATTAAGGAGCTAAATCCCGAAGTATACAACATTGCCATGGAACTGTAAAGGAGGGTTAATTCATGTTTGCAAACACTTTTTGGTCATTAATGCCGGCTATTATAGCCATAGCACTGGCCCTTATAACCAAGGAAGTCTATGCTTCCCTTTTTGTGGGTATTCTGGCAGGAGGCGTGCTGTATTCGGGTTTTAATTTCTCTGCCACCATGGAGCATGTTTTTGTAGACGGTATGATAACCCAGCTTTCCGATCCATGGAATGTCGGGATCCTGATTTTCCTTGTTGTTCTCGGAACCATGGTAATGCTTATGAACAACGCGGGAGGATCAGCCGCCTTCGGCAAATGGTCCGGCGAGCATGTGAAGACCAGAACAGGCGCGCAGATCGCAACGATAATACTGGGAATGCTGATATTTATTGATGATTATTTCAACTGTCTTACAGTTGGCTCTGTAATGAGGCCTGTTGCCGATAAGCACAATATTTCACGTGCCAAGCTGGCATATCTCATTGATGCAACGGCAGCGCCGGTATGTATAATCGCTCCCATTTCATCATGGGCAGCCGCTGTTACCGGTTTTGTTGACGGAGCCAACGGACTGACTCTGTTTGTGCGTGCCATACCGTATAATTTCTATGCGCTTCTGACGATTGTAATGATGTTTACACTGTCTCTTAAGGATGTGGATTTCGGTCCCATGAAAAGGGCTTCAAACATGGATACAAATATCAGGAAAGAAGATGAAGATGGTTCGAAACAGGACGTCACAGGTGTGGATATGAAAGCCTCTACCATAAGTAAATCCGAAGGCAGGATCATTCATCTTATTGTACCTATTCTCGTACTTCTCATTAGCTGTATTATCGGAATGATCTATACAGGCGGCTTCTTTGAGGGAGAGAGTTTTGTTGATGCATTTTCAAATTCGGATGCATCGGTAGGTCTTGTATACGGCTCGGTTTCGGCTCTTATCATTACGGTGATATTTATGATCGCGACAAAGGTACTAAGCTTCAGACAATGCATGGATGCTTTACCCAAGGGTTTTAACAGTATGGTACCGGCAATACTGATATTGACCTTCGCATGGACACTTAAGGCAAT
This sequence comes from uncultured Lachnospiraceae bacterium, assembly GCA_946623875.1. Classification (GTDB taxonomy): domain Bacteria; phylum Bacillota; class Clostridia; order Lachnospirales; family Lachnospiraceae; genus UBA2868. Next base: position 46,870 of record CAMORO010000002.1, on the reverse strand, counting down.
GACGGATTCTCTGGGTGCCGCCGATTATGTGGCAGGTCTTGTTGAGAATATTGCAGACAACAGGGCTCTTATGGGGCTTCTTCCTGCGATCGTATTTATTGTGGGAACCTTTCTTGCGTTCGCAACCGGAACATCCTGGGGAACATTCGGTATACTTATTCCTATAGTGGTTAATGTTTTCGGAGGGGATATGTCCAATGAGCTTATGATAATTGCCATATCAGCATGCATGGCCGGAGCCGTATGCGGTGATCACTGTTCCCCGATCTCTGATACAACCATCATGGCAAGTGCCGGTGCACAGTGCAATCATATACAGCATGTATCAACCCAGCTTCCTTATGCAATGACAGCAGCAGGACTTTCCCTTGTTACATATATAATATCCGGTTTTATAAAACACTGGTATATAAGCCTTCCTATAGGAATCGCACTGACTATCTGTACTATATTTGTAATAAAAAATCTTGAAGACAGAAAAGTGATTAAGATAAATTAACGATTTATTTATCCTTATTCCAACCCTTTATTTCTGAGTTTATGATAGCCGTAAACATTCTTTCGGATGTACCGTGATTATCCCTTTCAAGATCCCGTAATATGTTTTTTACATATTCACGGCGTGTAAATCCATCTGCCGGACATGGACTCTTGCATACAGGCAGGTTCATTTTGTTTACAAAGCCTATGACGTCGGCCTCCTTAACATAAAGCAAAGGCCTTATAACGGTCAGATCAGTACGATCCAGATATGTTTTGGGCGCAAATGTATGAAAACGTCCTTCATAAATCAAGGACAAAAGCATTGTTTCAATAACATCATCCTTATGATGTGCATACGCAACTTTATTGCAGCCCATTTTCTTAACTGCTTCATTAAGAGCTCCCTTTCGCATTTTTGCACACAGTGAACAGGGATTTGTCTCTTTTCTTTCGTCAAAAACGATTTTAGCGATCTCAGTATGGATAATTGTATATTCAACGTTCAAAAAATCGCATAGAGAGCGAATCGGTTCAAGGTTAAGATTACCGAAACCCAGATCAACCGTTACAGCCTTTATATCAAAATGACTTGGATAGAATCTCTTTAGCGAATTAAGAGCATATAAAAGAGAAAGCGAATCCTTGCCACCTGAAATTCCGACAGCAATACAGTCGCCTTCATCGATCAGAGAATAATCATCGACAGCCTTACGAACATAGCTTAACAAACGTTTTAAATCCATTTTCCCCTCATAAAATATAAATGCGTGTTGTATATTTATAAAAACATAAACTTTAACGGGTAAATCAGTACGATATTACATATTGCGATATATATTTATATAACACCAACTTTAATGAGTAAATCAGTATAACATTAACATATTGCGTTATATATTTATAAATCACCAACTTTAACGAGTAAATAAGAACGAAATAATCATATTTCGTTCTTATTTATTCGTTAAAGTTGTCTTTCGCGAATAGTTACATATCCATTCATACACTCTTCTCAAAACACCAAAATCATCCGACCGACCGCTCATTCATTCGTTCCTGCGTCCGAAACTTCTGATTTTTGATCATTTTCCGTTTCATATTCTTCATCAAATTCATCGAATCCAAGATCCATCGTAGCGTCTGTAAGATTGTTTCCGTAGCTGGATACATCCGCAAAGGTTTTACTTACGAAACGGATCTGATCGCCGGAATTGGCCTGTGCGTTGTCAGGATCGGAATGATAATCAGAACCGATATAGTATAATGTATCGCTCGGTAGCTTCTTTCGTTCGAGACGGGTATCGATAAAGGTTTTGACCGCCGCATAAATGATGGCGAAAATAGGAACACCAAGAAACCACCCCACTACTCCGAAAATGCCGCCGAATAAGGTGATCGCAAATATTACCCAGAAGCTGGATAATCCGGTTGAATCCCCAAGGATCTTAGGACCTATGATATTTCCGTCAATCTGTTGAAGAATAAGAATAAATATAAGGAACCACAGACACTTCACCGGATTGATCATAAGAATGATAAAACCACTGGGTATTGCACCAAGATAAGGTCCGAAGAACGGAATGATATTGGTAACACCAACGATCACACTGATCAGCAGCGCGTAAGGTGTCTGCATAACTGTCGTACCTATAAAGCAAAGAATACCGATTATCAGCGAATCAACAATCTTTCCCGAAATAAAACCACCGAAGGTACGATGCGCAAATCTTGTATTGTTTATAAGATTGTTTGCCCTCTCCTCACTGAACAGGGAATATGCTACCTTTTTGGCCTGGGCTCCGTGCGTCTCCTTATTGAAGAGCAGATACACAGACAGAATGATCCCTATAATGAGCTTAAAGATGAAGACCACAAGCCCCCACATACTTCCCACGACCGTTGAAGAAAGTGAAGAAATAAGCCCCTGTACCTTTGGAAGTATTTCTTTTATCGAATAATCCGTGATGTTTTCCCAATAATTGTCAATAACCTCACGAAGCTGGGGATAACGGACAAGAAACTGATCACTCCAGCGATTAAAAGATGATACATAAAACGGAAATCTGGTAACGATACTCTGAACACTGTCAAGAAGCTGGGGAACTATGAGAAGTATAAGACCAGCCACTATCCAAAGAAATACTATCAGTGTTATTGCTATACTGAAGCCTCTGATCCTGTTTTTATTGGCAGGAGTATCCTTCATCTTTATTTTTTTCGTTAAAGGAATCATAAGACGTGTTTCTATCTTAATTAGCAGCGGATTCAAGAAATATGCAAGTGCGCATCCGTCTATGATCGGGAGCATAACCTTTGACATATCCACTCTCGCATTATCCGGCAGTGACAGATTGGTCAATAAATGATTAAACGCAAGACTTATGCATACCACAAGTAATGCCAGAACAGCTATTTGAATGTATTTTTTATTAATCTTCTTCATAAATCTTTACTTGTTTTCAAACCTGTCAACAAATCCGGAAATAAGATCCACAGTCCCGTCAATCCCGAGTATACTGCTGTTAATACACAGATCATAGGAAGCAGCTCTGCCCCATTTCTTTGATGAATAATAATTATAATAATTGGAGCGTGCCTTATCAGTCTTGTTGATCATATCCCTGACTTTGGAGGGATCGTTTATATCGGGATATTTGGCAGAAATTCTTTCAATACGATCCTCTATAGGAGCATTAATAAAGACATGAAGACAGTTTTTCAGTTCTGCAAGAGCATAATCGGCACACCTTCCGACTATGACACACGGACCTTCCTGCGCTATCTTCTTTATGGCATCGAATTGAGCAAGAAAAACCTTGTGGCTTAACGGCATTTCAACATACGGAGAAGAATAACCGTATGAATAGGTATCGGTAACCAGATTGTACAGAAAGCTTCCGGTAGGTTTCTCATCATTATTCTCAAAAAGCTCGGTACATATTCCGCTCTCTTTTGCTGCACGTTTAAGCAGATCCTTGTCATAGAACTTTATATCGTATCTGGATGCAAGCTTTTCACCTATTTCACGTCCACCGCTGCCAAACTGACGTCCTACTGTGATTATTGTATTCATACAGCCTCCCGTGGATTTGACTACATTATTAATATTCAGAACAGGCTAAAACAAATCCTGAATATTTAACATTTATAGTATACACCAATTTGAGATAAATTGTTACAGTTTATTGAGCAATTCTTTAAAATATTCGGGTAATGGTGCACAAAATTCCATATATTCATTTGATGTCGGATGAATAAAGCCGATAATACCCGCATGAAGTGTCTGACCTTTTAGCTTACAGGGCGGTTTCAAAGAACAGTACAGCTCATCTCCGACCACAGGATATCCGATACTGCTAAGATGCACACGTATCTGATGGGTCCTTCCTGTTTCAAGCCTGCATTCAAGAAGTGTATATTTGTCGAAACGCTTAATTACCTTATAATTGGTTACGGCCTCTTTACCTGTGCGGTAATTCACAGCCATTTTCTTACGGTCTTTTTCACTTCTGCCTATAGGTGCTTCTATCCTTCCCTCTTCATCCTTTATAACACCGTGAACAAGAGTCGTATACACTCTGTTTACCGTGTGCTCTCTAAGCTGCCCGGCTATTGCAAGATGTGCCTTATCATTTTTACATACAAGTAAGGCACCTGTTGTATCCATATCGATGCGGTGAACTATCCCGGGACGCATAACCCCGTTTATTCCCGACAGACTGTCACGGCAATGATACATAAGAGCATTTACAAGTGTGCCGCTGTAATGTCCAAAAGCCGGGTGTACTACCATTCCCTTGGGCTTGTTCACAACCAGTACATCATCATCTTCATACAGTATGTCAAGAGGAATATCTTCGGGAACAATATCCGGAATGCAGGCTTCGGGCGCACTGAAGCTTATACGGTCCCCGAGCGATACTCTGTAGCTTGCCTTGACAGCCTTATCATTTACAAAAACAGCTCCGTCCTTTATAAGCTTCTGAATGTATGATCGTGAAATGTCCTCATACATGTCCGCTATGCATCTGTCTATCCTGAGATCTTTCTGTTCATCCTGACATATGAAGCCGTAATCATTCATTATCCTGCTCCCGTTTCTTTTTAAACTTTAATTCTTTCTCCAGGAGCTTAAAATCCTCATCCTTATATCTAAACAGTATCAGCAGGGCAACCGATATGGTAGCGACTGTTACATAACAGTCCGCAACATTGAATATCGGAAAGTTAATCAGGTAGAAATAAATAAAATCAATAACATACCCGAGCATAAAGCGGTCTATCATGTTGCCTATCCCTCCGGCCGCGATAAACACAAGCAATACGCGTAAAATAACAAATCTTTTCTGATCCGGGATACTGATAAGAGCGTATACAATAACACCAACGACAAGAGTGGCTATCAATAAAAATAACACCCTGTGACCGGAAAGAATTCCAAAAGCCGCACCTGTATTTCCGTTTGGCAGATAGTACAACTGCAGTACGCCCCTGATTAAAATAACCGGCGTTTTGTCTTTGAGGGAATTAACGGCATATGACTTCGTGAGCTGGTCGATGGCCACCAGGATCATCACAGCGATCAAGTCTGCTAATAAACGTAGTTTCTTATTCATATCAACCTCTTTAATCATAGTTTATTTGTAACTATTCAGAACAGCACATAAATTTTAAAATATGAACCGTCAAGCTTGCTTGTAAGGGGCATATTTTATAAATTTATGTATTGGATGAATCCAAAGCAGCGAAAAATACGAAGTATTTTGAGCCTGTTCTGAATAGTTACATTTATTTATTCATTTGGATCGTACACAATCTGTCTGACAGCCTCTCTTATCTCGTCCTCAGTTACCTCATCGGATATTATGCCCTTACCGATCTTTTTAAGGAGGATAAAACGTATATGTCCTTCGCTGTTCTTCTTATCCGATCTTAAATATTCAATTATCTTTTCAATATCTATATCCTGTATGGATATCGGGAGTCCAAAGGGAACAAACATATCACGTATTTCATAATACTCTTCCATACTAAGAAAGTCCTTTTTCCATGAAATGTACGCTGCTGCCACGGAACCAAGTGCTACACATTCGCCGTGGCTGTATTTAAACCCTGTATATTTCTCAAGTGCATGGCCTACAGTATGTCCGAAATTAAGTATAGCACGTTCATTTTTCTCATACGGATCCTTTTCAACATATAGTCTCTTAATATTGACACTCTTAAGTATCATTTCATTGACATACTCTGTTTCACGGTCGTTTATCTCCGAAAAGTTATTTATGAGCCATTCGTAAAAGATACCGTCCCTTATAAGCCCGGCCTTTAAGATCTCGGCCATTCCGGTTGAATACTCTCTGTCATTCAGGGTTTTTAATGTAGATGTATTGATATAAACAAGTTCGGGCATCTTAAAAGCGCCGACCATATTCTTATAGGATTTAAAATTCACTCCGGTCTTACCGCCGCTGCTTGAATCCACCATGGACAGAAGTGTTGTGGGCACCTGTATAAAGCCTATGCCCCGCATATAGGTGGCTGCCACATAACCGGCCACATCACCGCATATGCCTCCGCCAAGCGCGATAACGGCATCCTTTCTGCTGTATCTGTGTTCTGTAAGGAAGGTGTAGCACTTAGAAACAGTGTCAAGTGATTTGTTTTCTTCTCCAAGCTCCAGAGATAGGATATCAACACTTACATACGTTTTATTAAGTTCTTCTTTCAGAACGTCCCCGTATAACTTCGATACATTTGCGTCTGCGATTATGCATAACTTACGTTCATGATCATACAACGTTTCAAGCCTTGGCCCAAGCTCCTTAAAATCATCTCTTATAACAACATCATAAGGTGCAACATTTCGTACACTTACAGTAATAACATTCTCCATCTTAAACCTCTCATAAAAAAAACAACCTTTCCGCAAAAGCAGAAAGGTTGCTTCATCAGTCAATTAATATTTGGTATTTAATGCAGGTACATCAAACGCACCTGAAAGTATCTCCTGGAAATCACCGGAAATATCGACATTTCTCGGGGTTATTATAAAAATATAATGTGAAATCTTCTGAAGATTACCTCCGACTGCATAGGTCGAACCGGAAGTAAAATCAATGATCCTCTGGGCAACATCCATATCAAGCCCTTCCACATTAAGAACTACTGTCCTGTTTGAAAGCAATGTGTCTGTGATCTCTCTTGAATCGTTTACATTGGTAGGCTTGATAACACAAACCTCATTAACATTTCCGCTTGGCCTGATGCTCTTAGCTGACGACCTTCCTCCTATTGAGGTTACCTTATTGGATGCCCTTCCATATGACTTGTCATAATCATCCTCAAGAGTCGTTGATTTGATGGATCTTCGCTGCGCCGCAGTGTCCTCGATCTCATCCTCTTCGTCGAAGTACTCGTCATCAAAATCCTCGTCGTTGTACTTCATCGACTTAAGTAAGTTGTCAAAAAAAGCCATTTTCCCACTCTCCTTATTTAATATTATAATTCCTCTCACCAAATATGGACGTTCCCACCCGTATGTACGTTGCCCCTTCTTCAATGGCGACCTCATAATCGCCTGACATACCCATGGAAATAAAATCCATAGATACATTATCTATGTTTTTTTGCATTATGTCAACAGTTAATTGCTTTATTTTGACAAAAAATTGCCTGTTTTCCTCGCTGACCGCAACATATGGTGCCACAGTCATAAGACCTTTTATGTAAATCGAAGGCAATTTGGCTATTTCCTGTACGGCATCAATAACCTCATCCGGACTAAAACCGAATTTGCTTTCCTCTCCCGCTGCGTTCACTTCAATAAGGATATTGGCACATATGCCACGCTTCCCTGCTTCCTTGCTTATTTCCCTTGCAAGCTTAATGGAATCAACACTGTGTATCAGATAAGCCTTATCAATAACATATTTAACCTTGTTTGTCTGGAGGTGTCCTATAAGGTGCCATCTGATATCATCCGGCAGTCTGTCATATTTATCAACAAGTTCCTGTACCTTGTTCTCACCAAAATCCCTGACTCCAAGATCGTATACCTCTTTTATCATCTCTGCAGGCTTTGTCTTGCTGACGGCGATCAAGGTGACTTCATCGATGCTCCGACCGCACCTTAGGGCTGCCGCTTCCATGTTCCTGCGTACTTCTTCAAGATTATCCTTTAACATATACATACCTCTTATTCATAAATAAAATCATCGGCGTCAACCGTGTCACCCTTAAGAACAATATGGTCATAAACATTAAGTCCGTACTGAGTATTGGACTTGACTATCGAATATTCCTCATTATGATAAAGTACTGTGATCTGTTTAAAATCGGCATACCCCTTGTTGATGTTATACACGCCGGTCAGCATACCCTGCTTGCTTATCGGATATTTTTCATCATTACCGGGCTTTATTATATAATCACCGATCATAAATGCCTTATCATCCACGTAAAGCTGACCGTCATACGAAGCATATATGGTGGCCTTGACGAACTCCTTGGTTACTGTTCCGTCTTCAAGATAAGCTTCTCTGTAGAATCCTTCGTCATTTCCCGACTCATCATAGGCCAGATATTCCTCGGGAATTAAATAAAATGCTTTCTCAACAATTGCGGAATTGGGTATCTTAAGTCCCTCGTCGGCATCCGAAATAAGCTCAAGCTCTATAAATCTGTCCGTTGCAAAGGTCACCATGGAATTGTTGAAATCAAGCTTGGCAAATATGGTACCATCCTGTCTCAGTATTGAAAGAGCAGCCCACGCAGTATAATTGTTCTTAAGGAACCTTACATTTACATAGCTTTCATCCTCGATCTCACGACATTTTTCTTCATCTATCTCAATAAGTATTGACCATTCCTCCGACGTTATGATCTTAAAGGCCGGATCTCCGTCAGCTATCAGGTCATTACTTACGAACTGTTTCTTTTCGTATTCCTCGTTGTAAAGCAGCGCCTTTGTAATATCCTCGGCGGTAAGTGTTTCATAGCCGTCAACCGAATAAACAAGTATGCCTGAAGCCGGCGAATATCCGAAATTGACATTATCGGAATAATCACCGGATTTATAAGCATCGATACCGGAAAGAACCTTGTAATTGGCTATCTTAAGTACTGTACCCTGAATATCGAACTTGAAGTGATAGGTTTCCTCGTAATTGACAGGATCAAATCCCGACGCAAAATCCGTGATCGATGTCTTAAGCTCGGACATATCCTCTTTACTCAGCAGTGTCGTTCCGCTTGTATCATTATTGATAAGGTCATTTATCTTACCGGTTGCATCAACGGTATAAACCATCGAGTTGTTTGCAACCTTTTCACCTTCTCTTGCATAGTAATTGATATATCCCGCAAAATTGGAGCTGACAACCGTTTCATCCCGAAGAGCCACCCCGCGATATGTATTGTTTACGGCGAGCGAACCCATGGTAACCTCATATGGTGCTATGTGCTCGCTTCTGAAATAAGATACGATAACAACAACAATATACACAAAAAGAAACCCGAATATTATCAACCCGGGATTAATATTTATAGGAGGTCTGTATTTTCTTACCTTATTATTATCAGTCCTTCTTTTGTGTGCCACTTATACTGCCCCTTACAAGCATATAGGAGGGAGAATCGGACATTCCCCCTCCTTATTGCAGGATAATCTGCTCTTGAACATTGAATATAAAGTTAAATCAAATCAGAGAGATACAATAACCTTTGACTGCATGTATTCCGACAGCTCGGAAGCATCAAGACTGACACTAATAATAAAATCAACCTTGAACTGCTCACTGATCTTATCAAGCTTCTTTACGATATCCTCAACCTTTGTGCGATCCTTGATGTAAGCCACATCCATAAAACTGTCAAAATATACCTGTTCCAGGTCGTGATCCTGGGATACAATTCCGCAAACGAACCCAACGAATTCATCTTCGGAAGAAATCGGATACTCAGATGCATTAATCAGGCGAATCTTATTGTTGAGTTCATACATATGTTTGGAATTCTTGTCAAGATAAACAATATTACCGTTACTGGTCTTGGCTGATGCATTAACCTTCTCAAGCAGATGCTTGGTCTTTCCCTTACCCTTTTCGCCAACGATCAATTGTATCATTGTTATCTCCTCCTTTGTATTTAATAACTACATACAGTAATTATAGATTATTTCATGCCAAAAAACAACAGTAATATCTATGGAATCTGTTCAAGCAGAGTTGTCATTTCAGTATACAGTATATCCTTGTCTGCAGCCTTTAAGATCACCGAAATATACGGATTTCCTTTATCATCATTCGACAAAAGTATAAGACATGATCCGGCCTTATTGGTCGTACCTGTTTTACCACCGAGAACGGTCACTCCCGAAGGCATGTTTTTATCTCCGGTAAGATACAGATTGGAATTCGTTATATCCATTTCCTTTGAATTCCCGTCGCGGTCACTGTAGGTTGTCTGATATTCACTCTTGCCGATGATCTCCCTGAACTTATCGTACTTCATTGCCTCATTAAAGATAAGGTAAAGGTCATATGCCGTTGTGTAATGATCGTCGGCCGAGAGGCCGTGCGGATTGACAAAATGGGTGTTGGTAGCTCCGAGCTTGTTCGCTTCCTCATTCATAAGAAGACAAAACTCGTCAACATTACCCGAAATGTATTCGGCGATCACTACGGCTGCGTCATTTCCCGAATACATAAGAAGACCGTGAAGTGCCTGCTCAAGGCTCATGCGGTCGCCTTCCTTTATACCGACAAGCTGTGCACCCGATTCAGTGATATTGACAGCCGATGAAGCCGTGATCATATCATCCGGATGCCCGTATTTAAGGGCGACAAGTGCAGTCATTACCTTGGTGAGCGAAGCCGGTGCAAGCCTTTCATGTACTTCTTTTGAATAAAGTGTTCCGCATGCGTTCACATCAAAAAGACCTGCCGCAACGGCACCGTTTAAAGCAGGACCGTCTGCTGAGTTCTCATCTGAAGCCACACACAGACCGGCGGCAAAAGGAGGGGCCGTATCGGAACCACTGGCATTGTCAAAGGAAAAAGCAGATTGCCGTGTTCTGTAATCATACGGTTGCGCAAAATATGTTTCAGAGCATCCCGTAAGCGCGAATAAGGTCAGTATGCATAATGTAAGGATAAGACTATTTGTACATTTCACGCCATTCCATATCCCCTCTGTCTAAGGATTTGATAAGTAACTCCGCGGTTGCAAGATTGGTTGCAAGAGGAATATTATGAATATCACACAATCTTATGATGTATCCGACATCAGGCTCATGTGACTTGGGCGATAACGGATCACGCAGGAATATCATAAGATCGATCTCATTGTGTTCGATCTGTGCGCCTATCTGCTGTTCTCCTCCAAGATGTCCCGCCAGATATTTATGAATTGAAAGATTGGTCACTTCTTCTATAAGGCGTCCGGTTGTACCTGTTGCATATAAAACATTCTTGCTGAGTATACCTCTGTATGCAATGCAGAAATTCTGCATAAGCTTCTTCTTAGAGTCATGAGCGATCAAACCGATATTCATGCTTTACCTCCATTTTAATTATGTGCTTTGTACATCAATTGTACAGTATGGAATTGTTGGCCTGCATACGGACATTCAGTACCAAACCTATCCCTATAAACATTGTTATCAGAGAAGTCTGGCCATAACTCACAAACGGGAGTGTCAACCCGGTATTGGGAAGTATCATCGTGGTTACGCCAATATTTATAAATGTCTGAAACCCGATAAATCCCGCCATTCCGCCTGCTATCAGCCTGCCTGCAAGATCATGAGCCTTTACTGCTATCCAGATACACTGTATCACGATGAGAAACAACAGGATTATAATGGCACAACAGCCTACAAAGCCAAGCTCCTCCCCTGCTATGGCAAATATAAAGTCTGTCTGTGCTTCCGAAATAAAATTACCGTTCTTAACAGATCCTATAACGTTGTTGTTAAGTCCCTTACCATGCAACTGACCCGAACCTATCGCGGTTATTGAATTAAGCTGCTGATATGCCTCGGTGGAAGCGTATTTCTCGGGCTGGATCCAGGCAAGTATACGCTTCTGCTGATAATCATTTACAATGGTCTGTCCAGGCGTAAGGATCATGTTTAACAGTACAATGACCGCCGGCACCGCAAGAGCTGCGGCCACGGCTATTACTTTGTAGCTCAGACCGCCGAGAAACATTACCACACCGAATATTACCAGTATCATTATACTCGTAGAGAGATCCGGCTGTTTAAAGATAAGTACGAACGGAGGAATAATAAGTATCACACAAAGTGAAAGAATCCTGAAAGTATTCAGAGTATTCTTATGTTTCATAATAAACTGTGCATAGAATAAAATCAATAATATTTTTACAAGCTCGGAGGGCTGAAACCTGATTCCGAACAAAATAAACCATCTTGCAGCTCCTCCACCCTTGTCACCGAAGAAATAAACGGCCATAAGAAGCGCTATTGCAAGAACATATTCCAGCCAGTAAAACTTAAGTATGAAGTGGTAATCGATCAATGAAACGACCAGCATTAAAACGAAACCGATTATAAGTCCCTGAAGCTGATGGCTTACAAGGTCAGCCTTCGCACTTCCGATAAGAAGTATACCGACTATGGATATGGCAATTGACAGCAATACCAGGAAAAAATTGTATTTCTTTATACTGTAATTTGAAAATGCTCTTATCAGATCCATATAAAACCTCTTAAAAAGGAAGATTGTTCAGTGTATCGGTTTTAATAACCTTAGCCATTATCTTCCCGTTGTCTATATACAGTATCTTTGGAACCGCCTTGTTTTTAAGGAACAGACCGCTCTTTTCCGTCATCATCTCGGAACAGTCGGCTATCTTAACCTCTGTCGGTTTGATGTCAAGCGCAGCCACAAAGCTCTTTTCATCCCCAAAACACCCTGCATGTACATTTCCGTACAGTGTTCCGAGTATTACTATGTTACCGGAAGCACTGACGTGAGCTCCGTTGTTCACATCCCCGAGTATGATCAGACTTGAATCGGTTTCAAGACTTTCGCCGGCCTTTATACTTCCCTTATAGAACTGTCCGGGATGTGAATTACTGTTCTGTGAAAAGCTGTTGGCAGCCTTTACATACAGCATGTCGCTCATTTCATCCCTGCCGATTATACAGGATACAGTTATGTCCGTGTTTTCAGTAATGCAGTTTACAAGAAATTCCTCTTCTTCATCATTAAGATCTCTCCCCTCAAAGGAGATGACGAGCTTGGCTTTGCCGAAGAATTTGGCCGAAGCATTGAATTTCTCTATAAGTTCACTGTAAATAGACTTAAAATCCGCATCCGGATCAAGCTGTACCCGTATTCCGTGCTGAAAACTCTTTATCATTACCGTGTTTTTCATATTGATTCACTCTCCCGATCTGCAGTTCACTGTTTTGATATATACGTTATCATAATACTAAATCAGTCTTCGATGACTTCCTGACTCTCATCAACATTTGCTATACCGTTTATCAGCTCACTCTTATCTTCAAGTTCGAAATAGTATTTCATGACATCACTTGCAAGAGATGCCGCATTTGCCGAAGTGTATCCGTAGGCAATACGGACGGATACGGCTATCTCCGGTTTCTCATACGGTGCAAAGCCCACAAACAGGGCATGGTTTGTACGTGAAGTGGAAGTCTGCGCTGTTCCTGTCTTGCCGGCAACGTTAATGGGAAAATGCTTGAAGGCTTCTGTTTTATTAACAACAAGTCGCATGCCGTACTGTACCGCATCCCAGTATTCACCCGGCACTTCAACTGTATTTCTTACGGCAGGAGTATAATCCCTGACCGTATTACCTTCACTGTCCTTTATGGCATCAATAAGTGTAAGCTCGTAGCATGTTCCCCTGTTTGCGATCGCGTCAACATATCGGGCAAGACCTATTGTGGTATAGTTGTGACTACCCTGTCCGATGGCCGAGTCGATAGGCAGAGTATCCGAGAATTGAGGTTCATTCTCTTCCATTTCAATGCCCGTTTTCTCAGTCAGACCGAATTGATCCGCATATATGCGCAGCTTTTCAAGACCTGCGGTTTCCGAATATGTGGAACGGTAAAGGTTTGTTGCAAGCCTGTAGCCGACTTCATAGAAAAAGCTGTTGCATGAATTCTCGATCGCATGTGTAACATCCAGATTCCCGTGTGCTCCGGGATATACCCAGCAGGTTTTTTCAAGATTAAGTGACTCTATTTCATATGTTCCGTGGCATGTTAATGACTCTCCCAGGTTTATCATACCGCTTTCAAGTCCCGTTATTGCGGTTACCATCTTAAAAGTGGAACCGGGAGCAGTCATCTGCTGTGTGGCATGATTGTACATCGGACTTGAAAGGTCATTCATCAGTTCGGCATAATAATCGGCATCTATGGTATTTGTAAGACGGTTGTTGTTGTAGCCCGGATATGAAACACAGGCAAGGACTTCTCCCGTGGTACTCAATACAACACAGGAACCCGAGCATGGATCCAGCGCGAGCTGTGCGGGTGTCAGTTCAATGTTTGATATTTTATTTATAATAAAATCATAAGGTGTTCTCACTCCCGTTTCAAGAGCTTCTTTTTCGGCCGAGGTACCGTAAATAACACGCTGCTCAAACATAATAAGACACAGTTCCTTGCCTGTCACCCTGCTGTCCTTGATCATATATCTGTATATCCTTTTGGAGAATCCGATATCCTCCTTAAGGTCATTCAGTATATAATCCACAAGCTGTACATACATCTCGGAGGTGTCTGAATATGTGCTGTCTGTGTGAAATTTGGAAATATCTATCCAGTTCCTGGCGAGGCAGTAATTCAGATACTCCTTCAGACTGATTGTTTCCTTTATCGTCCAGTTTATATATGTTTTATCGTCTCTGTCCACCAGATCACTCTTCAGGATACCTACGGATGATGACATAAGTCTGGTAACTATATAACTCTCATATACCTGCTTCTCTTTGTTTAACTGATCATATGGGGTGCCTGTGTTCAGAAGCTCATCCCTAAGCGTATCCAGCACTTCCGCCTGCCTGTTCACGAATGAGGCATATACCTGTTTTTCGTATGTATGGGCATTCGGTTCGGAAAACTTATTTATATCGATCACGTTGTTGTTGACCAGTGCATAATAAACATCATCTATGGGGATCATCATTTTGGAAGATTTGACTTCACTGTTATTGTATTCCTTCATGTTTATTATCTTGGTCACAAGTATTCCGGCCAGCTTCTGCTCGAGCATATTGTAGACAGCCTTCTGAAGATCCGAGTCGATTGAAAGATATACATCCTGACCGGCAACCGGATCCTCATGGGAATCTGTTTCAAGGATCTTTCCGACGTTATCTGTAAATACAACGTCACGCCCTTTTTTCCCCTGAAGATAGTCCTCCATTGTCTTTTCAATGCCGGCTTTACCTACAATATCCGTCATATCATATTCATGGCTTGTCGACGCAGACAGCTCTTCAAGATCCTCGGTGGATGCATTTCCGACATATCCTATAATATGAGCAAAATACTGTGTATCATTGTATCGTCTCAGCATATTCTCCGCAATGCTGACACCCTGCAGTTCATTTGAGCACTCCATGATCGCCGCAACAGTTTCCCGGCTTACCTGGGATGCAATAACCGTGGACAGATATTTCTGATAGCTGTTCGTGCTCATCGCAAAGCGGACAGTGATGATCTTAAGGATCTCCTCTTCCGAGTATCCCTGCATGGGTAAGAATTCATCTTCCCCATCTTCGTTTTTTTGCATTGTGCCTATCTGATATCTTTCCTTGGAACAGAGGTACCTTATGACATCGATCGCAGTGGAATTACGTTCCTCTTCAGTCAGTTCATCAAGCTTGGCATGACCGTAAACATCCGCAAGGAAACGAAGCAGTCTGGTATCGGAAACGACATACTCATAATGTCCGAACCTGTTAATTATTATCTTGAAATCGTTGTTTACCTCGTCACCGCAGCTCTCGATTATATTAACAGTCCTTATTATTGTATCGTTAAGAAGAAGATTTTTATCCGAGGTCGCCTCATAATTATCTTCTATGGTAACCGAATAGGCCAGTTCATTGTATGCGAGCAGATTCCCGTTACGGTCGTATATGTTGCCGCGTGCGCCCGGAAGTGATATTTCCTTCTTGATCGTCAGCGTGAAATTGTTAAGATAATCTTCTCCGTTTATGATCTGAAGAACAAAGAGCTTCTGTACGAGTACAAAAAACAAAGCTCCTATAATTAAAGTGAGCAGAAAAAGCCGAGAAAATATAACATTTTTTATCCATTCCTTAATATCCGCAAGCAAGCCTAGCTTCTCCTGATTTCATATTCCTCAAGACGTTCGTTGATAAACAGTATACCTTTATAAAGTATAAATGTTATCAATACGGTATATACTATATCCGGTATCATAATATGTATAAAATAATACCCAAGATGCATCCTGCCTCTTAACAGATAAAGAAAGATGTAGCAGATAAAACAGTACAAAAGCTCGCTGCTTCCTATCATTATCATTGGCAGCTTAATGTCCTCCGGATAAAAAATACTTCTGAAAAATCCGTTAAGATAGCCTATTGTCATATAAACAAGAGCAAAAAAACCAAGGATGTTCATGAAAAAAACATCTACCAGCAGACCGGCAACAAAACCGACAAACATCCCTTCTCTTTTTCCCCGCATTAGTCCGAAGGCCGAAGTTATTATCATAAGTATATTGGGAACTATACCGGCTATCGTAAATGCACTGAACAGAGTGGATTGAAGAAGATATCCGGTAATTATCATAAGAAAGACCACTATTCTTCTTAACATATTAATCCATCGTCTCCTTAAGTTCGGTTACGACAAGAACCGTTCCAAGCTTCTTGAAGTCCACAACCGGCGTTATATACCCTGATTTGGTCAGATTGTTTGCATCTGTCTCTATTTCGGAAATATAACCGACCGATATACCCGGAAGATATTTGTTGCTGATCGAGGAGGTGACCACCTGATCTCCCTTTATCACCTTGTCTTCTTCATCAATAAGCTGTGAGAAACGTATATAACCTTCATCCATCAGTTCCAGATCTCCGCTGACGATCAGTGTATCGGATGTAGACATTACCATCCCGCTCAGGTTGCTCGTATCGTCTATAATGGAACGTACATTAGCCCAGTTGGGTCCCACCCTGGTTACTATCCCGACAAGACCGGTACCGGCCATTACGTTCATATCTGTTTTAATGCCGTCGTTACTGCCCTTGTCAATAACAAAATTGGAATACCAGTTACCAGTATCCTTCCCTATCACCCTTGCTCCGATCTTATCATAATCGGTATACTGCTCATCAAGAAGAAAAAGACTTCGAAGCTCGGCAAGCTCGTACTTATCCCTCGTCAGGTCGTTTATCTGTATGGTGAGCTCATCGACCTTTTCCTTTAATTTCCTGTTTTCTTCATTTAGTTCATTGATCTTTCGGATATTCTCTGACCTGCCGGTAAGCCATCCTCCTGCAGTGGCAATCCCCTTTTGAAAAGGTACTATAATATAACCGGCCACCGTTTCAACGGGCCCGGTTACGAAATCCGTGGTAAAGGAGATAAGCATCATGCTTACACACAGAATTGACAATATTAAAAAAATATATTTAGAAGGGATAGAAATCTTATTTCTTCCGTATCCTTTTCTTGCCATTATATCCTCTTACCGAATTCAATACTCAACATCCTGCATCGTACTTACGACAGAACGGAGGCTCTCTGTCTTGATTATCTGTGACAGACCGTATGCAACGCTCTCCTCACCGTTTACGGAAAAATTAACCTTAAGTCCCGTACTCTTTGCGATAAGCTCATGAAGATCCCCGATACCGGCCGAGCCGCCTGTCAAAAAGATGCCCTTTCTGTAAATATCGGCACCGAGCTCGGGCGGCGTACGTTCAAGAATAACACGTACACTGTCGATTATCGTCTCAAAGTTCTCACTCATAGCCTTCTCTATCAGATTGACCGGAATACTTCTTTCAACGGGCAGTCCCGTTACGATATCCCTGCCATATACAATGGCATCCTCCTTATTCTCCTCAAGCTTTGGGAGAGCGATCTTAACCTTTTCCGCCGTCTTGATCCCGACAAGCAGATTGTATTCCTTACGTATGATATTTCTTATGCTTTCATCAAACTTTTTTCCGCCTACTTTAATAAGCCTGCTAAGCACTATTCCGCCCATCGAAAGTATGGATATTTCAGTGGTTTCGTAGCCTATATTAACGACAAGTATTCCCTGTGAGTTAACAACATCCACATCCAGTCCGACACCGTCCGCTATAGCTTTCTCGACAATGTAAATATTCCGCGCCTTAACGTTTGATTCCTTTACAAGGTCATAGAAGGCTCTTTTTTCCACACCGGTTATGTCCGTCGGAACGGAAATGTAGTAATCGGCGCTTCTGATATTGTTGTTCATCGCATCATTAATGAAATTGCGCAAAAGGATCTGCATATGGTTAATGTCTGCGATCACACCGTTTATAACCGGAAAAGAAACAGTTATATTCTGCGGAGCCTTCTCATACATCTCAAATGCATGGTCTCCGTATGCGAACAGATTCTTCTTGTTCATGATCTTCTGGATCGCAATGATATTCTTCTGTGATGTGATGGTTTCATTGAAACCGTTGTAAATCTTTATGTTGTAAGTACCAAGATCTATGCCAAATGCGCTTATCGACAAATCCAACCTCCTGATCGCGGACTAAATTATCCCCTGCTCCGACAGGCTTATAAAACGTCCGTCCCCGATAATAATATGATCGATTAATCCTATATCCATCAAACTGCCTGCACTTGAAAGCCTGCGTGTGATACTGATATCCTCATCGCTCGGTGTCGGATCACCGCTCGGATGATTGTGAAGCATGATAAGGCCGACTGCCTTATGTTCAAGTGCCTTTATAAATATATCCCTTACCGAAAAAAGGGCTTTATTGACCGTTCCGCTTGAAATGACCTCATCACATATAAAACGCAGTGCCCCATCAGAATAAACGATCCTTACCTGTTCATATTCAAGATGACGCATCGTTTCCATGTACATGGCCGCAACCGTTGCCGGATCATGAAGCTTAACACGTTCACTGTATTGTGCTTTGGAAAGCCTTCGGGCAATCTCCGCAACACATTTCAGTGTTATCGCCTTCACTTCACCCACGCCGTCAATCACCTTCATATCCTGTATGCTCAGCCTGAAAAGATTCAACAGAGAAGATGATCCGTCAGCACATGTCAAAAGTTCTCTTGCCACATCAATACCTGTCCTGCCTTTGCATCCTGTCTTTACAATGATCGCAAGAAGTTCGGAATCCGACAGGGCTCCCGCTCCGTATTTCATGAAACGCTCATACGGACGGTCATCCGCGGGCATTTCCTTAAGTGTTAAATGTTTTGTATCCATCAGTCCCCTTTTACAGGGAATATAAGACCGACCGGGTCCTGATCAACCGAATATTTATATTTTAAACTTATGTACTGAAATGTCAAGATATATTGAATGCATAAGGCTTAACAAGTCCGTCGTTTTTAAGCTGCTGAACGGCACGCATTATACCGTATTTGACATGAGGGAAAGTCAGTCCGCCCTGAAAATATACATTATACGGCTCTTTTATCGGTCCGTCAGCGCTCAGTTCGATAGACGATCCCGAAACAAACGCTCCTGCAGCCATTATCACATCCGAATCATATCCGGGCATCGCCCATGGTTCCGGGGTGACAAAGCTGTCAACCGGTGCGGCTGCCTGGATGCCCTTGCAGAATGAAATGACTCTCTCTGCGCTTCCAAGGGTAACCGCCTGGATTATATCATGTCTTACGGTTTCCGGTTCGGGATACACAGTAAATCCGAGCCCTTTGAGCATGTTTGCTGCAAAGATGGCTCCCTTAACCGCCGAGCTTACCACAGTCGGGGCAAGAAACAATCCCTGATAGAAGCTCTGGATAACGTTTAATGATGCTCCCACCTCTTTGCCAAGACCCGGAGATGTCAGCCTGTATGCGGCGTTCTCAATGCACTTCTTAGTACCGGCTATATATCCGCCCACCGGCGCAAGACCGCCTCCCGGGTTCTTTATAAGAGAGCCTACTATCATATCGGCACCTGCCTGTGAGGGCTCGATCCTTTCCACGAATTCACCGTAGCAGTTATCGACCATGCATATGACATCCTTCTTTATTCCTTTGATAAAGGATATGAGTTCACTTATGTTCCCGACTGAAAGCGTAGGTCTTGTCTGATATCCTTTGGAACGCTGGATCGTAACCATTCTGGTGCGTTCATTTATCGCATTCCTTATTCCATCGTAATCAAAGCTGCCGTCCTCTTTAAGATCCACCTGTCTGTAGCTTACTCCGTATTCCTTAAGCGAGCCGCAGGAGGGTCTTATACCTATGACCTCCTCGAGTGTATCATAGGGCTTTCCTACCGGCGAAAGCAGTTCATCTCCCGGACGAAGGTTGGAGGACAGAGCCACGTTCAGGGCATGTGTCCCACAGGTGATCTGCGGACGCACCAGAGCATCCTCCGTTTTAAATATTTGTGCATATACCCTTTCAAGAGTATCTCTTCCGATATCATTGTATCCGTATCCCGTGGACATTGAGAAACATGCCTCACTAACCCGGCACTCTCTTAATGCGTCAAGTACCTTGAGCTGATTGAATTCGGCAGTTTCGTCTATCCTTTCAAATCTATCCTTTAAACCGGCCAGTTTGGCACATGAATACTCATATACATCATCATCTATATCCAACTGTCTGTATAATTCTTTTATCTCCAAATCCTTACCTCTCATGATGAATTCTCCAAATGATCCATGATGAACTCAATTATCTTCTCATCATCATAATCAAACTCGTTCTTGTTTATCATGATGACATCACGCTCACGCCTGAACCATGTAAGCTGTCTCTTGGCGAAATGCCTTGTGTCCCGTTTTATTGTATCTGTCGCGGTTTCAAGGGTTATATTACCTTCAAGATAATCTATTATCTCTTTATATCCGAGTCCCTGCATTGATACCATTGAATTGTTGCATCCGAGTTCAAGAAGGTGCTTTACTTCATTTACAAGGCCAGCCCTGATCATATCGTCAACACGTCTGTTGATACGCTCATACAGAAGCTCACGCGGCAGGTTCAGAACAAAATATCTGAAATCATACGGTGATTCCCGTCTTCTTTCCGTTTCGTTATGTTCGGAAATCCTCTTTCCTGTTTCATGAAAGAATTCAAGAGCCCTTGTAACCCTTTTTATGTCATTGGCATGTATATATCCTGCCGCCCCGGGATCACACTTTTGCAACTTATCATACAGATATCCGTTCCCTTTCTCTTTTGCCAGACGGAACAGTTCTTCTCTGTACGGAGTCTGAGCATTATCCGAAAAATCAATATCATAAAGAAGTGCCTGTATATAGAAGCCCGTGCCGCCCACTATTATGGGTATCCTGCCACGAGACAGGATGTCCTGTATGACCTTTGAGGCCTCATCCTTGAACCTTGAAACATTGTAGTCTTCCGTAGGCTCAAGTACATCTATCAGATGATGGGGAACTCCCTGCATCATCTCTTTTGTTATCTTGGCGGTCCCGATATCCATATGCCTGTAAACCTGCATGCTGTCAGCGGATATTATTTCACCGTCAAGCCTTTTGGCAAGATCAATGGACAATTCGGTTTTACCGGCACCGGTCGGACCCGTTAATATAATCAGGGGACTTTTATCCATGTAGAGTCTCTCCATTTACGCTACTATGTCACGATACGTTTAAACATCTTTTCCACCTCATTCTTCGTAAAAGATATTATGGTGGGTCTTCCGTGAGGGCAGTTGAACGGATTGTCAAGAGTCAGTAATTCATCAATAAGAGCTGCAGCCTCCTCATATGAAATCCTGTTGTTGCCCTTGACCGCGCTCTTACATGCCATTGTTGCTATCCTGTGATCGATAGCATCTATGTTTACGGACTGTTTGTCATTCATAAGCTCATCCATAAGATCATGGAAGTATTCATCTGCTCTCAGACCGAAAAGTTCGGTTGGTATCTCACGGATGGAATATTCATTACCGCCGAATTGTTCTATCTCGAAACCGACCTTCCTGAAATTGTCCGAGTACTTACACAGTACGGCCTCCTCGCGCATGCTCAATGTGACGATGATCGGAGGATTCAACATTTGCGAGTGCACTTCACCTTCTGCAAACTGCCTGATAAGACGTTCGTATTTAATCTTTTCATGTGCCGCATGCTGATCGATTATGTACAGTTTATTGTCCATTTCAACAAGCCAGTAGGTTTCAAACAGTTGACCTATGATCCTGTGTTTCCGTATTCCTTCTTCACTCAGGAATCCATGCTCAAACATTGACAGTTGTTCATATTCATTTCCACCGGGAATATGTCTGTCCTTCTCATCTTCTTCACTGTTATTCGATCCGTTTTCTTTTTCATCATCGTAAGTATTCGCATTAACTGATACATTTGTATCTGTATCATCCGAAACATTGATAGCCGTAATATCCATATATGCCGGCACGGTCCTGTATTCCCCGGTATGTTTCGATCTGTAGATGCCTTCTTCTTTTACATAGTCGGGTGTACTTCCCGCATCAATATAACCGGCAGTACCGCTCTTTACATTTCCGCTGTTCCCGGTATCATCATCCCTGCGACCGCTGCTTTCTGTATCATTTCCGCGTGCGTCAAAACCGAATATACTCTGTGTCTCGAAAGGCTCCGGTCTTGTCCTTTCGGGTGCTATGTTATCCTTTTCCTTATTTCTTTCTTTCTCCTCATGCATATCGGGGATAAGTTCTTTGTGTGAAAGCACATCCTGTATGCCGTTAACAAGAAGATCGTATAGCTGAGCACCTTCAAGAAAACGTATCTCTTTTTTGGCCGGATGAACATTTACATCAATAAGTTCAGGTGAAATATCGATATAAAGAAAAACAACCGGATATTTATGAAGCATCAGATATGGCTTATATGCTTCATCCAATGCGCGTCTTATCACGGTACTCTGAATATAACGATTGTTTACGTAGTATACCTCAAAGCTCCTGTTACCTCTTGATAACTCCGGCTTACATACATATCCTCTTATCGTGATATCTCCGTCCGTGATATCGATCGGCAACAGACCGTTTACCATATCACGGCCGTACAGCCCGTAGATTATATCAGGTATTTCACCGTTTCCGGAGCTCTGAAGCCTTGTATTGCCGTTGATTATGAGCTTAAACGCTATTCCCGGATGGGACAGCATAACCTTTTCCATATAATCCGATACGTAACTTCCCTCTGTCTGAGGCGTCTTTAGGAATTTCCTTCTGGCCGGTGTATTATAAAATAAGGCTCTTACGATAAATGTAGTTCCCTCGGGTACGCCGACATCATCAAAACTCATTTCCCGCGAACCTTCTATACAGTATCTGGTCCCAGTGAATTCGTCCTCTGTTTTTGTAAGCAGTTCAACCTTCGATACTGCCGCAATGCTTGACAGAGCCTCACCTCTGAAGCCGAGACTTCCGACATTTATAAGGTCTTCAACAGTCCGTATCTTGCTTGTGGCGTGTCTTAGAAAAGCTGTTTTAACCTCGCTTTTTTTTATTCCGCAGCCGTTGTCCGTAACACGTATAAAGGATGTTCCGCCATCCTTTATCTCTACGGTGATCGCTTTGGCATTCGAATCTATCGAATTCTCGACCAGTTCCTTTACGACTGACACCGGACGTTCGACAACCTCACCGGCAGCGATCTTGTCTATAGTATTTTTATCAAGAACAAGTATGTTTCTTTCCATGATCAATCCTTATAAATGCTTCGGGTTTTAATCAGACTGCTGCCGCTCCCTTAATATGTCCACCGGTTTACAAGCTTGTTTTGCAGCTTGCTAAGAGTGTTCAATGCTTCCATGGGAGTCAGATTATTAATATCAAGTTCCTTGATCTCATTTATGACATCATCATCGCTTACCGTATCAAACAGCGACATCTGATTAAGATCGACCTCATCAAGCCTCTTTACATTTCTCTTTCTGCTGTCCTTCTTATCCGCTATGCTGCGTACATTTATGGCAATATCATTGTCTGAAAGCTCATCAACTATTTCCTTGGCACGCTCGATCACGGCATCGGGCACTCCGGCAAGCTTGGCAACCTGTATTCCGTAACTCTTATCCGCACCGCCTTTGACAATCTTTCTTAGGAACACTATATTGTCACCCTGCTCCTTTACGGCGATACAGTAATTATTGACGGAATTAAGCTTGCCTTCAAGCTCGGTAAGTTCATGATAGTGTGTGGCAAACAGTGTCTTGGAGCCGAGGAGTTTGGGATTTGATATATATTCCACAACCGCCCATGCAATTGACAGTCCGTCAAAGGTTGAGGTACCGCGTCCTATCTCATCAAGTATAAGAAGACTGTTCTGGGTTGCATTTCTTAGAATATTTGCGACCTCTGCCATTTCAACCATAAATGTACTCTGTCCGCTTGCAAGATCGTCAGAAGCCCCGACTCGCGTGAATATCCTGTCCACTATTCCGATATTCGCTTTGGAAGCTGGCACAAAAGAACCGATCTGCGCCATAAGTACTATCAGCGCTGTCTGTCTCATGTAGGTGGATTTCCCCGCCATGTTCGGACCTGTTATTATTGAGATACGATTATCCTTATTGTCAAGATGAGTATCATTTGTTATAAACATATCCGAACTCAACATCTTCTCAACAACCGGATGACGGCCCTTTTCTATATCAATGTTACCCTTTTCATTTATGGTCGGCCTGCAGTACTGGTTTTTCTCTGCAACATATGCAAAGGAAGCAAGTGCATCAAGGCCGGCTATCACACCGGCACTCTGTTGTATCCTTTCAATATTCTCAGACAGCGTATCCCTGATCTCACAGAACAGATCATACTCAAGAGAAAAAAGCTTTTCCTCTGAATTAAGGATGGTATCCTCCAGTTCTTTTAACTCATCCGTTGTATATCTCTCGGCATTGGTCAGAGTCTGTTTTCTTATATAATCATCCGGAACCAGCTCCTTAAAGGAGTTGGTCACTTCAAAATAGTAGCCGAAAACCCGGTTATATTTTATTTTGAGATTCTTGATCCCGGTCCGTTCCCTGTCCCTGGCCTCAAGATCCGCAAGCCAGCTCTTTCCTTCACGTTTCGCATTTCTTAATGAATCAACGGTCTCATTGTATCCTTCCCGTATGATCCCGCCTTCTTTTATCTGGATCGGAGGTTCATCGGATATTGAAGCACGGATCAGTTCATGCAGATCATCAAGAGTATCAAGATCCTCATACATCTTCCTGAGAACATCCGACTTGAAATCAGCCAGTTGCTGCTTTATCGGCTTCAGCATTTCAAGAGAAGACCCAAGTGCAATAAGATCTCTTGGATTTGCGGACTTATATACCACGCGGCTCATCAGACGTTCCAGATCATATACCGGATTCAGATACTCACGTATTTCTTCTCTTGTTATGGCATTGCCAAGAAGCTCACTTACCGCATCAAGACGGTCGTTTATAGCCTTTTTGTCAATGAGGGGTCTCTCTATCATCGATCTTAAAGCCCTGCCGCCCATTGCCGTTTTGGTCCTGTCCAGGATCCCCAGCAGAGAACCTCTTTTTTGCTTGTCCCTTATAGTTTCGGTCAGTTCAAGGTTTCTCCTTGTGGCAGAGTCAAGCACCATATACCATGAAACATCGTAGGTTTTTATGGTACGGATCTGCGCCAGTGAATTCTTCTGTGTTTCATGAAGATACTGAAGGAGCGCGCCGGAGCTTATCAGCGCACAGTCACGCTGTTCCAGATTAAAGCAGCTTACATTGTTAACACCGAAATGTTCCTTTATACTTCGTTCACACAGTTCCTCATCAAAATACCATGCTTCAACCGGGTAAATGGCAACCGACAGCCTGTATTTAAGCTCATCAATGTCCACTCCGGACACGAAAAAAGGATCGTTGCATATGATCTCGGCAGGTGAATACTTGTATATTTCATCACAAAGCCTGCGGCTGCTGTCAATTTCCGTTGCCAGGAATTCACCGGTTGTCACATCACATACCGCGATTCCGAATCTGTCCGCAATATACGTAATGCACATTAGATAGTTATTCTTTGTTTCCTCAAGGGAATGCATGTCGAGATTGGTTCCCGGAGTAACTATCCTTGTGACTTCCCGTTTCACAAGTCCTTTTGCGAGCTTTGGATCCTCCACCTGCTCGCATATGGCCACCTTATAGCCCTTTGATATCAGCCTGTTAAGATAACCTTCCACAGCATGAAAAGGAACTCCGCACATCGGAGCCCTTTCATCCAGTCCACACTGTTTTCCTGTTAATGTAAGTTCCAGTTCCCTTGATGCCGTTATTGCATCATCGAAGAACATTTCGTAGAAATCACCCAGACGGTAAAAGAGGATACAATCCTTATACTCTTCCTTTGTCTCAAGGTATTTCTGCATCATTGGTGACAGTTCAGCCATTTTTTACCTCAAAGAACTATTTTTCTTCTGCCTTTTTCATCTGTTCTGCCAGCGGTTCACGTACCCTCTGTCTGGTAAGTTCAACAAGTGAAAGGGCTGTTACATCATGGAAGTCGGTCTTCACCGTATCAAGCGCGATCAGCTCCCTGAGTCTTTTGATAAGACGCTTAAGATTCTCCTCATCAGCCATATTAATATAATCGATTATGATTATACCGCTCAGGTTACGTAGCCTGATCTGTCTGCATATCTCTTCCGTTGCTTCAAGATTTGTTTCGAAAAATGTTGTTTCCTTATCTTTTGTTCCCGTGGTTTTTCCGGTATTTACATCAATCGTATTCAAGGCTTCGGTCTGTTCTATATACAAAAAGCCTCCGGATTTAAGCCATACCTTTTTGGAGGTTGCCTCCTCTATCCCCTTATCTATGGAATACAGCTTGCTTAACGGAAGAAGCTTACCCGAATACTTTTCAAGTGTAATATTGGGATTGGAGCTCTTAAGAGTTCCGATAACATCGGCTTTCAGGCTTTCATATATTTCCTCATCATCGGTTATTATCTTCTTAAGCGATGCTGTATTGGCGTTAAAGCAGTACTTGATCCATTCGTTATCGGTCTTGTACAGGATGCTTCCGCATGTCCTTTTATCAGCCGTATTGAGGATTTCGTCCATAATTCCCGCAAGTGAGTCGGCCTCTGAAAGAACATCGCGAAGGCCGGCACCTATGCAATTGGTCCTTAATGTAATACCATATTCAAGATCACTCAAAAACACGCCGTATAATCTTCTGAGTTCCTTGCGTCTTTCATCCGGGAGCTTTTTGGATATTGCAAAATCCTTGTTGGCATTGGTGAGAACGGTATAGATACCGCTCAGGGACAGCTCATCGGTAAACACCGGGGCCTTATCCTTGTTGCCTCTTTTTTTAAGCTGCAGTGCAACCATTTCACCGGTTCTGTATTTGTTGCTCTTAAGGAAGCCGGTCTTTCCGTCTCCGTAATTTACGAAGCATGCACCTATATTCGGAACCTGCTCCTTGATCTCGCATACATATATATTACCGATAGTATCCTCATCCTTTTTGAAGAGCTGATATTCCAGCGGTCTGTCCCCGTCCGTACTCATAAACAGTATCGAGTCATTGTACCTTGTGATTATAATGTTCTGTTCATTCATTGGATGCTCCCTCCTATTTCATCAAGACCTGTTAGTACATTATTTATCATTGTGTATATTTCTTTTCTTCTTATCAGCAGAGCAAATTCATTTAATTCCCTGTCCTCACTTGCAAAGACGGCAGCGGCAACAAGCTCCGGCTTTATATTAAGCATACTTCCGCATGAAAGACACATCTTAATGCATTCATCATTACCGCCAAAGGAATATATTCCGGGTTTTATGTCAACCACAGTCTCGCTCTTTTTGGTTTTTTTAAGAACCGGTATGGTATCCTTTTCATAAAGGGCCTCAAGCCTTTTCATAAACGGGAAATCAGGTGCATAGCCTTGTCTGAAGCGTACCTCATAATCGGCTGCCCTGATACTGGCCATTGCATTATCCGCATCTTCCGGCAGCTCTTTAAATGAAAGTATCCTTATTCCTTCAACATTGTTATCGTTCATCCTCCCGATCGCGGTTTCAGATGAAATCGGTTCGGTTATTTCAATGTCAACATACTCCGCATCACTTTCAACTCCGATCCCGAGCGGCATTGCGAACGACATTACCTGATGCGGACTCATTCCGGTCGTATAAGCAATGGGAATATCGGATCTTCTTAACAGCTTTTGGAAATAACGCATTACATCAAGATGCCCTATGAACTTCATGGTTCCTTCCTTGGCGAATTTGATCCTAACCTTCATAGCATACCCCTCCGCCAAAGACCCTTGCTCCGCATCCAGAGCACGAGATTCTGCAATTTTGAGTAACCTTTTCGTTTAATGCATTGTCCCATTCTTTTTTTAAGAATTCCCTGCTCACGCCGACATCTATCATGTCCCAAGGAAGAAGCTCATCTGTTGAGCGTTCCCTGGATGTATAGAAAGCAGGATCAATACCGCAGGCATCAAAGGCATCAAGCCAGGGCTCTTCCCTGAACGTTTCGGTCCATGCATCAAACAGGCATCCTCTTTTGTAGGCTTCAACCAGTACCTTTGATAGACGTCTGTCACCTCTTGCAAATACTCCTTCAAGAACACTCACATCAGCCTCATGGTAGTTGTATTTGATACTTTTACTGTTTAACTGTTCACGCATACATTCATTCACGAAATGAGCTTTGTCAAGGAACTGCTGCTTGGTATTCATCGATGCCCACTGAAAGGGTGTGAACGGTTTGGGTACAAAGAAGGAAGTCGATGATACGATCTGCACCCTTCCCTTCCTCTCGCTCTTGGGTATCAGTTCATAGTAGAGCTTCGCTATTTCGTTGGAAAGCCCGGCAATCCCGCGCATATCATCTTCCGTTTCGGTGGGAAGACCCAGCATAAAATACAGCTTAACCCTTGTCCACCCGCCAAGGAAGGCCTGTGTTGCACCCTCCATAATGTCATCCACGGTGAGTCCCTTATTAATGACGTTCCTAAGCCTCTGCGAACCGGCCTCGGGAGCAAATGTAAGCGAGCTCTTACGTATATCCTGGATCTTACTCATAACATCCAGAGAGAATGCATCTATCCTTAACGACGGCAGGGAAATGTTTAATTTCTTTTTATCCGCATGTTCCACAAGAAAGTTAACGAGTTCCTCAAGCCCTGAATAATCACTTGAGCTCAGGGAACTTAACGATATCTCTTCATGCCCTGTATTTTTAAGCATTTCAACCGCATAGGATTTAAGAAGCTCCACATTCCGTTCCCGTACGGGACGATATATCATGCCTGCCTGACAGAAACGGCAGCCCCTGATGCATCCGCGCTGTATTTCCAGCGTCACCCGGTCCTGCGTGACCTTGATGAACGGGACAACAGGTTTGACCGGATAATAAGTATCCGACATATTCATTTCTATTTCCTTACGGATAGTCTTTGGAACATCGGGATACAGCGGCTCAAACGAACTGAGTATTCCGTCATCGTCATACGAGGCCTCATACAGGCAGGGAACATACATCCCGCTTATATGTGATGCGTTACGGAGGAATTCCTTTCTGGTCATTGCGCTCTTTTTGTAATTCCTGTACAGGTCTATAAGCTTCCTGTATGCAGTCTCGCCTTCACCTATATAGAATATATCAAAGAAATCCGCAAGCGGTTCAGGATTGTAGGCACATGGACCTCCGCCTATAACTATCGGATGTTCCTCTGTTCTGTCCGCTGCCATCAGCGGGATATGGGAAAGGTCAAGTATCTGCAGCACATTTGTGTAACACATCTCGTACTGCAGAGTAATACCCAGAAAATCAAACATGTAAACCGGATCCTGGGACTCGAGGGCAAAAAGAGGTATATTTCTCTCCTTCATGATCCTGTGAAGATCCACCCACGGCGAATATACACGCTCGCACCATACATCATCAAAAGTGTTGAACATGGAGTAAAGTATCTGTATTCCCAGATGCGACATACCTATTTCGTAAACATCCGGAAAACACATAGCAAATCTCACATCAACCATGTTCTTATCCTTGTAAACACTGTTTACTTCGTTACCTGTATATCTGGCAGGCTTCTCTATAGTAAGTAAAAT
The DNA here is from genome assembly GCA_946623875.1 of uncultured Lachnospiraceae bacterium. GTDB lineage: Bacteria > Bacillota > Clostridia > Lachnospirales > Lachnospiraceae > UBA2868. The sequence continues at coordinate 17,106 of CAMORO010000002.1, read as the reverse complement.
CTCTTCGCTTAAAGCGGTCTTAGTCATAAATGCTCCGTTTGCCGATTCCTGTTAACGGTTAGCCAGTTCCTTGGTGATATCCGTCCAGTCAAGCCCGCATTGCGCCATCAGTACCATAACGTGATACAGGAAATCGGCTATCTCATATTTAACTTCTTCCTTATCGGGATTTTTGGCGGCGATAACTATTTCCGTTGCCTCCTCGCCAACCTTTTTGAGTATCTTGTCGATACCCTTATCAAAGAGGTAATTGGTGTACGAACCTTCCTTGGGATTGTTTCTTCTGTCAATTATAACTTTATATACGTCCTCAAATACGGTCAAAGGATTGACTGCCTTCTGATCAACATGAACAATATCATTAAAGAAACAGGAATAACTTCCGGTATGACAGGCGTTCCCAATCTGAGCCACCTTTGCAAGTATTGTATCCATATCGCAGTCGGCAGTGAGTGATTTAACATACTGGTAATGCCCCGATGTATCGCCCTTAACCCACAGTTCATTACGGCTTCTTGAATAATATGTCATTATACCGGTTTCAATAGTTTTATTGTAGGCTTCCTCATTCATATAAGCAACCATCAGTACCTCATTTGTCTTATAATCCTGAACAACAACGGTAATATGGCCGTCCGAATTGGTTTTAAAATCTTCAAATCTGTACGGACTCTTAAAAATGCAGGTATCGATCCCCCGGTCATTCAGCCGGTTTTTAACAGTACGAAGTCCTTGGGTGTTATCATTGGCAAATCGTCCCGAAATACCTATAACACAGTCATTTCCGAGTATTTTAACAGCCCGGTCCTCGTCACTGTTCCCTGTTATCGGGATCAGCTTAAGACCCTTATAGGAATCGTCAACATTGTCATTAAGCAGTAATACTCCGTATGTATATTCCCTTATCAGATCGATAGATTCAAGTACCTGCTCAAGAGCATCGGCACAGACAAAGATCTTATCCTTTGAGAAACGCTTGCTTACATCTTCTATAAGATCTATATTGTCCTGCTTCGCAAGATTAAGTGCGGCATAACGGCAGCCGGCGTAAAGTATCTTCTTTACATCCTCGCTCCTCTTGATATTACCGGCACCGATCACCGGAATATCCACACTTCTGTTTATTTCTCTCATGATATGGAGAGCTTCATCATGTGATGTGTCATCATTTGACTGATCGAAGATTATGAGCATATCCGCTCCGAGGTTGCAGCATTTCATGGCATAACCCACTGGATCGTCGCTTATCTTGGTTTCGTCGCTAAAGTCTTCGTAAAGCCTGCCGTCCTTAAGATACAGGCAGGGAATGATCATCTTTTGTGCCATTAGAGTGTTCCTTTCGTAGACAACACATCATTGATGCGTTCGTCATAGCTTACAGCCATATCAAGTGCCTTGGCAAATGATTTAAACATTGCTTCCGCAATATGATGCGAATTGGTCCCTGACAAGACCTTAATATGCAGATTCATCATAGCCGAATAGCTTACCGCATAGAAGAACTCACGTATAAGCTCCGTATCAAGATATCCGATCTTTTCGGTATCAAATTCGGCTTCATAGGAAAAATACGGTCTTCCGCACAGATCGATCGCGCACAGAACAAGTGCATCATCCATCGGAAGTATCATATATCCGTAACGTTTGATCCCCTTCTTGGATCCGACAGCCTTACGTATCGCATTACCGAGAACTATTCCCGTATCCTCAACACTGTGGTGTCCGTCCACATGAAGATCGCCTGATACATTAAGCTTAAGATCGAACAGACCGTGCTTGGCAAAGCCTTCAAGCATATGATCGAAAAAACCGATCCCGGTTTCGATCTCCGCATCGCCTTTCCCGTCAAGATTAAGCTCAAGGTTTATCCGGGTCTCCTTTGTATCTCTTTTAACCTTTCCTATCCTTTGTTCACTCATATATCTCTCCGTTTACACTAACAACATCAAATATATCTGTTACAGTACTATCTTTGAAGCAACAACATGATCATGCATTACACCGGATCATTCAAACCTTACCTTTATCGAATTGGCATGAGCTGTAAGCCCCTCCGATCTTGCAAATGACATTATATCATCTGCCGCTTCCCTGAGTGCATCACACGAGTAAGATATTATACTTGACTTCTTTATGAATGCATCAACCGAAAGGGGTGAAAAGAACTTAGCCGTTCCGTTTGTAGGTAATACATGATTGGGGCCCGCATAATAATCCCCGAGAGGTTCGGATGAATACTCACCGATAAAGATCGCACCTGCATTACGTATTTTGGTCATAACATTGAAGGCATCCTTTGTAAGTATCTCAAGATGTTCCGAGGCGATCTCATTTGCGGCGCTGCAGGCTTCATCGATATCATCTGCTATAAGTATATATCCGTAATTCTCAAGTGACTTAAGTATGATCTCACTCCGCTCCAGTCCGGCGGTAAATATGTCTATTTCGGCATTTACCTTATCCGCAAGCTCCCTTGATGTCGTGATAAGTATTGAGGATGCAAGCTGATCATGCTCCGCCTGCGAAAGCAGATCTGCAGCCACATACCTTGGATTGGCGGTTTCATCGGCGATCACAAGGATCTCACTGGGACCCGCTATACTGTCTATGCTGACATGACCGAATACGGCCTTCTTGGCCAATGCAACGAAGATGTTGCCGGGTCCTACGATCTTATCAACCTTTGGTATTATATCTGTTCCGAATGCAAGGGCTGCTATTGCCTGAGCCCCGCCAACCTTATATATCTCATCCACTCCGGCTATGTGCGCGGCTACAAGTGTCACGTCAGAGACCTTGCCGTCCGCACCGGCCGGTGTTACCATGACTATTCTGTCCACTCCCGCTACCGAAGCCGGTATTATGTTCATAAGCGTGGAGGAAGGGTATGCTGCCTTCCCTCCCGGAACGTACACTCCGACTTTTTCGATGGGCGTGATCTTCTGTCCAAGAATGGAACCGTCTTCTTTCGTATCGATCCAACTGTTCTGCTTCTGTTTTTCATGATAGGCTCTTATGTTCGCGGCAGCTCTTTCCATGACCCCGATAAGTTCTTTATCATAGCCGTTTACTGCCTCGTCTATCTCTTCCTTTGTCACTTTTATGCTTTCAGAGTCAAGGCTGCATTTATCATACTTCAGTGTGAGCCTGAACAGTGCTTCATCCCCGTTTTCCTTTACATCATTGATTATATCCCTGACTGTCTCCTCATATTCGGTATACTGTGAAGGGCTTCTCTTTAAAAGATCCTTCACTATATTTCTTCGTGTCTCTTCCGTAAGTTTTACGATCCTCATAGTTTCTCCTTTATATCCCTGATGATCCTGTTTATCCTTTCGGCTTCCATTTTCATGCTGACCTGATTGACGATCATCCTTGCCGAGAGCGGACACACTTCCTCAAGTACCTTGAGTCCGTTTTCTTTAAGGGTTGAACCGGTTTCGACAATATCCACTATTACCTCCGACAAGCCGACAATGGGTGCCAGCTCGATGGACCCGTTAAGCTTGATTATATCAACCGTCTGATGCTTCCTGTTGTAGAAATAATCCTTGGCTATATGCGGATATTTGGTGGCAACCCTTATCATTTCATGGTGTTTAAGGAGCTCTGCCGAGGATTCGGGTCCGCACACGCACATACGGCATTTACCGAAGCCCAGATCGAGAACCTCATAACACTTCCTGTCCTCTTCAAGGATAGTATCCTTTCCGACCACTCCTATATCCGCGGCACCGTATTCAACATAAGTCGGTACATCCGGCCCCTTTGCCAGAAAGAACTTAAGCTTAAGTTCTTCATTTACAAATATCAGCTTCCTTGTGGATTTATCCTTCATTTCATCACAGGTTATTCCGATCTCCTCAAGCAGCTTAAGTGTTTTTTCGGCAAGCCTACCCTTGCCCAGCGCAAACGTAATATAATTCATAATGCCCCTTTATCTGTCAGACCGTACCGGTCTTTCTCTTAAATCCATTATCTTTAATCTGTGGTTTTGAGCGTACTTGCTAATATCCCTTCCGTTCAGTGTTTCCTCGCTTATAAGGACTGCCGTACCGTTTCCTTTCCTGAGCCTTTCTGCCTCCTCATAGGCCTTGGGATATGAGCTCCCGTCATATATGATCAGGAATCTCTCATTATCTGATACCTCAGTCGTTATCTTCTGTCTGTTGAGCACTGACATGAGCTGGTCAAGCTGGATACAGAAGCCTACGGCGGGCGCTTCCTTTCCGAACTCGCTTAGCAGATTGTCATAACGTCCGCCCTTTATTATAGCATCTCCGCTTCCGTATGTGTATGCTCTGAAAATGATGCCTGTATAATAATTGTACTTGCTGAGCATGCCCAGATCGAAGGAAATGTACTTCTCACAGCCGTTTATCTTAAGGCGGTCATAAATAGCCTCAAGACGTCCGATCGCGGCACGCGAACGTTCATTGGTAACATAGCCCGAAGCTTCCTTAAGAACATCGATACCACCGAAAAGCAAAGGCATACGTCCGAATATCTCCTTTACATTATCCTTAAGCTCAAGTGAATCAAGTATATCCAGCGTTCCGAAATGATTCTTGTCATTTATCATTTCGCGAAGCATCAGTTCATTGTCCTCATCTATACCATGCTCCGCACACAGGCCTTTGAAGAACTCCAGATTGCCAATACTGATCTGAAAATCATTAAGACCGGCCAGCTTAAGCGCCTCTGTAGTCATAAGAATAACTTCGACATCGGCATCAACACTGCCGTCATTTATGAGTTCGGCACCGATCTCGGTACTTTCTTTAAGCCTTCCCTGATAATCCGAAGCATTGTTAAAGGTGCTTCCCGTATAACAGAAACGTATCGGAAGAGTTTCTTCGGCAAAGTATTTGGCCCCCGCCCTTGCGATCGAAGGAGTAAAATCAGGCCTTAGTGCAAGAGTATTCCCTTCCTTATCAAAGAACTTGTACAGCTCCTTTGACGGTATTGTTCCTGTATTACCGGAGAAAATATCGAAGAATTCAAAGCTCGGAGTCTGTATATCCTCATAACCGTACCTGTTGATAAGGTCATTCAGCCTCCTCTGTATGAGCAGCTTATGCCTGAATTCATCTCCGTAGATATCCCGTACACCTTCGGGTGTGTGGATCAGTTTTTTCTGCATTATTAATCCGTCCTTACTTTAGCGTGATAACGTGGTAATGAATTACCACGAAATTATATTAAAATATCCCGTCTGTGTCAAGTACTAATCTCTCTCCTGCAGATCCTTGTTGAGAAGATCGAAATAAGGCACCATCACACCATGCTTATGCTTTATAATATAAGCTTCGTCCAATTCCTCATATCTAAAGCTCTTCCTTCCTCCTTCAAGCATCCGGTTCCAGAATTCCATCAGCTTAGAAAGCTTCAGATAATAAAATATATCCAAAGACGAAAAATACACAAGGAAAAAAGCTATGCCGCCCTGTTCTTCAAATTCATTCATAAAAGCGACCTGATGCTCATGGATATTTGCAAGTGCAAATGTTTCTTTTGCACATTCCTTAGCATCAAAGCACACCGGGATGCCCTGTACGACTCCTATATAGTCGACAGTACTTTTCTGATCGAAATATGCAAGGGTTATCTGTTTATTAGCCTTATCGATATTGATCGGAGTTATCGGCGTGGGGATCTTCTGTATTAATCCCAGCCTGTTATCCCTGTATTTATCATTTGTCCTGTTTATAAGATCCTCAAGAGTAGATCCCCTGAGGCCTCTGCTGTTCCATGTGGGCATGCATTAAGATCTCCGTATTGTATGATGAGTCAGTGTTTAAGTGTGCTTTTGATGTAACTGTTTATTCCGTATCGTATTTAAGTCCCAGACGATCACACATATTTACGAACTCCTGCGGTAACGGAGCCTTAAAGACGGTACCTGCCACTGCTTTAAGTACGCCTTCGGCATCCCCGGGTATTACAAGCTTATACGCATGAAGAAGCTGTGACGTTCCTCTTAACACATCATGATATTTCCTGTTCAGGGCCTTATCTCCGTACTTGTTATCACCAAGCAGCGGATGTCCGATGGAGGCCATCTGTGCCCTTATCTGATGAGACCGTCCCGTGATCAGTTCCACTTCAAGAAGGGTATGCTCATCATTGTACACAAGCGGTCTGTACGCCGTTTCTATCTGCCTTCCTTCACCTCCGTCCCTTTCATCGATAACAACGGAATTGGATTTTCCATCCTTTATGAGGAACCCCTTTTTGGAGCCTTCCTTCTTAACCGTACCCTTTACTATACACAAATAGTATTTATGTATGGTTCTTTGATAAAGTGCTTCGTTTATTGTTCTGGCAGCCGCATAATTGCAGGCAAAGATAACGATCCCTGATGTATTGCGGTCAAGCCTGTTGCATATCGAAGGCTTGAACATAAGCAGGGATTCACTGCTTATCACACCCTTATCTATAAGATACTCTATGCACAGTTCATTTAAGGAAAAATCATCCTTCCCGGCCTTTTGCGAAAGAAGTCCCGATGGCTTGTTTAATATCATAAAATTGCCATCTTCGTAAATGATGAGCTTTTCTGTTTCATATTTCCCTGACGGCAGGCAGCAGCCCTGTATCTCTTCCGATACCTTTGGGGAAGACAGCCTGTTAAAGGTATCATCGGAAAAATATATCCTGATAACATCTCCACACTTAAGCCTCTCACTTCCCAAAGCCCTGGCATCATTTAAGGTGATGTTTTTTTTCCTTAACATCTTATAGATAAAACCGGAGCCTGAATTATTCAGTATCTTCAGAAGCTGTTTATCAAGCCTTACCCCCTGCTCATCCTTTGATATCACGAATTCCCTCATTTTTAACTCCCATGATCTGACTTACCTTGTATGTAATTTGAGCATGTTCCGAATAATCACGCTTATATATAGCTTATGTACTTAGCATCATATCAGAGTATTACAGCTCTGAGGGTATTAAGCATCGGGCTTTCCTTAACATCTTCCGACTTAAGATTTGAGTTGATTTCATTGATACGTCTTATAAATGCATCCGGATCATCATAGAGCTTAACCGTACACGCACTGAAGCCGTCGTTCTTAAGAACATTTGAAAGATGTTCCTTTAAGCCCTTCATGTCCTTTTCATGATCATTCTTACCGAAAGGCTTCCCAAGATAGCATACCGTTACCGTATTGCTTCTGCATGTAAGCGCATCCACGAAATATGTTTTTTCATATGTTGTGAAAGGGGCCTCGTAGATTGCCGGAATATCCTTTATCGCCGCGGAATAATGATCATACACTTCTGTTTTTAAGGATTTAAAACGCATGAACATTATGAGATTTACCATGCTTTTGCTTGCGGGAAGAATACTGAGTATGGCAATTATTGACCATATGTTTTTTGTGGTATCTGTCGTGTAATATCCGAACAGAAAAATACCTATCGCACAAATATAGAGAACCAGCGTAATGAGCATAACTCTCTTACGCTGGTAATTCACATAACCCCATTCACCTTTGTTCTTTTTCATAAAAAGTTCACGCCCTATATATCATTTGCCCAGCAGCCTGAGCTCATCTTCGTTCAGCCTGCGAAATTCACCGGGCTTTAAAGATTCATCCAGCTTAACGCCTCCTACCGACAGACGTTTAAGATAAACCACCTTCGCTCCATATCTGTAAAACATTCGCTTGATCTGATGGAAACGTCCTTCGGTTATGGTCAGTTCATACGCATGACCTTCGTAACCCTCAATAAGATCAGAAGGCTTAAGGACCGCCGGAAGACATATTTTATCATCACCGATATCAATACCCCTGGCAAATTCTTCCGTCGCATTTTCGGGAAGGCTTATGTCGGAAACAACATAGTAAGTCTTCTCAACATGCTTCCCGGGTGATATAAGATCATGACACAACTGCCCGTCATTGGTAATAAGCAGAAGACCTTCAGTGTCCTTGTCAAGACGCCCCACCGGAAACAGTCCGGCTGTTTTCACATCCTTAAGATATCCTATAACAGTATCACTGAGCCTGTCCTTTACTGCACTTACACATCCCATTGGTTTATAAAGCATATAGTACGAATATCTGCTGTAGGTAAGTTCATTGCCATCCAAAGTAACCCTGACATCATCACTTATCTTGAAGCCCGGAACTGTTACAACTTCGCCTTCAACAGTGACTCTTCCGGCCTTGATTGCCGGTACAGCCTGTTTGCGGCTCAAAACACCGCACTCTGAAACATATCTGTCAAGCCTTATCAACTCACTCATCAGTACATTTCTCCAATATTTTTAACAACAGCCTCCATGTACGCTCTGTTGAGCTTATACTGAGTTTCTCCTTGGGTGTATGAATATCCTCTATCAGAGGGCCGAGGGAAACAATATCAATTCCTTTGACCTTATCAAATATTATACCGCATTCAAGACCGGCATGAATGGAAGTGATCTTGGGATGACGGTCATACAATTCCATATAGCAGGAACTTACCAGATCTCTCAGCTTTGAACGTTCCCTGTATTCCCAGGCAGGATAATCCGATTCAACTACAAATTTCCCGCCGATAGTCTCGGTAAGATACTTGATCTTATCACTCAAAGCGCATTTCTCCGAAGAGATGGAACTCCTGATGCTGATTATGACCTCAAAATTTGTTTCTCTTAATCTCACTATCCCTGCATTCGAAGATGTCTGGACCACACTTTCCGCTTCGGGGCACATCTTTTCAATACCGTCGGGAATGGTCATAAGAAGGAAGATGACCCGCTCCTGCGTCTTGGGACTGAGTACACTCGTACTTATCGTCCCCCTGCATTCACTGTAAATGGTAATATTATTTTCTATCTTCCTGTATTCACCGATTATATTCAGTTCAAACTCAGTGATAAGATCCTCAAATCTCGTCTGGTCCTTTTCATCTATAAGTACGGATGCCTTGGCTTCTCTTGGTATCGCATTATCCTGCAGACCACCTTTAAGATAATACAGTTCGTAATTGATCTTTCCTTTAAAATGATGGAGAAGCCTTCCCATCAGAAGATTGGCATTTCCACGGTATTTATCTATCTCGGAACCGCTGTGACCACCCAGCAGTCCGCATATTACAATATCGTATGCAAGTCCCCTGCTCTCATGATATCTCACGGGCAGCATGCATTTAACCTTTCTGCCGCCTGCAGAGCTTGTAAGAACCTCACCTTCCTTTTCATTGTCAATATTGATCATTCGTTTGGACCTGATAACGGAGCAGTCAAATGAAGACATACCTTCCATACCCGTTTCCTCGTCGGCAGTAAACAGACATTCCAAAGCCGGATGCCTTATACTGTCATCATCAAGGATCGCAAGCATGTAGGCCACTGCGATACCGTCATCACCGCCAAGCGTTGTGCCCTTTGCATATACGTAATCATCCATAATGGCCAGCTTAAGCGGATCCTTCGAAAAATCAAACCTGGCATCCGAATCCATGTTCTTCTCACAGACCATATCAAGATGACCCTGCAGCAATAACGGAGCACTGTCTTCGCAGCCTTTTGAAGCCGGTTTCATAATGAAAACATTGTTAAATTCATCATGAATATATTGAAGACCTCTGTCTTTGGCAAACGAAACACAATAAGCGGCTATTGCGTCAAGATTTCCAGATCCATGCGGTATAGCACAGATTTCTTCAAAAAAACGAAATACATTTTTAGGTTCTAAATCCTTTAATAAACTCATATGATGCACTTCCGGAAAAAATAGTTATCATTATTTATTATTCAGCATATCAAGATTTATACCGCCTGTTTTGGACAGTTTGGCCTTATTTGATGTACCCTCGATGGATGCTATCTCCTTATCAAGCTCCACCTGCGGATACAGATCAGACCTGTTTTTGTCTATGATCGTCTCGCAGTTCTTAAGACGTTCCAGCAATCCGGTGTATTTCGACTGGGCATCACCTATTGCCGTCTTGATTATTCCCTGAAGCTCAGCCAGCATATCATCGGTATATTTCATGGCAGACTGCCGTATGCCGTTTGCGTCATTGGTAGCCGTATCGAGGATCTGCTGCGCCTGTGAAACCGCCTGCTGTACAACTTCGTTCGCCTGTGCATATGCCTGCTGCATGATCTCATGCTCATTTACCATATGATCCGTATGGATCTGAGCTTCATTGATCATAGCCTCAGCCTTCTCCTTGGCATCATTTAAGATGGCTTCCTTATTGCTTATGATCTTCTGATAGCGCTTGATCTCATCGGGAGTTTTCATCCTGAGTTCCCTTAAAAGCTCTTCAAGATGCTCCTTGTCCACAATGATATTGGCGCCCGAGAAAGCCTGGAACTTGCACCCGCTTATAAAATCCTCGATTTCATCAATTATCTGTTCAATCTTACTGCTCATTTATCCTCTCCTCACTCCCTGTTCCATACTTTTTATATATCATGTCAGCTATGAAAGGCGGTACAAACTTACTTATATCGCCGCCAAAGCTGGCTGCCTCCTTAACGGTTGATGAGCTGAGATATGCATATTCAAGACTTGTCGCCAGAAAGACGGTATCTACATTTTCACAAAGCTTACGGTTGGTCTGTGCCAGCGGAAGTTCATATTCAAAATCAGTTATCATGCGAAGTCCCCTTATTATAGTCCTCGCGTTATTTTTCATGCAATAATCAACCAGCAGACCGTCGAAGCTTCCGACAGTAACATTAGGTATATCCTTTGTTACTTCTTTAATTATACTAACACGTTCATCAATAGAAAACAACGGAGTTTTGCCTATGTTGTTCAAAACACTTACTTCCACACAGTCAAATATTTCAGCCGCTCTTTTTATTATATCTATATGCCCGTATGTTATGGGATCAAAGCTGCCGGGGTATACTGCTCTCTTCATATGCGCTCTCCATCTTTCATACTATATACTTTAAAAACAGATGACAGTTATTCTTATACTTCTTATATTTGACGATCTCAAACGGTAATGAAGAAATATAATCAAAATCGGTATCATTTGAAGCTTCGATCACTATAAGAGCATCGTCTTTTAAAAGTTTCGATGTGCTCAGATATTCAAGCACAGCCTTTTCATAACCGTTCCCGTAGGGCGGATCCATAAAAACAATATCAAACTTATCGTTCCCTTCAAGTCTGTGAAGGGCGGACAGAACGTCCGAGGCCATGATCCTTGCCCTGTCAGTGAAATGTGTCGTATTCAGGTTATCTTTGATGCACGAAAGCGCTTCCTTTCCCCTCTCAACAAATACGGCACGGCCGGCACCCCTGCTTAAGGCTTCAATCCCTATGGCTCCGCTTCCGCTGTACAGATCAAGAAAAACCGTATCCGAATAAATGTACGGCATCAGAATATTAAACAGCGTTTCCTTTACCTTATCCGAAGTCGGTCGCGTTTCATAACCCGCAGGAGCTTTCAACTGCAGTCTCCTGGCACTTCCCGCTATTACTCTCATCCTACCTCACCATCTGTATATCTAAGTCCTTACCTTGGTTCCTTTTGCATCACGCTTTGCCAGCTTGAGCTTATTAAGCTCTATCCTCCTGCCGTTAACATCGATCGTCACTTCAACTCCGTTGGTCAGAGGATAAACATCGGTAACCTCATCATTGCCAACCAGCTTCATGCCGCGGACTCCGGCTGCTCCTTTCTTCTTAAGAGGTATATCATCAAGCGGGAACTTAAGGAAGTATCCGTCCCTGGTTCGAAGAACTATATTACGCTCGTCGATTATCGGGAATACGGATATCACCTCATCGCCTTCGTTAAGACCTGTTGCTGCCACCGAACGTTTCGTAATATCAAATTCGGTACCGTATACATGCTTGAGCATTGATTTCCTGGTCACGAAACAAAGCTTCTGCATGATTATCTCCTTAAGGTCACCTGCATACACTATGAGTTCATTGGCAGAACTGTAATTGCTGACATTGTCGACCGGTATGCCCTTATCCCTGAGCTTTCCGTGAGGAAGATCCACAACCTTGATGCTGTGCAGCATACCCGTATTGGTAAACAGACATACACGACCTGTATTCATCACAAGGAATACATACTTATTCTCTTCATCGACCGTTTCCCTGTTCTTCTCGTAAACAGACGTATCTATGGTTCTGGCATATCCGAAACGGTCCATAAGGAATACAACCTCAGTCTCCTCGATCTTTTTCTCTTCAAAAACAACGGCTGCCGCATTTTCTATTGATGTCCTGCGCTCGCGTCCGTACTCCTTCCTGTAGCTGTCAAGCTCCTTAATGATGAGCCTGTCCATGGTCTTTGGATTGGTGATTATATCCTTATATGACTCAATATTTTTAAGAGTCTCTTCATGCTCCTTCATCAATGCCTCAAGTTCGAGACCTATGAGCTTATATAATCTCATTGAAAGTATTGCTTCAGCCTGTCTGTCGGTAAAGTCAAGCTGTTCCGCCATTTTCCTGCTGATGCGAGACTTAAAGTTGATCCCCTCGGTATTTCCGGAAGTAAGACAGGCCTTGGCCATCTTGACATCCTTCGATCCTCTGAGTATCTCTATGATAAGATCTATGATATCGCAGGCCCTTATAAGACCCTCCTGTATCTCCTTCTTATCAAGCTCCTTGTTCAGAAGATTTCTGTACTTCCTTGTCCTTATCTCGCGCTGGAAATTAACATGATGCCTGATTATATCCTTTAATCCGAGAGTTTCGGGCCTTCCGTCAGCAACAGCAAGCATATTGACGCCGAAGGTATCCTCAAGCTTTGTCTTCTTAAGGAGCATATTCTTCAGGTTCTCAACATCCGCATCCTTACGAAGTTCAAGGACGATACGGATCCCCTCCTTGCTGGACTGATTGGAAATATCCACTATGTCATTTGTCTTCTTGGCATCTATCAGAGCCACTATATCCGTAAGGAACTTGCTGATATTTGCTCCTATCATCGTATAGGGGATCTCGGTTATTACAAGCCTTGTCTTGCCGGCCTTACCCTTTTCATATTCAATCTTGCCGCGGATCTTGATCTTGCCTACACCGGTCTCGTATATTTCAAGCAGCTCATCCTTATTGACAACGATACCGCCCGTTGGAAAATCCGGTCCGGGAATATATTCCATCAGTTCCGCAGTTGTTATATCCGGGTTCTTAATATAAGCCTTAACACCTTCCACAACCTCTGCAAGATTGTGAGGAGGCATATTGGTAGCCATACCTACCGCAATTCCCTCCGTGCCGTTTATCAGCAGATTGGGTATCTTGGCAGGAAGGACAGCCGGTTCCTTCTCCGTCTCATCGAAATTGGGAACAAAATCAACAACATCCTTATCAAGATCCGCAAGGATCGTTTCCTGTGTGACCTTCTCAAGCCTGGCTTCGGTGTAACGCATTGCCGCGGCTCCGTCGCCTTCGATGGATCCGAAATTGCCATGACCGTCGACCAGCGTCATACCCTTCTTGAAATCCTGCGCCATTACCACAAGCGCATCATAGATCGAACTGTCACCGTGCGGGTGATATTTACCCATTGTATCACCGACGATACGCGCGGACTTCCTGTAAGGTCTGTCGTAACGAATACCAAGTTCATACATATCATACAGAGTTCGTCTCTGGACCGGCTTAAGTCCGTCACGCACATCCGGAAGCGCCCTTGAAATAATTACACTCATGGCATAGTCAATGTATGACTTCCTCATTACCTCCGAGAACTCGGTTTTTATAATCTGTTCGTCTTCTGATATTACTGCCATTTCCACTCCCTGTTTCCATATCAAATATCAAGCTCCGCATCATGTGCGTGTTTATAAATGAAAGCCTTCCTTGGCGGAACTTCATTACCCATAAGCATCTCTGTCGTGTTGCTTGCAAGACGAGCATCCTCTATTTCAACCTGCTTAAGCATACGCCTTTGCGGGTCAAGCGTCGTCTCCCACAACTGTTCGGCATCCATTTCCCCAAGTCCCTTGTAACGCTGAAGCGTGAAATCGGTATGGGACTTGCGATACTCTGACAAAGCCTTGTCATCATATAGATATTCCTCCTTCCCCTTTTTGGGCATTGCCTTATATAGGGGAGGCATTGCAATATATACATGTCCTTCATATATAAGCTCAGGCATAAACCTGTAAAAAAGTGTCAGAAGAAGAGTTGAAATATGAGCTCCGTCCACATCGGCATCAGCCATGATGATTATCTTATCATATCTTAACTTGCTTATATCAAAGTCATTTCCGTATCCCTCGGAAAAGCCACAACCGAAGGCATATATCATGGTTTTGATCTCCGCATTGGCAAGTACCTTGTCTATGGTCGCCTTTTCCACATTCAGTATCTTACCCCTGATCGGCAGTATGGCCTGATACATACGGTTTCTCGCTGTCTTTGCCGACCCGCCGGCAGAGTCACCCTCGACTATGAATATCTCACATTTGGAAGCATCCTTGCTCTCACAGTTGGCAAGCTTGCCGTTGCTGTCAAAGCTGTACTTCTGCTTGGTGAGCATATTGGTCTTGGCCTTTTCCTCGGTCTTTCTTATCTTGGCGGCCTTTTCGGCACAGGCCAGGACTGCCTTCAGATCTTCAAGATTTCTGTCAAAATATCTTACAACTTCATCTCCGGTAACTTTGGCGACTGCCTTGGTTGCATCCTGATTGTCGAGCTTGGTCTTTGTCTGGCCTTCGAAGCGGGGACTCGGATGTTTTATCGAAACAACCGCAGTCATTCCGTTTCTTATGTCGGCACCCGTAAAATTCGCATCCTTTTCCTTAAGGATGTTTAGCTCCCTGGCATAATTGTTCATGACATTGGTGAACATTGTCTTAAAGCCCGTCAGATGGGTCCCGCCTTCCGAGTTGTATATGTTGTTACAGAAACCCAGTACATTTTCATGAAAATCATTAACATACTGGAATGCGACCTCAACCTTTATTCCGTCGGCTTCACCTTTAAAAAACACCGGCTCATGTATGGCTTCTTCATTTTGGTTCATATCACGGACAAAGCCAATGATACCTTCTTCCTCATGAAAAGTCTCAACATCGGGGATTTCCTGCCTGTTATCCGTAAATATTATCGTAAGCTCGGGATTAAGATATGCGGTTTCATGGAGCCGGCTCTTAATATCCTCTTCCTTGAACCTGGTCTTTTCAAAAATGGTATCGTCCGGAAGGAAATTGATCTTGGTACCGGTAGTACGCGACTTCCCGATCACGGGAAGCAATCCGTCTTCAAGTTCCACTGTGGGGACACCCCTGCTGTAACTGTCGTGAAAAACCTTACCCTCGCGTCTTACTTCTATATCAAGGTATTCGGAAAGGGCATTGACGACCGAAGAACCGACTCCGTGAAGTCCTCCGCTGGTCTTATAAACGGAATCGTCGAACTTACCTCCCGCATGCAGGGTGGTAAATACCAGTCTTTCGGCGCTCATTCCCTTTTCATGCATACCCACGGGGATTCCCCTGCCGTTATCCTCTATAGTCGCGGATCCGTCCGCTTCAAGAGTAACCTTTATCTCCGAACAGAATCCGGCAAGGTGCTCATCAACCGAATTGTCTACAATTTCATAAATCAGGTGATTTAGTCCTTTGGTCGTCACGCTTCCTATATACATTCCCGGACGCTTGCGGACAGCCTCCAGACCTTCAAGAACTGTTATACTGCTTGCATCATATGTAACTTTATCAGCCATGTCTTTACCCCTTACGACATTATTCCTCTTTCTTTCATATTTATGTCATTTGCATCAGGTCAAAGACATAAAATGAAACAAATATACTCCCGCATCCTCAAAAACATATAACATTATAACATAGTTTTGTTATTTTTCAAGAAAAACACCAATTATTGTACGAACAAATTTTCACACAACAAATTATGGTGCCGGATTGTTTTTAAAATTATAATAACTTATTCATTGAAGTTACGTTATATTTTTGCTATTATTATATATGTACAAAATCGTTTGCCTAAAGGAGAAACATTATGTTTGATCGTATTTTGGCTGATTATCTGGTTAGAAGCGGTAAGATAGGGCCCGAGAGTCTTGAGAAGATATATGATCTTCAGGCCAGGAAACGCGTACGTCTGGGTATGATCGCCGAGTCGGAAAACCTTATGACACCGTCACAGGTAGAGGAAATAAACAAGCTTCAGTCGCTTACGGACAAGCGTTTCGGGGATCTTGCGGTCGAAAAGGGTTATCTGACAGACAATCAGGTATCAAGGCTGCTCACACTTCAGGGTAATGGATTTCTTTCTTTTGTACAGTCCGCTGTTGATCTTAAATTCATCACTATGAACGAGATCGTAGATATTCTCAATGATTTCCAGCAGGATAACGGGTATACCCTGACCGATATGGAGGATTTTAAGAGCTGCGATATAGACAGGATCGTACCGATATATCTGTATGATCTTCCACCCTATGCCAAGGAGCTTATCGGTGTAGCCATAAGAACTCTTTCAAGGCTTGTTGATTACCATGTGTATCTTGAACGTCCGTATACGAGCGATAAGCTCATCTGCGATAACCTGTGCTATCAGGCCTCAAACGGTGATTTCAATCTTCTTCTTGCAATTTCGGGAGATACGGAAACACTCATGAAGACAGCGATCGGTTTCGCCGGTTCCGAATACATAGAAGATATGGATGATGCTCTTGATTCGATATGTGAACTTATCAACTGCATTAACGGCATATTTGCCACAGATATAAGTCACAGGTTTATAAATATTGACATGGTTGCGCCTCACTACCATATAGGAAGCAACACGGTTAATTCGGAAGATATAATCAATGTTCCTCTCCATGTTTTTGATAAAAGCATCACATTGTCGGTTATTCTGTCAGACAATTTCACAGTCGAGGAATCATAGTCTAAAGATATTATAATTCATGGAGGATGTACCAATGAGTACAATACTTATTGTGGATGATTCACGCACAATGCGTAAGATGCTCGCAGGATCACTTAAGGAGGCAGGACTGGAGGTGATAGGAAATGCAGGAAACGGTATTGAAGCCCTTCAGTTCCTTGAAACCAACACGCCGGATCTTGTTACACTTGATATAACGATGCCCGAGATGGACGGCATGGAGACGTTAAAGCTTATACGCGAGAAATATCCCGAT
>CAMORO010000001.1 GCA_946623875.1 uncultured Lachnospiraceae bacterium | reverse complement strand
AAGATCTGCATTAAGTTCATCGAGCTGACCGTATTCCTTATATGTATTGAGGGCATCGATCAGTGAATCTATTTCGTCCTGGGACAGAACAACATTGGCCTTCGGTTTGTAAGCCGGGAGGCCTTTTGCGTTGTTAAGGGATTCGATGAGCTTGTCTATCTCTCCCTGTGACAGTACCACCTGACTGTTCAGCACATCTTCGGAAATAACCTCATCATCCGAATATCCCTTTATTGCACGTAACGCATCAACTAAGGAATCAACTTCTTCCTGTGACAGTAATTTATCCATGGTGTTTCCTTTCTTATCTTTATGTTATGTGCCCTCTATAATACATTGGTTTTGGGTTAATGTGATATACAACATGCACAATTCAATTGTAGTATATCACACTTTTATGTGAAAGAAGTAAAAAAAATGCTTGATAAGGTAAAAGATTTACATTCGAATAACACAGACAATCGTGTATATTTATGTTTGTACGATGAAATAATAAGAAAAGGCAATGTTTAATGAAAAAATATTTAAGGCTTGCCCTTACAGCACTGATTATTACGGTTTCTCTTATGATGGGAGGCTGTGGAGCAAAGGTTACAACCGAAAAGTGGGCATACGATCATGAGCCCGACAAGGAAATACTCTCATTATCCTCGAATGGCAAGGCGGTTTACAAAGAAACCGGATATACATATACCAAAGACGATTCATATATTCATTTAAAAGATAATTCCGGAAACACCACGGATCTTCGTTATCTTATCGACGGAGAAAAGATGATCGTATATGAGACTTCCACCTACTACCGCGACGGCGGTGAAACGGAAGACGGCATATACGGGGTGTGGAAGCAGGATAACGGTTGGCTGTTCAGGTTTACGAAGGACGGTCAGTTCTCAGAGGAGGACTTCTTCTCGGGAAGCTACAGGATCAACAAGGATGAACAGTCGATCAAGCTTATGTACAGCGATCCGATACCGGATGCGATCCTTTATTACAGCCTCGACGGTGACAGCCTGACAATAGAGTATCCGTGGCCGATGGTTCCTTTGCAGACAGAGGAACAGACAGACAGTCAGTAATGGTCGTAAGCATTAGTGCTTAACGATAGATAACGCAGCATAAGCTGCACAACAGATTTAAAGGAGGGTTTATTATGAAAATGAAACGCGTAGTTTCAACTGTACTTGCAGGCGTGATGGCATTCTCGCTTGCTGCATGTGGTGGCGCTGCACCTGCTGCACCCGCTGCACCTGAGGCAGCTCCGGCTGAGGAAGCTCCCGCTGAGGAAGCTCCTGCTGAGGAAGCTCCCGCAGAAGAAGAGCCGGCTGAGGAAGCTCCCGCTGAGAGCGCATCTTCAGATGAGGCAATTACACTCAATATGTGGTGTATAGCTACAGAGAGTGACTCTAACCGTCATTCATATGAAGCAGCTATCGCTGATATGGAGAAACTTTATCCCAACATTACTCTTAACTGGGAAGCATTCGAGAACGAGTCATACAAGACCAAGATCAAGGCTGCAGTTTCAGCAGATGAAATGCCTGACATCTTCTTCACATGGTCATGTGCATTCCTCGGTGACTTCGTAAACGCAGGCAAGGTATACTGCCTTGATGATGTTTACCAGAATTACAAGAGCGAGCTTCCCGAGGTTATGCTTGGCAACTCAACATACGAAGGCAAGCACTATGGTGTTCCTCTTACAATGAACATCGTTGGTCTGTTCGCTAACATGGATCTTCTTAAGGAAGCAGGATATGATGAGATCCCCGGAACATATGATGAATTCATCAAGTGCTGTGACGACCTTAAGGCTAAGGGCATCATTCCTTTCGGATGTGCAGGTAAGGAAACATGGTGTGTAACCGAGTACCTTGAGTCTATCATCGAGAAGTCGATCGGTGCTGACGAGCTTAACGACGTATTCGTTAACGGCGCTACATGGAACAATCAGGGTATCGCAGATGCAGTTGATACATTCCAGGAAATGATCAGCAAGGAATACTTCGATCCCGCAGGTATCGGTCTTACAAACGACGAAGTTAAGGCTAACTTCATGGATGGCAAGTATGCATTCTACATGAACGGTACATGGAACTGTGCAGACTTCGCAGCTAACGATGCATTCAAGGATAAGGTTAAAGTTGCTGAGTTCCCTGTTATTGACTCAAGCAAGTCAAAGCTTGGCCAGCTTATCGGTGGTCCTTCGGATACACTTGCTGTAGCTGCTTCATCACCTAACGCTGAAAAGGCTGCAGAATACGCTATGGAACTTGGTAAGTACATCTGCCATTACGGATATCTTGATGGTTGTGGACTTCCCGCATGGACACCTTACGGTGACACAAGCTCGATCAATCCTCTTACACAGGCAGTTTCCGAGATCTGTGCAAATGCTGAGACATACGTTCTCTTCGGTGATACAGCTATGACAGCCGATGATGCTTCTGTATATCTTGACTATGTTGCTCAGGTTTACGGTTCAGAGATTGACGGTGCAGGCTTCATCGAGGGTCTTGCTAGCGATCTTAGGTAATATCCGCTTAAGCATAAGCTTAAACAGTAGCAATATGACATAATATAGCCCCTCCCGCAACTCGTTCGGGGAAGCGGGAGGGGTTTTAAACTCTCTGGAAGGTATTAAAGATGGCAGAAAACAATAAAAAGTCAAAGAATAAGAATTACAGGAAGGGCCTGGATATTTTTCTTTTTCTGCTTCCTGCAATACTGCTGTTTGTGGGTATCCTCATAGCTCCCATAGCAGTATCCGTATACAGAAGCTTTCAGAAGTGGAACGGTTTTTCGCCCGGAACCTTCATAGGATTTAAGAACTATAAAGATCTTTTCACCAGCGGTTCCATACATTTTATGCCGGCCTTAAAGAATGCGCTTATAATCGCTTTCTTCTCAGTGTTTGTCCAGCTTCCTTTTTCCCTGCTGCTTGCATTGCTGCTTGGCCGCAAATATAAGGGTGAGCGCTTCTTCCTGACGGTTTTCTTCATGCCCGTGCTGATATCAACGGTGGTTATCGGTCAGCTGTGGCTTAAGATATACAATCCCGATTACGGTATCCTTAACAGGGCACTCATAGGATTGGGACTCAGTAACTGGACACATGTCTGGGTAGGTGATCCCAAGACGGCGATGGGTTCCGTAGTTGTTCCCACTATCTGGCAGTTCATAGGATATCATATGCTTCTTATGTATGCCGGGGTTAAGGGAGTGTCACCGGATCTGAGAGAAGCTGCAATGCTTGACGGAGCGACGAACTGGCAGGTTGACAGATATGTGGTAATTCCCATTATCAAGCCCATAATAAGGACAAGTGTTATCTTCGCGGTAACCGGTTCACTTAAGACATACGACCTTGTACGTATCATTACCAATGCAGGACCCACACACAAGACAGAGGTACCAAGTACTTTGCTTGAGGATATGCTTTTCCTGCGTAACCGGTACGGAATGGGTTCCACGATATCCGTGATGCTGATCATACTGTGTTTCGCTTTCGCGTTGGCAATATCGGCAGTATTTAAGGAAAAAGAATATTAAGGAGGGTAGACAGATGGAAGAACGTTATACATTAAAGAAATCAAATCCTGCCCTCAAGGTACTGGTATACATATTGCTGGTAGTATGGGCATTTATAAATCTGTTCCCGATATACTTCATGTTTACTTTCTCTCTTAAGTCAAATGAGGAGATATTCGGAAAGAACGTGGTCGGTCTTCCCAGGGAATGGTTGTGGTCCAACTATTCATCTGCGATGAATACTGGTAACATGGGACTGTATTTTGTCAACAGTGTCTTTGTTACGGCAATATCAATACTTATTTCAATAGTGGCTGCCATGATGGCAACATATGCGCTTACAAGGATCAAGTGGAGAGGAGCGAATTTCACCAATGCTTTCTTCATGCTGGGACTTACGATCCCTCTTCAGGCATCTATAGTTCCGGTATATGTAATCCTTTCGAAGCTTCACTGGCTGAATCATTATTCGACGCTGATAATTCCTTATGCAGCTTTTACACTGTCAATGTCTATCCTGATCTGTACAGGTTTCATGGTAGATATCCCCTATGACCTTGATGAGGCTGCAAGAATAGACGGATGCGGACTGTGGGGAACATTTATAAAAATAATAGTTCCGCTGCTTAAGCCCGCATATGCGACGATAGGCATCTACGCATTCCTTCAGTGCTGGAATGAGTTCATGTTCGCAAACGTATTTATTTCAGATAAGCAGCACAGGACACTACCTGTAGGTATCAAGGCTCTTTCGGGAGCATATACCACTGACTGGGGTCCGATAGGTGCAGCGCTTGTAATCGCAACATTCCCGACGCTGATAGTTTATATATTCTTAAGCAGAAGGATACAGGAAAGCTTCATAGCAGGTGCCGTAAAAGGCTAAACTGCCAACCTATTTCCCTAAATTGAATAAATCTGATATAATAGAGCAGGCTGAGCCTCCGGCACAGCCTGCTCTTCTTGTTACCATTTATGCCGGGAGGAGTATGAGAACCCGCCGCCCGGCGTATCCTGCTGTTATTGCAGAAACGGAGGGATGCGCAGGGAAAGGGTTTGAGAACAGTTGGAAATGAACAGATCAAACGACAGACCGAAAATCAAACGCACATCGATATCAGCGGCCCTTAACTTAGTATTTGCCGTTATTATTTTGGTTGTTATAATTTCCTTTGTCATCTCCGTAAATTTCGTAATAAAGAGTGAGCGCAGGGCGTATGCCGTAAGAGAAGCACAGATGGCACTTACCACTCTCAGCAACTCATTAAGTTCAAACATTAGTAACTACAGTGAACTGTCAAGGCTTATAATGATAGACGATTCTCTTGTGACCTTTTTAAGGGCAGATGCCTCAACAGTAGATTTCGGAGTCATAAACGATGCCAGATACGGTATAATGAACATACTGAATGTCAAGGAAGGCGTTGACTGTGTCCTTGTTTTTCGCAATGATATGATAATGCTCGCAACAGACCGCGCAGCATATTCATATGAGAGTGCTTCCATGCAGACGGATCTGTGGAAGGAGTCGATCTATGAGGGCAAGGGCAGGGCGGTCGTCGGTCTTAACAGCTACGGAGTCGCATCAAGGAAGGACGGACTGCCGGTCATTACCATAGGACGTGCCATATATGATATGTATACACAGAAACGAACAGGCATCCTTCTTATGAACATTTCATCCGACGTTCTTTCAAGGATACTCAGGCAGGGAAGCTATCATGATGTATGTCTGGTGGGTACCAACGGGGAATATCTTGCCGGAAACAAAGAGTATATGAAGTATTATTCCGCGGATTATGCCGGGAATGAGATATTAAACAGGAATGTACTGACACCCGGTGGAAACAAGCTTGTTTCGGGATGTCTGGTTGAAGGTCTTCCGATAGTCATGCTCTATGTTTCCGCTTATGGTTCCGAAAGCATACCCTATGGTATAATACAGGTACTTATCATTCTCATGCTTGTGTTTATGGCAGTTGCGGGATTTGCGGGAGCCTATGTTTCAAGAAATATAACAATGCCCATCATGCAGCTGTCCGGATCGATGGATAAGAACAAGAAATCGGGTGAGCTTAAAAAGCTTGATGTGGAAATGCCGTACAGCGAGCTCAATCTCCTTAAAGGGGATTACAATGATATGATAGATCATGTAAATGAGCTTATAGATACTCTTGTGGATAAGGAGAAGATCTTAAGAAGGGCTGAACTGCGCGTGCTGCAGGAGCAGATCAAGCCGCATTTTCTCTACAATTCGCTGGAAACGATCGGTTTTCTGGCATTTGATGCCGGTGCCGACAACGTGCATGAGGCACTTGAGACACTGGGAAGCTTCTACAGGAACTTCTTAAGTAAGGGAAACAGGGTTATAACCTTCGGAAGAGAGGTTCAGATAGTCAGGGATTATCTGTCGCTTCAGAAGTTAAGATACGGTGATATAATCGAAGATGTGTATGATATAGCACCGGAAACGGAGGATTTTAACGTTCCAAAGCTTATACTCCAGCCCCTCGTTGAGAACAGTATATATCACGGCATACGTTTAAAAGGAGAAAAGGGAACGATTAAGATAGTAAGCCGTCTGGATGATGATATACTGTATGTCATTGTCGAAGACACAGGTGTAGGTATGTCAAAGGAGCAGATACAGAAGATACTGTCCAAAGACAGAAACGACAGGGATGAAGAGAAGGATTCAAGCTTCGGACTGTGGGGAACCATTGAAAGGATAAGGATGTACTGCAACGATGATGATGTTGTTAAGATAAGCAGTGAGGTCGGTGAATACACCAGCATAAGCTTTGCGATACGCAGTGTACCGGCTGTCAGCGGAGTTGAGGAAGATGAAGAGATCGTATAGAGTGATGATAATTGATGATGAAGAGTCTGCCCGCAGGCTGATGAGGGCTGCGATCAAATGGGAGACCTTTGGTATGGAGGTGGTCGGAGAGGCTACCAGCGGTATCGAGGCTATCAATATAATAGATGAATTAAGACCCGATATCGTATTTGTGGACATATCCATGCCCTTCATGGACGGAATAGAGTTCACACAGATCGCCAGTGAAAGATATCCCGGGCTTATCATCATTATAATGACTGCCATAGATGAGTTCGAATATGCGAGGAAATGCGTGAGCATGCCCGTGTTCGAATATATGCTTAAGCCCATGGTCCGGGCAGAGATAATGAAGGTGGTGGAACGGGCCAGGGCTAAGCTTGATGCGGGCGGGACAGCCGTTAAGTATTCCGGACCGGATGATGCAACGGATGCGGAAGCACACGATGAAGATTCACCGTATGCCGGATCTGATGGTGAAACAAGTCCCGGTGAACTGGTGAAAAAGTACATCGAGGACAATTACACGGATCCTAAGCTCAATCTTGCGTATGTGGCACAGCATTTCGGTTTCAGCGCAAGCTATCTGTCGCGTAAGTTCAAGCAGGATACCGGCAAGAATTTTGTTGAATATCTTACTGAGGTCCGGATGGAAACGGCAAAGAAGCTTGCAGGCAAAGGATACAAGATGTTTCAGACGGCATCAGAGGTGGGGATCCCCGATCCCAATTATTTCAGCAGATGCTTCAAAAAATACACGGGAGTAAGCTATTCGGATTACAACAGGTAGTGTAAAGCAGATTATGACATTCGTGATAACGAATGTGTACCGTAGCCTTATGACAAATCGGGAATAGACGATAAATGACAAGATTAAGAATTCTTTCCGCTGTACTTATAATGGCAGTCACACTGTCGGGATGTGCGGACGTATCGGAAATACAGTCTCGGGAATCGGTGCCCCACTCCGGTAAGGATGTTTCCGATACAGGTAATAAAACAGAAAATACACGAACAGAGAATAAGTATGACAGTTCTCTTGAGGGCAGGCATGTGAGGATAACGCTTGCCGGAAGCGGAGAAGATGTTTTCACACCGTTTGACAACCGGTTTCCGGATTACAGATACAGTCCGTCACTTTTGATGAATGATGACGGCGGGATAGATGCCTGGTTTGCATCCCCCGGTGACGGTGTTGACGAATACGACTGGATAACTTATAAGCATTCCGATGACGGCGGTCATACATGGTCGGATGAGAAGGTTGTGCTCACACCTTCTCCGTGTACACCCGACCTGCTGTCAGTGTGCGATCCGGATGTGTTTTATTATGACGGTTACTACTATATGGGGTATACCGCTACAATAGACGGGACCGGAGATGGCCTCTGTAACAGTGTGTTTATGGCGCGCAGCTCAAATCCTGAAGGACCTTATGAAAAGTGGGACGGGTCGGGATGGGGCGGTTCACCCGTACCGCTCATTTATTTTGACGGTCTGGCTCTGGGCTGGGGATGCGGGGAGCCTTCGTTTGTACTGGTAAACAATACGCTGTATATATACAGTACCAAGGATTCTTATTCTCCTGATGCATTAAGGGTAAGGGTTACGGAGATAAGGACGGCCGATATCAGGGATCCTTTATGGCCAAAGAAGCTTGATTTCAAAGGATATGCGGTTATCAGGAATGATCTTTTGGAGGATAACAGCTACGTATATGATGATTCGGATTCATGGGATGTGGTTTATCTTGAGGAGAGTCACAAATTCGTGTCTGTCAGCACCAACAGGAGATTTAAGGATGACAGCAGTCTGCTGTACTATGAATCTGATGATGGGATAAGCTTTGAAAGAGTATCCGAGATAAATACCAATGTGATAACAGGATGTCATAACAGTGTTATAATGGGTGACAAATACGGTCACTTAAGAAACGATATGCCTGTGATAATAGGATATTCATACAGCGGAACCGACAATAAAAGCTGGGGTGTATGGTCTACCAGGCTGGCTCACGCCATGCTTGAGTACACGGATGAAACAGACCGTTCAGAGGACGGAAAGAGTAACCTTAAGATTCCCATTGACTTCAGTAAAGCAAAGGAACAAAAGGCGCCCCTGATGCTTCGTACGGATTCCCCTGTGTACTGTACCCTGCTGAGGAACGATCCTTTTGTGATCCGCTACTATTTAAGGGATGTTCACAGGAATGAAAGGGATATAAGCAGAAGTGAGATAAATATCGAGAAATATGACAGGGATATACTTACAATAGATGAGGATAACAATATAATACCCAAGGCAGAGGGGATGTCACCGGTTACGATCGAATACGAAGGAATGAGGCGTGACATATGCCTCTGTGTATTTTCGGACAAGGGGGATCCGGATGTTATCAGAAGTTTTGTTCCGGTCACAGACAGATACGTACTTAAAATAGCGGAACCGTATATCATAAAGATAAGACCCATGGCCGTATTCGGTGATTATGATGTACATGAACTTACAAATGAGGAGATAATCAGGTACGGAGTGACTTTCAGCTCGTCGGATACAGATCTGTGCAG
Source organism: uncultured Lachnospiraceae bacterium (assembly GCA_946623875.1). Lineage (GTDB taxonomy): Bacteria > Bacillota > Clostridia > Lachnospirales > Lachnospiraceae > UBA2868. The sequence continues at coordinate 77,830 of CAMORO010000001.1, read as the reverse complement.
TGTCGGAGCTGACGGAACTGTTCTTGCGCTAAAAGAAGGAGAAACTCAGGTTACGGTAAAGAGCGGAAACGGATTGGAATATACGGTAGATATTATCATTAAGGATATATAATACTTCCATCGACAGATACCGGAGGCATGTATGTATAAGATAAGATCAGAAAAAAAACAAGTATTTGGCATTGGCAGGAGGGTTGTGCTCATATCCGCGGCTGCGGCCTCGTTGATACTGTGTTCATGTTATGTGCCGGCAGATCCTTCGTCATCTACGCTGTCGGAAAATACCTTAAGCGGCAAACCGGTCGGATCAAACAGAACGGAAGAGTCAGATATTCAGGATCCTATGGATACGGAAGATCAGTCCGATACAGAGGCCGGGAACGGAGAGAGTGTTCCGGATGAAGAGGACAATACCGAAGAGATCACGGAAGAAGTTACCGTCGATGAAAATGATAAAAATGAAACAGACGGAACTGATTTGGCAGAGGAAATAAATCCGTACTTAAATAAGCATATAAGGATGACTCTTAAAGATGCGGGTCATGATGTGTTTACCCCCTCTACAGCCCTTCTTCCTGACTACAGATACGGCCCTTCCATGATATACAATGAAGACGGGAGCATAGATGCGTGGTTTTCGGCACCCGGAGACGGGTCAAGAGAGTACGACTGGATAACCTACAGGCACTCGGATGATGGTGGAGAGACCTGGTCGCCTGAAAAAGTAGCGATAAGCCCGTCGCCCGATTCACCGGACGGGTTGTCAACCTGTGATCCTGACGTGTTTTATTACGACGGGTATTATTATATCGGATATACATCTACAATAAATAAAAGGGCAAAAGGCCTGTGTAACAGCGTATTTATAGCACGATCTGTAAATCCGGACGGACCCTATGAGAAGTGGAACGGAAGAGGATGGGGCGGAGATCCTGTGCCGATAGTATATTACGACGGTATAGATATCGGTTGGGGATGCGGTGAGCCCGGCTTTGTTATTGTGGATAATACAATATATGTATACAATACCAAGGATGGTTATTCGGGTGTACCTGACAGGGTTAAGGTTACCGAAGTAAGGACCGCGGACATAACACAGGCTGACTGGCCGGGGAGACTTGAACTTAAGGGCTATGCAGCAGTCAGGAACGATAAGGTGCCAAAGGGCAGCTATCAGTACAGGGATTCCGATTCGTGGGATGTTGCCTATATCGAGGAAAGCGGCAAATTCGTAGCCGTATCCACAAACCGCAGATTTAAAACCGACAGTTGCCTGTTGTATTTTGAATCCAATGACGGTATACATTTTGATCTGGTATCGGAGATTAATACAAATGTGATCGCCAGATGCCATAACAGCGGTATAATGGCAGACGGGCTGGGGCATATCAGGGAAGGCGATCCTGTGATGCTCGGATATGCTTACGCAGGATCAGCGGGTTCCCAATGGGGTGTATGGGCGACCAGGATAGTAGAGGCCGAAATTGATTATACGGATGAACCCGATGTGTGGGATATCGGTAATACCAACCTGAAGATACCGCTTAAGCTCAGAAATTCATCGGATGACAGGGCCCCGATGATGCTGAGTACGGACAGTCTTGTGTACAGCAAAACCGCAGGTACGGGAGCATTCAATATAAAGTATTACTGGCAGGATAATTACAAAAATAAGCATATTATCGATAAATCGGAAATAACCATCCTTGATTATGATCCAGATATCGTATCGGTGGGTGAAGATAACTGGATATCGCCCAAGCTGCCCGGAACAACCCGTGTGATAATAGGATATGAGGGCCTGTGGCGTGAGATATGCCTGTGCGTATTGCCAAGAGACGGTTATCATTCAAGTGAGATAATAGAATTCTATCCTATGACCGCCAGATATGAGCTGTCAATAGTACAGCCCTACGTAATAAGGATAAGACCCATGGCGGTGTTTGCAAATCTGAGAGTGCATGAGCTTACCGGTCGTGAGCTTAACAGCTACGGGGTGGAGTTCGAAACCGAAGATGAAAGTATATGTGAGGTCCGTTCGGACGGGACCATTATCCCGATATCCGTTGGTGACACGGTGGTAAATGTTACAACAAAGAACGGCCCGTCATACAGTGTTGATGTGCATATTATTGAAGATGTAATGTAAGAGTGAGTCAGTGGATGCAGTTCCCGACTCTGATCAGGGAGATAAAAGCAAATGTCCTATATATCCGAGAACTTCAACAATAAACGTATCCTTATCTGGGGCTACGGCAGGGAAGGCAGGTCAACGGAAGCATTCCTTAAGAAACACTGTGAACCGTTAGTGATCGATGTGTTTGAGGGTAAAAGAGAAGATATAGACGGATCCGCTTATGATCACATCATAAAGAGTCCCGGGATAGTCATGAAGGATGATGACCCACGGTATACTTCGCAGACGCAGATATTTCTGGACTGCTTCAGGGACAGGACTGTCGGGATCACGGGAACCAAGGGTAAGAGTACCACTTCATCAATGATGGCAAAGGTGTTGTCCGACTGTACCGGCAGAAATGTCAGGCTTCTCGGGAATATCGGACTGCCATGTCTTGATTATTATGATGAGATCGCGGCTGATGAAGATTTAATAGTGGTCTTTGAAATGTCATGCCATCAGTTGGCTCATGTGACCGTGTCCCCCCATATTGCGATCTTTCTTAATCTTTATGAGGAGCATCTTGATTACTATGAGACCATGGATGCATATTTTAATGCAAAGTCAAATATTACAAGGTTTCAGGGCGGTGATGACAGGCTGTATGCCGGAAGCAATGTTCCGGCTGTTGATACAAAGGCAACTGTTTATACCATAGATGAGGATATTCACCGGGATCCGTCGGGTGAGCCGTTATTTAAGCTGAAGATACCGGGTGATCATAACTGCATAAATGCCGAATTTGTGTATCGTGTGGCACATGATGTATACGGAGCCGATGATGAAAGCATAAGACGGTCACTCAGTGAGTATGAAGGCCTTCCTCACAGACTGCAGTATGTAGGAACCAGGAACGGTATAAGGTATTATGACGATTCGATCTCGACCATCCCCCAGGCAACTATCGCTGCACTTAATGCACTTCCAGAAACGGATACGGTGATCATCGGAGGAATGGACCGGGGGATCGACTATGATGAACTGATCGGATATGTACGAAAGCATGATGAATTCAGATATATCTTTTCATATGAGACGGGCAGACGTATAATGAGTGAGCTTAAGGGTCTTAAGTACTGCTACTACACGGAAGATCTAAAAAGTGCCGTGGAGCTGGCTTCGGGTATCACGGGACAGGACAGGATCTGTCTTCTGTCGCCGGCAGCGGCTTCGTATGGTTATTTCAAGAATTTCGAGCACAGGGGTGATATGTTTAAGGAATATGCACTCGGTTTGGGTAAATGAAATGTTTGTATGTTGTTTTTATAGTAAACGCAATTATTTAATGCGTTTTCTATAGAACGTTTGGCGAGGTGGGATATGGCAACTGATCTTAGGAAGCTGCTTACCGATGTTAAGGAAGGCAGGGTATCTGTGGAAGAAGCGGAGCTTAAGCTTAAGAAACAGCCTTTTGAAGATTTGGGATTTGCTAAGCTTGATATGCACAGGAAGACCAGGCAGGGTATTGCCGAGGTGGTGTACGGAGCGGGAAAGGAAGCAGAACAGATAATATCCATAGTTGATAAGTTCATGTCAAACGGACAGGAGCCGGTCATTGTTACGCGGATCAACAGGGATAAAGCAGATGAACTGCTTAAACGTTATCCAAACGAATGTGTTTACAATGATGCTGCCGGTCTTGCTACAGTGGGAAGGATCCCTGAAACGTCGGGAACAGGGAAGATCGTTGTGGCTACAGGCGGAACCAGTGATATCCCTGTCGCAGAGGAGGCGGCTCTGACAGCGGAAGCCCTCGGAAATGAGGTGGTCAGACTGTATGATGTCGGGGTGGCCGGACTTCACCGCCTGTTAAATCATATGGATGAGATCATGAGCGCCAATGTTATAGTGGCAATAGCCGGAATGGAGGGTGCGCTTGCGAGTGTTATCGGAGGCCTGGCGGATTGTCCGGTAATAGCAGTCCCGACAAGCGTAGGCTACGGAGCATCGTTCCATGGTCTTTCATCACTTCTTTCCATGCTTAATTCATGTGCTTCAGGCGTCAGTGTTGTGAATATAGACAACGGATTTGGTGCGGGATATGTCGCATCCATGATAAATCACAGGTAAAAGGAGAGAATTTATGAGGGTATTGTATTTTGACTGTGCAATGGGAGCCTCGGGAGATATGCTCACGGCTGCATTGTATGAGCTTCTTGATGAAGACGGGAAGAAGCGTTTCACTGATACTATGAACAATGCAGGTATTCCCGGTGTTGAGGTTATTCCCGTAAGATCCGTTAAATGCGGGATAACAGGAACACATATGAAGGTGTTGGTCGGGGGCAGAGAAGAGGAAGGAATCCTGTCGGATTCCCCTGATGTCTCAAAGCCGACGGGCTCCCCCGACGCAAAGGTCGGGGGCAGAGAAGAGGAAGGAATCTTATCCGACCATGACCACGGGCATCACCACGGAGACCATGATCATGATGAGGGTCACGGGCATCATCATGAAGGTCATGATCATCATCACGAACACAGCAACCTGCATGATATAGAGCATATGATAAACGGGCTGTCGGTTCCCGAAAGGGTAAAAAAGGATGCGGTCGCTGTATATAAGCTTATCGCTGAAGCCGAGAGTCATGCACATGCGATCCCGGTTACGGATATACATTTCCATGAGGTTGGAACAAAGGATGCGGTTGCCGATGTTGTTGCCGTATGTCTGCTTATTGATATGATAGGCGCGGACAGGATACTGGCATCGGATATCAATGTCGGAAGCGGTCATGTACACTGCGCACACGGGATATTACCCGTTCCGGCTCCGGCTACTGCATATATACTGAGGGATGTTCCTGTCTATCAGGGACATATCAGCAGTGAGCTGTGTACTCCGACGGGCGCGGCTCTGCTTAAACATTTTGCGAGTGACTTTACCGGTATGCCTGTTATGAAGGTAAGCGGTATCGGGTACGGAATGGGTAAGAAGGACTTTGAGCAGGCCAATTGCGTAAGGGTATTTGCCGGAGATACATGCAGGAATGATAAGGCTGAGGGCTGTGATAAAGACCGTAATATGGCAGCCGTTACTGAAGATGGCGGTCTGATAAGGACAGACGATGGCAATATTGTGTCGGAGCTTGTATTCAATGTTGACGATATGACGGGTGAACAGACCGGGTATGCCGTTGAACAGCTTTTTACTGCAGGAGCCCTTGAAGCATATACGGTTCCCGCCTATATGAAGAAATCAAGACCGGGTATTGAATTCAGGATACTGTGTAAGGAAGAGTCAAAGGATAAGGTTATCAGGGCGATCTTTAAATATACAACAACGATCGGTATTCGCGAGAGCTTGTGCAGGCGTTATATACTCGACAGGTATATAGAGAAGGTTGAGACATCTTATGGTATAATGAAGCGTAAAGTTTCGGAAGGATACGGCGTGATCAGAAAAAAATGGGAATATGAGGACCTTGCGAAGGTAGCTGACGAAAACGGTTCATCCATGTTTGAGATAGCTGACGGATTAAACAGCGACGGCAAAACATGACATGAAGGACCGGTCCCATTGATACAAAAATAACAGGAAGGATAATGCAAGATGGACTTTGATAAGAGAGATCAGATCATATTTGGTTCACCTTATCTTGAAGGTGAATATAACGGAGGAGTCAGATATTTCAAGAATCTAAGGAGCGATAAATTCAGGGAATTGATGAGATCGGGAATGTTTAACCCGTATCTTCAGATCAAGTATTGCGAATACTGGTGGTTTATGGAGAAATTCGACGATGATGATAAGCTGTATCTTCACGGTTTTGTATATGCAAAGGATCGCGGAGGGGAGATCGTTATCCAGGGTATAGGGAGAGATGAGGAGTTCGAATATGAGGAACCCGAAAAGATATTCAGATATCTCTTTGAGGATGCCGATCAGTTCGAACTGGATCCGCCGATGGCCTGGTATGACTGAAATTAAACACTATTACGGTGATCATACGAAATTTAATTAGGAGGAGAAATGTATGTCAAAAGAAATACCCTATAAGATCTATCTTGATGAGAAGGATATTCCTTCGTCCTGGTACAATATGAGGGCGGATATGAAGAATAAGCCCGCGCCGCTGCTTAATCCCGGAACCCGTCAGCCTATGACGGCACAGGAATTGTCGGGAGTGTTCTGCGAGGAGCTGGTTAAGCAGGAACTGGATGAAACAACGCCGTATATTGAAATACCTCAGGAAATACGTGATTTCTATAAGATGTACAGACCGGCACCGCTTGTACGGGCGTACTGCCTTGAGAAGAAGCTTGGGACACCCGCTAAGATCTATTACAAGTTCGAGGGTAACAATACCTCCGGAAGCCACAAGCTTAACTCAGCCATAGCACAGGCATATTATGCCAAAAAGCAGGGACTTAAGGGTGTGACAACAGAAACAGGTGCAGGACAGTGGGGAACGGCACTGTCCATGGCATGTGCCTATTTTGAACTTGACTGCAAGGTATTTATGGTTAAGGTATCCTATGAACAGAAGCCCTTCAGACGTGAAGTCATGAGAACATACGGGGCTTCGGTAACACCTTCTCCGTCAGAAACGACCGAGGTGGGACGTAAGATACTTGCAGAGCATCCCGGAACCACAGGAAGCCTTGGATGTGCTATTTCAGAGGCAGTGGAAGTGGCTACACACAACGAGGGATACAGATATGTACTGGGAAGTGTGCTTAATCAGGTACTGCTTCATCAGTCTGTCATAGGTCTTGAGGCCAAGGCAGCATTCGATAAATACGGGATCAGACCGGATATGATAATCGGCTGCGCCGGTGGCGGATCAAACCTCGGCGGTCTTATCGCTCCGTTTATGGGCGAGAAATTAAGAGGTGAGGCAGACTATAGGATAATAGCGGTAGAACCCGCATCATGCCCCAGCTTTACAAGAGGAAAATATGCATACGATTTCTGCGATACGGGTATGATCTGTCCGCTGGCTAAGATGTATACACTCGGAAGCAGCTTTATTCCCGCACCCAATCATGCGGGAGGTCTTCGTTTCCATGGCATGAGTACCACACTTTCACAGCTTTACCACGACGGATATATGGAAGCTGTAACAGCAAAGCAGACGGATGTATTCGAGGCTGCTGAGTATTTCGCAAGGGTAGAAGGCATCCTCCCTGCACCCGAGAGCTCACATGCTATCAAGGTTGCCATAGATGAAGCAAAGAAGTGTAAGGAGACAGGTGAGGAGAAGACGATCCTCTTCGGTCTTACCGGAACCGGTTACTTCGACCTTGTTGCATATGAGAAGTTCAATGACGGTAAGATGGACGATTACATTCCCACGGATGCCGAGCTTGAGGAAGCATTGAGCAGGCTGCCGTAAAACACCCGGGTTGAGTCATGGGGAGTCAGGGAACCATTCCCCGTGATCCAACCTTGATTCCAATAAAAAAGTAGTTGCATAAATATAAATATTATTGTATATTATATATGAACAATCATTCATGTGTTCATATAAGAATAATTACACTGATTCAAAGGAGGAACCCGAAATGAAGAAGAAATTTAAATTAGAGGATCTGGATTGTGCCAACTGCGCTGCCAAGATGGAGGCGGCGATCAGGGAGATTCCGGGGGTTATGAGTGCTTCGGTTAATTTCCTTGCTCAGAAGATGACGATCGAGGCACCTGATGAGATGTTTGATGACATCGTTAATAAAGCGGCAGAGTGCATTTCCAAGGTTGAGCCTGACTGTAAGGTTGTGTGGTAACATGCGGGTTTAAGAACCGTACACTGATTTACACAGGTTCAGAACCTTGTAAATCTGTTTAATAACAGATCCTTATTCCAAAGGAAAAGAAAATGACATCAAAGCAGAAGAAATCACTTTACAGAATAATAACAGCGGCTGTGATCTTCTTTCCGCTGCTGATTGCGGAGCATACGGGCAGGCTTGACGAACTGCCTGTTATCATAAGGTTTGCGGTATTTCTTGTCCCTTATCTTATAGTTGGTTTCGATGTACTTCATAAGGCAGTGATAAATATATCACATGGACAGGTATTTGATGAGAGCTTCCTTATGATGATCGCAACCTTCGGAGCTTTCGGCGTAAAGGAATATGAGGAAGCCGTGGCGGTCATGCTGTTCTATCAGATCGGTGAGCTGTTCCAGAGCTATGCCGTCGGGAAGAGCCGACAGTCCATATCCGAGCTCATGGATATGGCACCGGAATATGCCAATCTTGAAGATGAAGAAGGAATACATGAGGTGGAACCGGATGATGTTGAGGTCGGAAGCACGATAGTTATAAAGCCCGGTGAACGTGTACCGCTTGACGGTGAAGTGATCGAGGGCAGCTCCATGCTTGATACCTCAGCCCTTACCGGGGAAGCGGTTCAAAGAAGGATAGGTGTGGGCGAACCGATATACAGCGGATGCATAAACGGTGAAGGTACGCTTAAGGTTGTAACCACGAAGGAATATGATGACAGTACCGTTGCGAGGATCCTTGAACTGGTAGAGAATGCCGGTGAGAAGAAAGCAAAAGTCGAGAACTTCATTACAAGATTTGCCAAATACTACACCCCTATCGTGACTTTTGCCGCAGTTGCGCTGGTTCTGCTTGGCCCGGTTATTTCGGGCGGGGGCCTGGCATCAGTATCTGTCTGGCTGCTGAGGGCCTGTACCTTTCTGGTTGTATCCTGCCCCTGTGCTCTGGTGATATCGGTACCGCTTGGTTTCTTTGGAGGTATCGGTGCCGCATCAAGGCAGGGAATATTGGTCAAGGGTTCCAATTATCTTGAACTGATGTCGAGGGTTGATACCTTCGTGTTTGACAAGACGGGAACACTTACAAAGGGAGAATTCAGGGTAACCAAAGTCATCGGGCAGGAAGAGGATAATACCGGTGATACAGCGGGTATGGCAACGGGTTTTTCAAAAGAAGAGATATTGTATTACGCGGCACATGCGGAGGGATATTCGACGCATCCGATCGCTGCATCAATACGCAAAGCATACAGTGAACAAGGGAAAAATACAGAAGAAGGCTTTCCTGATCTGTCAGGGGTCGAGGGTGTAACCGAGGAAGCGGGTCACGGAATAAGTGCCGTAGTTGACGGGAAGCCTGTACTTGTGGGAAACAGCAGGCTCCTTAAGGCCCACGGCATTTCATTTAAGGAATGCGGTGAATACGGAACGGTAGTGTATCTGGCAGTCGATAATGTATATGCAGGCGTGATAGTCATATCCGATACTGTAAAGGATGGTGCGGCAGAAGCCGTTAAACATATCAGAGAAGCGGGTGGCAGAAGCATAATGCTTACGGGTGACCGTGAGGAAGCTGCAGGTCATATCGCATCGGAGCTTAAGATTGATGAATATTATGCGCAGCTCCTTCCGGCCGATAAGGTAGCCAGGGTAGAAGAACTGCTTTCAAATAAAAAGGATGGGAAATATCTTGCTTTTTCGGGTGACGGGATAAACGACGCACCCGTACTTGCAAGGGCCGATATCGGAATAGCGATGGGTGCCATGGGATCGGATGCAGCCATTGAAGCGGCCGATATAGTCCTGATGGATGATGATGTCGGGAAAATAGGCACTCTTATCCGTATTGCCGGCAGGACAATGAACATAGTTAAACAGAACATAGTTTTTGCCATTGGAGTAAAGGTACTGGTCCTGCTGCTGAGTGCCGCAGGTATTGCGAATATGTGGGCAGCGGTTTTCGCGGATGTAGGCGTCTGTGTACTGGCGATCCTTAATTCCATGCGTATGCTAAGAGACGGAGCGGATAAGGCTTAAAACAGGTTGGAAACACGACATTTAAGGCGGTTATACAGTGAAAGAAGGGTGGTATTTAGTGGCCGGATATGTTAAAATACACCACATATAGATGAATTTATGTCCGGAGGGGTACCTTGAAGCACTACAGGGATTACGTTTCTCTCAAAATTGTAAACGCTTTGTCGGAATTTGTTCTGATATTTATTTCGTATCTGATAGCTGCGCTGATAAGATATTATCTCGGAGACGGTGTGATACAGATGTTTCATCCCCGGGATGTGCTTGTGTTCATGCCGTTTGCGCTCGTCTGCGGACTGGTGAGTATTATCATGTATACCATCATGGGTGATTACTCAACGATCAGGATCAAGAGTGTATACAGGGAGCTTGTCAGGGTAGTACTGATACAGATCATTTCGGGTATAGCGACGGCAGGTACTCTCTTCCTGTCACAGGGCAGTCAGTTTTCACGTGCATGGCTGATCCTGTTTATCATGGTATCGATCCTTCTGCTCATTATCAAGAGGGTCTCATTTTCAGCCTTCAGCCTGTATTACTGCAGGAAGAATCAGGGTCTTACGCATGTGCTCATTGTGGGTACGGGCAACAATGCAAGACGCTATTACCGTGGTATGGAGAAGGCTCTTCACAGGGAGTGTGAGTATTCGGGTCATATAGCACCCGAAGCTGACAGCCGGATACCGTCATATCTGGGTACCTATGATATGATAGGCGAGATCATTGACAGGACAGGCGCAGATGAGGCGGTAATATGCTCCGAAATAGAGGAAGAAGTACTGAACAGGCTGCTCATTACTTGCGCGATCAAGAGTGTTATGGTATATATAGTTCCATCGTACAATGACTATCTCAGCGGCGGAAGGATACTGGGTACATACGGTGATCTTAACATGGTTGAGGTTTCCGCGCTCAGGGTGGACAACATACTGGGCGTAAACATTGCAGTGACCAGCATGGAGGGTACTATACAGAAGATAACCGACAATCTTAAGGCGTGGAAGGGACAGTATATCTGTGTATCCAACGTACATACGACGGTTATGGCTTATGAGAACCCTGAATACATGAAGGTACAGAACGAGGCTGTGATGGCACTTCCGGATGGCAGTCCCCTGTCTTCGTACAGCAGGGAAAACGGCAAGAGAAATGCCAAGCGCGTTACCGGTCCCGACCTTATGAAGGAGCTTCTTATAAGAAGTAAGGATGCCGGTTTCTCACATTTCTTCTATGGCTCAACCGAGGATACATTAAATAAGCTGAGATCCAAAATAGAAGAGAATTATCCCGGCGCCGTGATAGCCGGAATGATATCGCCTCCGTTCCGCGAGCTTACGCCCGAGGAGGACGAGGCATATGTTAAGCAGATAAATGAAGCTGATCCTGATTTCGTATGGGTCGGACTCGGTGCCCCCAAGCAGGAAATATGGATGGCAGCGCATAAGGGCAGGATAAATGCCCTGATGATAGGCGTCGGTGCGGCGTTTGACTTTGAGAGCGGAAACATAAAGAGAGCACCGGGGTGGATGCAGAATATGAAGCTTGAGTGGCTGTACCGGATGTTTCAGGATCCAAAGAGACTGTTTAAGAGGTATTTCGTCACCAATATTAAATATATGTGGCTGACGAGGAAATAAGGATAGGTAGATATTATGAATAGTGTTTTGATCTCATCGGCACCGGCATACGCTGATAATATCGTTTTTGCCGTTATCGTGTCTTTACTGACAGGTTATCTTATAGGATGCATTAATCTGTCCTATATGATAGCAAGGCTTAAGGGCTTTGACATAAGGGAACACGGTTCGGGAAATGCAGGTGCATCAAATGTAATTATCACGGTTGGAAAGAAGGCGGGAGCTTTTGTGGCCCTGTTTGATATTTTTAAAGCTTTCTTTGCGATCAAGATCATGTATGCATTTTTTCCGACAGTGTTCATAGTCGGAGCGGTAACCGCAGTCGCGGTTATCCTGGGACACATATTCCCATTCTATATGGGCTTCAAGGGAGGCAAGGGCTTTGCTTCGTTGGGAGGTTCTGTACTTGCACTGGATTACAGGATATTCTTTGTTCTTCTTATCATGACGATATTTGTTGTATTCGTTACCAATTACGTATGCTTTGGTCCGACCAGTGTTTCCGCCATATTTCCATTGATATACGGTTATGCATACCGCGGGAGCGGCGGGGTGCATGCGATGTTTATCCTGTTTATCGCATCGATCGCGATCTTCTACAGGCACATGGAGAATTTCAGGCGTATCAGGGAGGGAAACGAACTTAAGTTCTCGTTCCTTTGGAACCGTAAGGCTGAGGCGGACAGGTTCGGAGTTGAGAATGATGACGGAACCACATATCCCTTTGAAATGGAGGATGACGGTGTGATAAGGCACAAAGAGGTCTGAGGATGCCGGTTTGAGATGAGCAATACAGGAAGAAACGGGAAAAAGAAGAAAACGGGAGTAACGCTTGAGGCTTACGAGGTAACCCTTTTTATTTTACGGGTGATCGTGTCGGTATACTGTTGTATATTTTTTGTGGCGATGCCCCTGTTTTATCATAATAAGTATTTTGATATAGGTGATTTTAAATACACGATGTTCATGTATTTAACAGTCACCTTTTTGTCTTTATCGGCAATAATGCTGGCGATCCATATCATTGTCCTTGGTGTGGGCGGCAGGATAAGGCTCTCATATTTAAAAGAGAGATTTATGGCAATGTCGATAACGGATCTTTTTGTGATCGCGTTTGGAATGGCATCTGTAATATCATTCCTGCTCTCACCGGTAAGAACCGGTGAATATCCTGTTTTTTTTCTGTTCAATACCGATAAGGATGCAAGGGTTGTAAACCTTCCGTGGGAAGGATACAGGGGCTGGAACATGGGACTGAGATCCCAGCTTATGTTTGTGGCGATGTATTTTATGATATCACGTTTTTTTATGAAGTCCTGGAAAAAGGATCTGATCTGTATTTCCCTGTCTTCGGCATTTGCTGTCTTTCTTCTTGGAGTGCTTAACCGCTTTCATATCGATCCGCTCGGGATGTACGACGGACTTGTCGAGGGGTATATAAACAAGTTCCTGTCCACTCTCGGACAGGCAACATGGTATTCAAGCTTCATGGTGGTCATGCTGCCCGTCGGTATGGCCCTGTATATGTTCTGCGACCGGAAGCGGACGTTGGCCAAATGCCTGCTCGCGTTATATGTGAGCATGGGAGGAGCCACTTTTGTGACCCAGAACAGCGACAGTGCATATCCTGCCTTTGCGGCGATCATCGTGATGATGTTTGCGATCTCCTTTATGAATAATGAGAGGTTTTTAAGGTTTCTCGAAATGATGATCCTCATGCTTGGGGCGATGAAGGTGGTGGGTCTGTTTCAGATACTGTTCCCGCAGAGACTGACGGAGCTTGACCGGATGTCCCTGTTTGTATCACAGTCGCCTGTAACACTTGTACTGCTGATCGCTCTGACCGGGTTGTATATCATGATCCTGAAAAAGACGGATTCAGGCAGGTTTGACATTACCCGGTACAGGAGATTACGTACAACTGTTGTAATATGTGTAGCTGCCTGTGTGCCTCTTGTTATTATCATCGCATATTTAAATACAAAGGGAATGCTGCCAACGGATGCTCTTGCGGGAGTGGAATATCTTACCTTTAATGACAGTTGGGGGAACAACAGAGGATATACGTGGAGGAATACCGTGGAGGTTATGAGGGAGCCGATGTGGAGAAGCATGATCTTTACGGGTCCCGGTCCGGACTGCTATCCTATGGTAATGTATGCGGACGATATCCGTGCTTCCATGATGCATGAGTTCTGGAATGGCGAAATTGTTATCTGCGCACACAATGAATGGCTGAATATGCTTTTTAATGAAGGGATCCTGGGCTTCGTAACCTATCTTGGGATATTTGGCAGTGCATTTGTCTCCTGCGTAAGGAAATATGACAATCCGGCATCACTGGCATGTGCTTCGGCGGTTGCCGGATACTTTTTCCACAATATGTTCTGTTACCAGCAGATACTTTGTACACCCATGATCTTCTGTGTGATGGCATTGTATGACTTTCTGAATGCAAACAAGGAAATGCATTCATAAAAGCATTCATAAAAGCAGTCTGGGGATTGAATACAAAACTTTCACAGATTTACTATTTAAAATCTTGTAAATATAGGTTAGAATATTATGATGTGAAATATCACCGCCACAGATCATGATCTGCAAAGGATGATAATACATATTAACCGGGAGGATTAGTACCAATGGGAAAGAATAAGGATGACAACAGTGCTGACAATATGAGCAACAGCATGAAGAAACGTATCGACCGTGCCAATCAGCAGAAGAAGGCTAAGCGTACGGAGATCACGGGAAGGATAATCAGCATACTTATATTGGCATTAATAGCAGCGGGAGTGATCGCGCTTATTGCTGTGGCTGTTGTCAAGGCTTCAAATAAGGTTACACCCAATAACAATTACAGCGAAGGTCTTGATGAGAACGGATATATAAAGGGAGTTACGGCATCATCGATCATTACAATGCCAGAGTACAAAGGGGTATCGATTTCCAAAAATGATATAGAACCGACCGATACCGATATAGCAAATGAGATCGAGAGACAGCGTAAGCAGCATCTTGACACCGAAACCGACAAGAAGATCGAAAACGGTGATATAATAAATCTCGATTATGTCGGAACGATAGACGGCGTTGAGTTTGAAGGCGGTAATACAAACGGAAGCGGCTCGGATCTTACGATAGGTTCAGGAACCTTTATCGATGATTTTGAAGAGCAGCTTATCGGAGCGGGTGTCGGCGACAATGTTACGGTTAACGTGACTTTCCCGGATGATTACAATAAAGAGGATCTTCAGGGCAAGGATGCGGTGTTTGAATGTACCATAAACGGTATCTACCCCGAGTTTACGGATGAATTTGTAGCCGAGTATCTGTCGGATAATGCAGATACGGTTGAGGAATATAAGGAATTTTACAGGAATCAGGAATACGATAAGAATCTGGACAACTGGATCGACAATTATCTGGATGAGAACACTACGGTAAGCAAGTATCCTTACAGATACCTTAAGCAGCTCAAGTCCCTTCAGAAATATACATCGCTTGAGTCTTTCCGGTATATGAACCAGATTTATGAGCAGATGTACGGAAGCGGCTACAGTGATTTCTATGAGTACAACGGAACGACCGAGGAGGAATATGACAAGGAGCTTATAAATATCTGTCAGGATTCGGCCAAGAAGATGCTCATATACCAGGCCATAATGGAAAAGGAAGGCATAAGATGTACTGTGGATGATTACAAGGCTTATCTTGTGGAGACAGAGGGCAGTGATGACTCATATGAACAGCAGAAGGAGACCTTCGGTGATCCTTACCTTATCCAGTCGGTATATAAGTCAAGGGCTTATAAGATAATCAAGGATAACGCGGTTTATACAGATTAATATCAGATCCTTTGCTTCGCTCGGAATGTCATGGATACCGGAAGGCAATGATGTCGGAATATCAACGTCATACTGAACGAAGTGAAGGATCTTTTTATTTGTCGGAGCAGCATAGGGTAAATTATGGATACTTATATAAGATTAAAGGATATTGCGGGACATCTTCATCTGAAAAAGGGAGATAATGTATATGTTACCTCCGATGTCAAGCAGCTTCTGTATGATTGTATGCAGAATAATGATGATACGGATCTTAATATCCTCATCGACGGAATCATTGATATTATAGGAGAGGATGCGACGCTGGTATTTCCGACCTTTAACTGGGCTTTCTGCAAGGGTGAGCCGTATGACAGCCATAAGACCCCATGTAAGACAGGGTCGATCGGAAAGACAGCAATGAAAAGAGGGGATTTTGCAAGGACAGCTCATCCCATTTATTCATTTGCCGTATGGGGGAAGGATAAGGAAGAGCTGTGTGCGCTTTCTAACAGCAGTTCATTCGGTGACGACTCACCGTTTAATTTCATGGTGGAACACGGATACAGAAATCTGTTTATAGACAAGGATACGCAGCATTCATTTGTATTTGTCCATTATGCTGAGCAGTCGGGCGGACAGGTTCCGTACAGGTATCTTAAGGATTTCACCGCTGACTATACCGATGCTTCGGGTAATACTCATGAAGCCACATATTCAATGAATGTCAGGAATCTCGGACTTGATGTTGAAAATACCATTCTTCCGCTTGAGGACGAATTCATTGAAAAGGGTATCGAAGACCGGTTTTATATTAACGGTATCGAATATAAGATCATAGAGTTAAGGGATGCTCATCCTATCATGGTAAAGGATGTTTTAACAAACAGGAGCCGCCGGATCTGTTCATATATCGGTCAGGACGATGATCCCAAGGTACTGGGTGAGAGCATGTACGGACTGGCAGGGAGGCTGTTTCCCATATGCCGCAGCATCACCGGAGCAGGTGTCAGGGAGACCTTTGAAATACTTAAGGAATACATTCCGGATCTTAAGCTGTATGAGGTACCGACGGGCACGAAGGTCATGGACTGGACGGTGCCGAAGGAATGGCGGATAGATGAGGCCTATATCGAGGATGAACATGGAAACCGTATAGTTGATTTCATGGACAATAACCTGCATGTACTCGGGTATTCCGTTCCTGTAGATGAGTGGATGAGCTTTGATGAGCTTGAACCCCACATTTACACTCTTAAGGATCAGCCTGAACTTATTCCCTATGTTACTTCATATTACAGGGAACGGTGGGGCTTTGCGATGTCGCAGGTGCAGAAGGACAGCCTAGAGAGGGCTTCAAGATATCATGCGGTCATTAAATCCTCATTGTTTGAGGGGAATCTTACTTACGGAGAGCTTGTTATCCCGTCAACAGTCAGTGAAGGGAAGTCTGAGAAGGAAGTATTCCTTTCTACCTATATATGTCATCCCTCAATGGCGAACAACGAATGCTCCGGTCCTTCGTTAATGGCTCATCTGTGTACATATATCAAGGGAATAAGGAACAGGAAATACAGCTACCGTATCATATTTGTTCCCGAAACCATAGGAGCAATAACCTATCTGTCGAAGAATATTGATGAGCTTAAGGAGAAAGTTATAGCGGGATTTAATCTTACCTGTGTAGGTGATGACAGGGATTATTCGATAGTTCATTCAAGATATGGTGATACACTTGCGGATAAGGTTCTTACAGCGGTACTTAAGGAGCATTGCAGGGGAAGAGGAAAAGGCGGGAAGCCTGATTATTCGGATTATTCCTATCTTAAGAGGGGATCCGATGAAAGACAGTATCAGGCTCCGGGCGTGGATCTTCCGCTTGTCTGCTTTTGCAGATCCAAGTACCATATCTATCCCGAGTATCATACCTCCGGCGACAATATGACCATAGTGTCTCCCGAGGGCTTCTACGGTGCGTATTCGGTCATGAGGAAGTGTATCGATGTACTCGAGGGCGCATCTGCATTCGGAGAGGAAGAGGATGAGAGGATACGCAGTATTATCGCTTCCGACAGGCAACTGTCTTCTGCACTTGAACAGGTAGGTATGAAGAAGGAAAGAACAGGGAAAACCAGAGTATCAAATGACAGGATCCCGGGGGATGACGGTAAGGTATATAAGGTTACCTGCCTGTGTGAGCCGCAGCTTGGCAAACGGGGTCTGGTTCCGACAATGAGTTCCAAGGAGACCTACCGGGAAACGCTTGCCATGAAGGATGTACTTGCCTACGCTGACGGAACACATGATGTGGAAGAGCTTGCGAAGGTAATTGAACAGCCGGTCGAAGTGGTCCGTAAGGTTGTGGGGCAGCTTACGGAGGTCGGGCTGCTGGAAACCATATAGAGAAGCATTTCAGGACCTCCGGTCTTGTGAGAGTATATTTCATTTAAAAAATAGGTTTGGCAGCCTCTGCCGGTATTGCATCAATTGATGGAATGGAGAGAATTAAATGACCAGAGAAGAGATAATGGAAAAGGTTAACGAAATATTCAGGGATGTCTTTGATGACGATACTCTTGTGATCACGGATTCCACCAATTCGGATGATATCGAGGACTGGGATTCCCTGGAGCATATTTCGCTGATAATATCGATGGAGAAGGAATTCAACATGAAGTTCGACATCAAGGAGGTCAACAAGCTCGAGAATGTCGGACAGATGGTGGATATGATATACGACAAACAGCAGGGACGTTAGGAGTTATTTAATGAACACATATACGTATGAACAGCTTGAGGTCGGGCATAAGGAATCATTTAAGGTAAGGATAACGGAGTCTGAGATGGATAAGTTCCGTGATATTACCGGAGATATCAATCCGCTTCATAAGGATGTGGAATACGCCAGGGCGCACGGACATGAACGCTGTGTGGTATTCGGAATGCTGACGGCATCATATCTGTCAACGCTTGCCGGAGTATATCTTCCGGGAGAGCATTCACTGATCCACAGTGTTAAGACGAAGTTTTCCGGAGCCGTTTATGTCGGGGATGAACTGACAGTAGAAGGAACAGTTGCCGAAAAGAATGATACATTTAATCTTATTATAATAAAGGTCGTGATACGCAATCAAAATGGTGAGAAGGTATGCAAGGCGGAGATGCAGGTAGGAATTGAGCGGGATGCTGATGAGAAGGGATCCTGATGCAGGTGTATCGGGTGTAGGGCATATTATAAAAGATCAAAGGAGGGTTACAATGAAAGAAATTGAAAAGCTGCAGGAATGGATCGATGAGAGTAATTACATTGTATTTTTCGGAGGAGCCGGAGTGTCCACCGAGAGCGGAATTCCTGATTTCAGGAGTGTGGACGGACTGTACAATCAGAAGTATGACTATCCGCCGGAAACAATTCTTTCGCACACTTTTTACAGAGCCAGGACAGCGGAGTTCTACAGATTCTACAGGGACAAGCTGATATGCACGACGGCTAAGCCGAACAAGGCTCATCTTAAGCTGGCCGAGCTTGAAGAGAAGGGTAAGCTTAAAGCTGTTGTGACACAGAATATAGACGGACTTCATCAGGCAGCCGGTTCAAAGGAAGTGCTTGAGCTTCACGGAAGTACACTGCGCAATTACTGTGAGCACTGCCACAAGTTCTTTGATATCAACTACATAATCGAAACAGAGGGCGTTCCCAAATGCGATGAATGCGGCGGCCCGGTAAAACCCGATGTTGTACTGTATGAGGAGGGTCTTGACAACAGTATCATGAGCAGATCCATAGATCATATAAGTAAGGCGGATATGCTCATTATCGGCGGAACATCCCTGGCAGTGTATCCGGCAGCAGGCCTGATCAATTACTATCGTGGAAATAAGCTCGTGCTTATAAACAAATCATCAACGCCCATGGACAAGAAGGCTGACCTTGTGATAAACGGAAGTATCGGAGAGGTGCTGGGTCAGATAAGCTGCTGATCCGCCCCTTTTGTCATCCTATAAATAGGAGGACTGAAAAATATGCTTGAAAATCACATTGATATATGTTATCATTTTTACTCGTGATACAAGTGTTGACGGGATATCCGTCACCCATTAATCCTTGCTTCATCCATGGGATGAGGCCTAAGACCGAAAGGAGGTACTGGCATGAACAAGTATGAATTATGCGTTGTTCTTAGTGCTAAGATCGAAGATGACGAGAGAGCAGCCGCACTCGAGAAGGTACAGAAGTACATTACCCGGTTCGGTGGCACTGTAACAGACATCGACGAATGGGGTAAGAAGAAGTTAGCTTATGAGATCCGGAAGATGAAAGAAGCTTACTACTACTTCATCCATTTCGAAGCTGATACAACAGCTCCCATCGAAATCGAGAATCGTGTGCGCATTATGGAAAACGTTATCAGATACTTATGCGTTAAGGCAGAGGCATAATAGAAAGAGAGTATATTATGAACAAAGTTATTCTGATGGGCAGATTAACGCGTGATCCCGATGTGAGATATTCTTCGGGAGACAGCTCAACCGCAGTAGCAAGATATACACTTGCGGTTGACAGAAGGTTTAAGAGAAACGGTGATGACCAGACGGCTGATTTCATCAACTGCGTAGCATTTGGCAGACAGGGTGAGTTCGCTGAGAAGTATTTAAGGAAGGGCGTGAAGATTGCCGTTACCGGAAGGATACAGACCGGCAGCTACACAAACAAGGAAGGTCAGAAGGTATATACCACCGATGTAGTTATTGATGAACAGGAGTTTGCTGAGAGCAAGAATGCAGCCGGAGAGGTCGCAAATACAGGCTTTACTCCGATAGACAATGCTCAGGCAGCAGATCCGGGGGACGGCTTCATGAATATTCCCGACGGAATAGACGAGGAGTTACCGTTCACATAAGACAGTGATACCAGGAGGTAACCAAAATGGCTTACAATAGACCACAGGGTGATAATGACAGAGCTGATTCTCCGATGAGGAGAAGAGGCGGTATCCGCAGAAGAAAGAAGGTTTGTGCTTTCTGCGGCAAGGATACGAACATTGATTACAAGGATGCAGCTACACTCAGGAAGTTTGTTTCCGAAAGAGGCAAGATACTTCCCCGCAGGATCACAGGAACCTGCGCCAAGCATCAGAGGGCACTTACAGTTGCTGTAAAGAGAGCCCGCCACGTAGCTATCATGCCTTATGTTCAGGATTGACAGCTATCATCAGTTATAAGTATAGAAGGCCGACTGCCGAAGAGGTGGTCGGCTTTCTGTATTTTACAGGAAAGTCATAAAAACATAAATCATGTCTAATAACTTGATATAAAAAAAAGAAAGTGATAAGCTATTTTAGTGTGACTTTATTCACAGATACAGATAAGAAGTTGATTATTAAGGAGAGGAAAAATGCCGATCACTGAATTATTGGAAAGAAATGCGGAACTCTATGGAGATGATACGTGTCTTGTGGAACTGAATCCCGAGATTAAGGAGGACAGACGTAAGACCTGGAAGGATTATGATCTGATCGAATCCAATCCCAGGGAACCGTACCGTCGTACGATCACATGGAGTGTATTTGACGAGAAGGCTAACCGTTTTGCAAATCTGCTTATAAGCAGGGGGATCAAGAAGGGTGATAAGGTAGGAATCCTTCTGATGAACTGTCTTGAATGGCTGCCTATATATTTCGGAGTACTTAAGACGGGAGCGATCGCTGTTCCTTTTAACTTCAGATATGCATCCGATGAAATACTCTATTGCGCCAAGCTTGCCGAGATTGATGTGCTTGTGTTCGGACCGGAGTTTGTCGGACGTATAGAGGATATAGCGGACGAGCTTATGATAAAGAGGCTGCTCATATATGTGGGTGAGAACTGTCCCGAGTTTGCCGATGACTATCAGACACTGGCAAACAACTGCAGCTCCAGAAAGCCTAAGGTCGAAATAACGGATGATGATTATGCGGCTATCTATTTCTCGTCGGGAACAACGGGATTTCCGAAGGCGATACTTCATAAGCACAGATCGCTCATGCATTCCTGCAGGGTTGAGCAGAACCATCACGGACAGACAAGGGATGATGTATTCCTTTGTATTCCTCCTCTGTATCATACGGGTGCCAAGATGCACTGGTTCGGTTCGCTCCTTTCAGGAAGCAAGGCAGTACTTCTTAAGGGTACCAAGCCTGAAGTCATACTGGAAGCGGTATCCAAGGAAAAGTGCACGATAGTGTGGCTGCTGGTTCCGTGGGCACAGGATATATTGGAGGCGATAGACAGCGGAAGGGTCAAATTAAGTGATTATGATCTGAGCCGGTGGAGGCTCATGCATATAGGAGCCCAGCCGGTTCCGAAGTCGCTTATTAAGAAATGGAAGGAAGTATTCCCCAATCATCAGTACGATACCAATTACGGTCTGTCCGAATCGATAGGGCCGGGCTGCGTACATCTGGGTGTTGAGAACATACATAAGGTAGGCTGCATTGGAAAGGCAGGTTTTGGCTGGGAAGCCAAAATAGTGAATGAGAACGGCGAGCCGGTCAGGCAGGGAGATGTAGGTGAGCTTATAGTCAAGGGTCCCGGTGTGATGGAGGAATACTATAACGATCCCAAGGCAACGGCCGAGGTATTGAAGGACGGCTGGCTGTATACGGGAGATATGGCCATGGCGGATGAGGACGGCTTCATTCTGCTTGTAGACCGCAAGAAGGATGTCATCATAAGCGGTGGTGAGAACCTGTATCCCGTACAGATCGAGGATTTCATCCGTACCAACAAGAATGTGCATGACGTTGCTGTTATAGGTATTCCCGACAAACGTCTCGGAGAGGTGAGCTGTGCCATCATAGAACTTAAGGAAGGTGTCACCATGACAGAGGAAGAGATGGATGAGTACTGTCTCAAGCTTCCAAGGTATAAGAGGCCGAGGAAAATCATCTTCGCGGATATACCGAGGAATCCTACCGGTAAGATCGAGAAGCCCAAGCTTCGCGAGCGTTATGGCTCAAACAGACTGGTTGAGAGCCAGAATGAATCATAGGATGTTGTCAAGAACTGATGTGACAATTCAGGATGAGGAATAATAATGGATACTATAGTAAGAATCAATGATACTGTTAACGGTTTTGCATGGGGTTGGTTTGGTCTTATCCTGCTTCTTGGTACCGGACTTATATGTACTATAATCACCAAGGCATTTCAGATAACTCACATAAGACACTGGATTGGCAGAACCATCGGAATGCTGTTCAATGAGGATTCGCATGTTAAGGATGAGGAAGGATCCGTATCTCAGTTCCAGGCATTGTGTACGGCACTTGCCGCAACGGTGGGAACGGGTAATATCGCAGGTGTTGCGGCAGCTATCTGTGTGGGTGGTCCGGGCGCTGTTTT
This sequence comes from uncultured Lachnospiraceae bacterium, assembly GCA_946623875.1. GTDB lineage: Bacteria > Bacillota > Clostridia > Lachnospirales > Lachnospiraceae > UBA2868. The sequence continues at coordinate 55,041 of CAMORO010000001.1, read as the reverse complement.
CTGGATGTGGATTGCTGCAATACTTGGTATGATGACCAATTATTCGGAGAATATCCTGGGTATCTATTACCGGAGAAGGAACAGCGAGGGTGAATGGTCAGGCGGAGCCATGTATTATCTGAGTGACGGTCTTGGTTCGTACAAGGGATGTAAGCACATAGGTAAGGCGCTCGCAGTGATCTTTGCCTGCTTTACGATACTGGCTTCCTTTGGTATAGGGAATATGGCACAGATCAATAAGATCACACTTAACATTGAATCGGCTTTCTTTTCGCATGTCGATCCTGTAGTCATAGCCGGGGTATCAATAGTTAACTGGATAATCGGTATTTCACTCATGCTGCTTGGTGCGGTTATTATCCTCGGTGGTCTTGAGAGGATAGCTTCCTTTGCCGAGAAGATAGTTCCGTTTATGGCAATTGCATACATTGTCGGTGCGATTGCGATAGTTTCAATGAATATTGAAAATCTGTTTGCCATGCTTGCGGCGATATTCAGGTTTGCGTTCGGGCCAAGGGCGCTTGCCGGCGGTGTTGCCGGAACAGCGATACAGGTGGCCATGAACACGATCAAGAGTGGATGTAAGAGAGGTGTGTTCTCCAATGAAGCCGGTCTTGGTTCTTCGGTAATGGTACACAGCAATTCCAATGTAAAGGAACCTGTTAAGCAGGGTCTCTGGGGAATATTCGAAGTATTTGCCGATACCATAATAATATGCACAATGACTGCACTCGTGGTACTGTCTTCGGGAGCGATCGATCTTGATACGGGTCTCGTGGCTGAAGGAACCAATGATGCAACACTGGTAGCCAAGTCATTCGGCTCGGTATTCGGCAAGGGCGGTGAATGGTTTGTTGCCGTCGCGATCCTTCTGTTTGCATTCACTACCATAATGGGATGGTCACACTACGGTTCCAAGGCAGTGGAATACCTTTTCGGAGTCAAGGGTGCCAGAGTGTACAGGATGATCTTTGTTTTAATGATGATTGCGGGAGCCGTTATGACATCCACGCTCGCATGGGATATCTCGGATACCTTCAACGGTCTCATGATGATCCCCAACCTTATAGGCGTGCTTTCATTAACTCCGTTGGTTGTGAAGCTTACAAACAACTATATTGACCGAAGGATAAAGGGGAAGGATATTGAGCCGATACTTTCATATGATCCCGAAATACAGAAGGAACATGCCGAAGCAGTAAGAAACGGAGCGGAGTAGGCACGGATAAGTATTGACATTTTATCCGTATGATTGTAAACTTGATGCAGGTTGACAATTAAACAAGGCAAAAGAACCATACCAATGTCTTGAGAAAAGAGGTTTACGATCATGGAAACAAATTCAAAAGTAAGGAAAATGTGTTACATAGGCCTGGCGACCGCAGTGATATGCGTGCTGGGGCCTTTGTCGTTAAATATACCGGTAAGTCCGGTACCGATCTCGCTTGCGATCCTTGGAATATACCTTGCGGCTTATGTGCTCGGTGCCAAATGGGGAACGGTTGCCTGCGTACTCTATATACTTATAGGACTTGTGGGAGTACCCGTAATGGCCAACTTCACCGGAGGACCTCAGAAGCTCTTCGGTCCCACAGGCGGATATATCATCGGATATATTGCGGTTGCATTCTTTACGGGACTGTTTATAGATAAGTTCGAAGATAAGCCGTATATGCATGCGGTGGGTATGATCATTGGAGTGGCGGTCTGTTATACTCTTGGAACCGTATGGCTTGCGGTATCGGCGGGAATGACATTTAATGCGGCACTGGCAGCAGGCGTTATCCCCTTCATTCCAATGGACATAGTTAAGATGGTGGTCGCGATAGCTGTGGGAGTGCCGGTAAGGAAGGCACTTAAGAGAGTCGGTGTTGCTGCGGTAAACAAAGCCGCATAAGTAAAGTCAGCAATATCAGGTAACTATTCAGAACAGCACATAAATTTTAAAATATGATGTGTCATGCTTGCATATAAACAGCATATTTTATAAATTTATGTATTGGATGAATCCAAAACAGCGAAAAATACGAAGTATTTTGAGCCTGTTCTGAATAGTTACAATATCAACATATATTAATCATAGAATTCACGTATAAGCCTGATCATATACTCAGTATCATATGCCCCGGCAGTTTCGAAGCAACTGTGCATCGAAAGCTGGGGCAGTCCTATATCCACGGTAGGAACAGAGACATGACGGTTGGACAGATTACCAAGGGTGGAGCCGCCTGCTATGTCCGACCTGTTTACGTAGGTCTGAACAGGCACGCCGGCCTGTCTGCACAGCTTACGCAGACGGGCTTCCGAATTACCGTCGGTCGTATATTTCTGTGAAGCGTTGTATTTAATTACTATACCGCCGTTGAGATACGGACGGTTTGTGGGATCCGCGTACTCGGGATGATTGGGATGGACAGCATGCGCATTGTCGGCCGATATCATGAAGCTGTTTGCAAGCATGCGTCTTAGCTGTATATGATCATATCCAAGGCAGTCGGCAATCCTTGATAAGGTATCGTAAAGGAAAGTGGAGTCTGCTCCCTGTTTTGAGAGGCTTCCGGTTTCTTCATTATCAAACACGGCACATACAGGAATATTAAATCCTGTTTTGTTTTTTGCCGGACCGGTTTTTCTCTCAATATACGTACCGATGGAAAGATCGTCATTGATCTTATCTCTTTCCGAGCCGTCTTCCGAACTTACAAATCCCCGGATAAGTGCGAAGGCGCACTGCAGGTCATCAAGTGCCCTGCTTGCGATGAGCTCACTGTTATGTCCAAGGAAGGTTCCTCTGACTCTCGGATAAATGAACAGGTCTGAGCCAAGGATCGAATCGGCAGGTATACCCGCTTCGCGTGCGATAATATCGATAAGAATACCTTCTTGTGATGCTCTATCGGTTTCCCTGTCATTTATTACGGAGCCGGAAGCATCTTCCGTGTTTGTTCCGTGTTTACCGGTTTCGGGTATGTAGGCAGCAAAAAGAGGCAGCATATCTTTCTGTGCATTGTATTTATATCCGTCATTTATATCACGGTTCATATGTATGGCAACAGAAGGGATTATGAGCAGATCCCTGTCGATGTTGATAAGATGTTCGGTAATTGAGCCGTTTTCATCTGTAAAAACTCTTCCGGCCACCGATAAGGGACGGTCGAACCAGGATGACATGATCATGCCGCCGTATTTTTCGACATTAAGTCTGGTATAATGTTTCTCAACATCCATTTCGCAGCCGGGTTTCAGCTTAAAGGCAGGGGAATCACTGTGCGCCGCACTGATAAGGAAAGCAGGCATATCTGTGTTATCCGTTGTGACCGGATCTGTATCGGCGGGTATCCGAAAAGCAATTATTGATGAAGAATTCCTGACAACATAATAGCCCTGCCCCGGCCTGAGTGACCATTCGTCCTGCTCCCTAAGCTCCGTATAATCCGACAGCATGTCCTTTATACCCGCAACAGCGTGATAGCATGACGGTGAAGCATCGATAAATTCAAGGAGTTTTTCGGAAACAGCAATATGATATTGATCATCAAATGTATTAACTGTGCTCATAATATGTATTTTAATTACCGGCAAAGACGGAGTCAAGAGTGAAAGCAACCCGATTGACAAGTTATGGTTTCAAGTGATAACCTTTCAAAGAAGGATATAAAACCCTGTACTGTACATTTCGTTTGCTGCGGACAGGCTGTTAGTGCAGATATATGAAAAAAATAGATAACATCATTTCGATAATAATGGTCTTCGTGACTGCGATCGGACTGTCAAGGGCGTTTTCCGTGAGCCCTGTAAAGACAGTCTTCCTTGTGGTTGCCGCATTTGTTCTGTATGAAGTTATCCTTAATGTTGCAAACAACAATCCTTCCATAAGAACCATGCTGTATGTGACCCTTGGATTTATCTTCGGCCTGTCTCTTACCATAATAGTGCGTTTTGATAAGGGATGGGTATCGGCGATCATATGTCTTCTGTGCATGGGTTACAAGTATATGATAGCCGAGGCCTCTGTGACGAGACGCTCAAGATCAAAAAATATCTTTGTTGTGGTTGTGAACGCATTTTTCTATGCCTGCATGTTTACAGTGGTGGAAGGTATGGTAATAGGCGGCAATTCGGCATTGTATATAATGATATATGTGGCGAGCTTTGCATTTTTCATGTGTTCGTATGTGGCATATAAACGTCTGGAGCCTGCCGGACCGGCCTATGCGCACGGAAACAGGGAGAGCATTAATGTTGATAACGACTGGCAGCATATAGTAAAGAGGACGGTCAATTACGGCAGGGAATTAAGGGCACAGTTCGAGGATGCTCTTGATAAGTCGGGAGATACGTTCTCAGGCCTGATAGATGAGCTGAGGAAGAAGATAGTGCCTGATTACAGCGCCGGTGAGGGAGAGGATGATGAGATCCGCACGGAGCTGGATGAATACAGGAAGGAGATCACCCTCATTGCAGCCAAGGAAGACCTTGATGACAATGAGATGGAGATACTGGACAGGATAAGTAAGGAATTTGATGAGATATATTACGATTACTACAGGGTCGGAGCGAAATCACAGCTCGAATACGAGACGAAGATCAGCCTTCTTGCCAATGATATAGAGATGCTTAAGAACACAATACATGTACGTAAGCTCAGGGAGGAAGAGGATCGGATGAACGAATCCCGGCAGAGCAGGCGTTCAAGGGCACAACAGGCAAGACGTAAGAGGGAACGGGAGGAAAGAGAGAGGAAGGAACGTGAGGCTGAGGAGGCCGGGAAGAAAGGACGTCAGGACGACCTGGATGAAGATATAAAGCGGGAATATGAGAAGGCGGTCGAGGAAGAGAAGAAACGCCGGGAGGAAGAGAGAAAGCGTCAGGAGAAGAGGCGCCGCGAACGCAATGCGAAGACATATACAGATGCCCGGGACGAAAGCGCCGGAAAATCCGGAGGAGATACGGCGGGAAGCACTAAGGAAGGCAGCAGCAAAAGCCGTACAGACAGCAGATCCGGCAGCGGTAAGAGCGCGGGCGGCAGTCATACAGGCGGGAAATCAGGCAGTGACAATGCTTCTTCCACTGTAGCAGGTGTTGAGACCATATATTTCAAGGGTTGTACATCACTTGATGAGCTGTCCTTAAGGTATAAGAAGCTGTGCCTTATCTATCATCCGGATTCGGGTAACGGTGATGTTGACACCTATATTGAGCTGAAGGATGAGTATGAACTTCTGAAGAAACGTTTAAGTTAAACACAATTTGTGCCCTGCATTCTTCAGACCACAACTGCTTGTGGTTGTTAGTGCCCCCGGCTTTATGGTAAAATATATACTTAGGATGTTGATCTTTTTGGAGAATTGATTTCTGTTTGAGGAACCGTAATGAGTCGGAATGTGGGCTTAAAGGGTCAGGTACGTATATATGTGCTGTGGCCTCTGCTGTTTTCCATATTATTGTTCATATTTAACATACTGATGTACTTTGTTGACCGCAGGGCGGGTTTCTTAACAACCGTCTTTGTGGTTATTTATATTGGCACGGCATTATTTCTTTATTTCAAGAATCGAAGTCTTATCCTTAACGAATTCATAAGCTTTGCAACAAGATACGGACAGGTTCAGAGACAGCTTCTCAGGGAGCTGGAGATACCTTATGCCCTGCTTGATGAGAGTGGAAGGATAGTATGGACCAATGAAAGCTTTGAGGAGACGCTCAAGGTTAAGCGGAACAGCAGGCGGATGATATCAGCGGTCATTCCTTCGATAACGAAGAACAAGCTTCCTGAATTAGAGAATGAAACCGAGATCATGATAACCCATGAGGGATGCGATTACCGCGTGAGCATGAAGAAGGTATCGATGCTGTCTATACTGGCGGATTCGGAGATAATAGAGACTCTTGATAAAAACAGCTATATAATTGCGCTGTTTATGTTTGACGAAACCAAGATAAATGAGCTGCAGGTGCAGATAGATGAGCAGAAGCTGGCCGTTGCTCTTATCTATATCGATAACTTTGATGAAGCGCTGTCAAGCATTGAGGAGGTAAGACGTTCACTTCTTGTAGCCCTTATTGACAGGAAGATAAACAAGTACATGTCAGCCTATGACGGACTTGTTAAGAAGCTTGAGAAGGATAAATATCTTGTACTTCTTAAGAAGAAGCATCTTAAGAGCCTGTGTGACAACAGGTTTGAGCTTCTTGAGGATGTTAAGACGGTAAACATCGGTAATGAGATGTCCCTGACACTCAGTATCGGTGTCGGAATGGAGGCCGGTTCCTATCTTAAGGATTATGAGTTCGCAAGAACCTGTATTGACCTTGCCTTGGGACGCGGCGGAGATCAGGCTGTTGTCAAGACACCGGAATCCATCACCTACTATGGCGGCAAGAGCCTTATGTCTGAGAAGAATACACGTGTTAAGGCGCGTGTCAAGGCACATGCGCTCCGTGAGATCATAGAGAGCGCCGACAAGGTGATAGTCATGGGTCACAAGATTCCCGATGTTGATGCCTTCGGTTCGGCAGTCGGAGTGTACAGGGCGGCTAAATCATTCGGCAAGAAGGTACATATAGTAGTAAATGAAGTAACGACCTCAATACGTCCTCTGTATGAAAGCATGATCAAATCGGGTGATTATGATGATGATCTCATACTTAACAGTATGCAGGCAATGGAGGCGGCAGACCAGCATACGGCACTGGTGGTAGTTGATGTAAACCGTCCGAGCCGTACCGAGTGTGAGGATCTTATTACCAGATGTAAGACAATAGTCGTACTCGACCATCACAGGCAGGGAAGTGAGAGGATAGATAACGCTACGCTTTCGTATATTGAACCTTATGCTTCGTCGGCGTCCGAAATGGTAGCGGAAATTCTCCAGTATATCGGAGATAATATCAAGCTCAAGTCCATTGAGGCGGACTGTTTGTATTCAGGTATGATGGTTGATACGAACAATTTCATGAATAAAACGGGTGTAAGAACTTTTGAGGCAGCGGCTTATCTGAGAAGGAACGGTGCGGATGTGACCCGTGTACGCAAGCTGTTCAGAACAGATATGGATGCATACAGGGCAAGGACGGATGCGGTACGTAACTTCGAGGTATTCGATGATGTTTACGCCATATCACTGTTTGACGGGGACGGTGTCGACGATCCTACCGTGATCGGTGCACAGGCGGCCAATGAGCTGCTCAACATAAACGGAGTCAAGGCATCATTCGTACTTACCGATTATCAGAATACGATATATATTTCCGCAAGATCCATAGATGAACTGAATGTGCAGTTGGTGATGGAGCGTCTTGGCGGAGGCGGACACCTGAATGTTGCCGGAGCGCAGCTTGAGAATGTAAGTCTTGCAGATGCAAGGAATCTCCTGATGGAGACACTCGAAAATATGCAAAAGGAAGGTGCTATATAAATGAAAGTAATACTGTTGGAAGATGTAAAGTCCCTTGGTAAGAAGGGCGATGTTGTGGATGTCAGTGACGGATATGCAAGGAATTTCCTTTTATCCAGGAAAAAGGGAGTGGAGGCTACCGGAAAGAACCTCAATGATCTGAAGCTTAAGAAGGCCAATGATGAGAAGGTGGCAGCTCAGAACCTTGCAGATGCGAAGGCACTTGCGGAAGTGCTTGAACAGAAAACCGTGGTTGTTAAGCTTAAAGCCGGTGAAGGCGGTAAGACCTTCGGCTCCGTATCCAGCAAGGAAATTGCCGAGGAAGCCGGGAAACAGCACGGTCTTGATATTGACAAGAAGAAGATAGTGATCGACGATCCGATAAAGAGCCTTGGAACCTATGAGGTTAAGGTGAAGCTGCATCCCAAGGTGACGGGAACACTTAAGGTTAAGGTTGAAGAGGCCTAGTGCAGTTGTTTGAGTGTTAAAGGAGCCATCCGATGAGTGATGCGGTTGTAAAGAGATTACTGCCCAATGACAAAGAGGCTGAACAGTCGGTCATAGGAAGTATGTTAATGGATAAGGATGCCATTGTTGTGGCATCCGAAATGCTGAATAAGGATGATTTTTATCATGATCAGTACGGCGAACTGTTTGCGGCCATGGTGGAGCTGTACAATGAAGGCAAGCCGGTCGATCCTGTTACCCTAAAGGCCAGACTGGTTGAGAAGAACCTGCCTGAGACGATCAGCAATATGGAATATATGGTGGACATTGTAAACAGTACCTACACCTCCGCCAATATCAGGGAATATATCAGGATAGTCGCAGACAAGGCTGTCATGAGGCGTCTTATCAAGTTAAACGATGAGATAAACAACCGTTGCTACAATCCCAAGGAATCAACGGACGATATCCTGGCGGATGCCGAGAAGAGGGTCTTCAACATAGTCTCAAGGCGAGGTGGTGACGATTTTGTGCCGATCCGCAAGGTGGTGGTGGATGCTCTCGAGCATATAAGCGTGATCTCCAGGAATCAGGGGTATGTAACCGGTATAGCAACGGGGTTTACCGATCTTGATTACAGGCTGGCAGGCCTGCAGCCTTCGGATCTTATACTTATCGCAGCCCGTCCGTCGATGGGCAAGACTGCATTCGTACTTAATGTAGCCCAGCATGTCTGCTTCAAGTCGGGACTTTGTGCCGCGATCTTCTCACTGGAGATGAGTAAGGAGCAGTTGATCAACCGAATGCTTTCTCTTGAATCACATGTTGAGGCTCAGAAGATAAGGACAGGGGAGCTAGCCGATGCCGACTGGGAGAATCTGATAGAGGGTGCGGATATCATATCAAGATCCAAGCTGATAATAGATGATACACCGGGTATAAGTATAGGTGAATTAAGGTCCAAATGCCGTAAATACAGTCAGGAGCACGGACTTTCAATAGTGATAATCGACTATCTGCAGCTAATGAGCGGTAACGGACGCTCCGATTCCAGACAGCAGGAAATATCGGAAATATCACGTTCACTTAAGGCTCTTGCCAGGGAACTGAATGTTCCGGTGGTAGCGCTGTCTCAGCTTTCCCGTGCGGTGGAAAAAAGAGAGGACCACCGTCCGATGCTGTCCGATCTAAGAGAGTCGGGGGCGATAGAGCAGGATGCGGATGTAGTGATGTTCCTCTACAGAGATGATTACTATAACAAGGAATCTCCCAAGCAGGGAGTAGCGGAAGTGATAATAGCCAAGCAGAGGAACGGCCCGATAGGAACCGTCGAACTGGTATGGATGCCCAAGACAACCCGCTTCGCAAACATGTCGAAACAGTGAGGAAAACCCTCACACAGTCACAGAAAATAAAAACCATCTCCCATGCTTGCATGAAGGAGATGGTTTTTATTTTCTGTGAAGTGAGCGAGTGCTTGACGAGCTCACGCAACGAAAAACGCGAAGCGTTTTGAGTATTTGTCATGAGGAGGGACCCGTTTACGGGAGGAGTCCTTATGACCTTTTGAGTCTGTGTGAGGTAATCAATCAGCCTCAATAGCTCCGACAGGGCATGCACCTGCGCAAGAACCGCAGCTAACGCACTTGTCTTCATCGATCTCGAACTTGCCATCGCCTGCCGAGATAGCACCTACGGGGCACTGAGCCTCACATGTTCCGCAACTGATGCAAGCATCACTTATTGTATATGCCATTTTATTATCCTCCTTTGTATGTAAATACTGAATGTTAAATTTTTAACTATCTGTATTATACATTACCATTATGCGGTTAGTACATACTAATATTGGTCACTTAAGGGATGCCCTTCTCTTCCTGATACCGTCAAGAACTACTTCCTTCTTCTTGATGACAGCATCTTTATCCATGGCCGGAACACCCTTTAACGGATATTCGTAACCAAGCTTCTCGTACTTTACAACACCCATTGTATGATAGGGAAGTACATCCAGAGCCTTGAGGTTGTGAAGGCCTCCGATAAAGAATCCCAGCTTGTACAGATATTCGTCATCATCGGTATATCCGGGTACAACAACATGTCTTATCCAGATGTCGACATCCTTTGTATCAAGGTATTCGGCAAAGGCAAGGATCCCATCATTTGGCTGTGAGGTAAGCGCCTTGTGCTTTTCGGGATCTATATGCTTGATATCGAGCATGACAAGGTTGGTAAGCTCCATCAGCTTATCCAGCTTTTTGATAAATCCGGTATTCCCCGGTTTGTAGGCTATACCCGACGTATCGATACAGGTATGCACATTGTCCTTTTTGGCCAGTGTAAAAAGATCGATGAGAAAATCAACCTGCATAAGAGGCTCGCCGCCCGTAACCGTGATCCCTCCTGTTTTGTAAAAGGGCTCATTCCTTTTATACTGTGCATATACATCCTCGGGAGTCATCTCGGTACCGCCGACCATTGACCATGTATCTGGATTGTGGCAGTACAGGCATCTCATCGGACAACCCTGTACAAAGACAACAAACCGTGTACCCGGTCCGTCTACCGTACCAAATGATTCAAGTGAATGAATTCTTCCGTTCATAGGCGTCTCCTTTATTACGATGCTTCTTTAACCGAAGCGTGTCATATTCCTGTGCTGTTTACAGTATAACATAACCGCGGCGCGAGGAACACATTTTTTAGACAGGTATTCTTGATAAACGCAAAAAGTGAGTATATACTAAAATATAGCTGATTTTGCGCTGTTTTGAATAGTTAAGATTATTATTTAACAGAGGTGGGGCAGAATGGAGAAGGGTATTAAGAAGCTCATTTTCATGATAAACGACTGCAGACGAAGCTTCACATATGACAGGGTGGCAGGTTTTAGCGATGCGATCAGGAAATCCGGTGAACCCATAAACCTGTATGTATTCAGAAGTGCCGGCTTTGCGGGATATGAGGCTTCGCACAATCGGGGGGAATACAACATATTCCGTCTTCCTGATTTCAGTGATTACGACGGTATAGTGCTGGATGTCAACAACGTTACCAATACGAGTGAGAATCTGTACGGCGGCAGGGGTGCTTCGTATGTTGTCCGTGCGGCGGCAGCATCGGGCAAGCCCGTTATCTCAATCGCCAACCGTATCGCTGACTTCTATTATGTGGGGATAGACAACGAGGTTGCAATGACATCCATGATCAGATATCTTCATAAGGATCTTGATCTTACGGATTTCTGGTTTATCATGGGCCCGGTGGACAATTACGAGAACAAGATGAGAACAATGGCCCTGAAGAATTACTGTAAGGCAAACAATCTGCCGGCGGATGAAATGTGTCTGTTTTCGGAGAGCTTCGGGCTTGAAACCGGAATACGCGGATTTGAAAAGCTGTTTTCCTTGCACAGAGGCAAGCTGCCTCAGGCTATCATCTGTGCCAATGATCCCATAGCGGTAGGAGTATTTCAGGCTGCGTCTTCACATGGGATCAGGATCCCCGGAGATGTTTTTGTTACGGGATTTGACAATCTCAATATTTCCGCATACTTTTCACCCTCGATAACAACTATCGATCAGTTCCAGTTCAATGTCGGAAATATCTGTTTAAATATATTTAAGAGACTGTGGAACGGTGAAGAGGTTGAGCAGGTAACATATATGGATACCCGTGTGGTAAAAAGGGAATCAACAGGTGAATCCAAGCCGTCCAGGGAGGATCTTGAGAAAAGGGTTGCAATTTCTCTGAGTAATGAGATGTATACACAAAAGGTGAATGATCAGATATGTATGATGCAGTACAAGTTCCCGGACTGCGATACCATTGAAGATATGTGTAAGTCGATAGAACTGTGTATCCCGGATCTTAAGTGCAACGGTCTGTGGATAGTGCTTGATAAGGATCTTTATGATTACGGAAGCCAGATTGATATCGATCAGACAGACGGAAATATCAGAACTGACAATTCTTCACTTAAGGTGGACGGGTACCCTGACGTTATGGAAGTTGTTTTTGCATGGAACAAAAGAAGCGGAGGGACCTATCCCCATGAGACGATAACCGGCCTTTTCCCTTATTTTGACAGTACGCGCAGAGGCAGGGATTATATGTTTATCCCGCTTCATTTCATGGATGCTACCGTAGGATTTGTTGCAATAAGCGATTGCCTTGAGATCCTGCATACGAAAAATATAGAACCCTTCGTGAATACGGTTACGATGGCGCTCAGGAATTTCTTTGCGGGTAAAAAGCTTGAATATGTTAATCAGATGTTATCCGGTATTTCAATGGTTGACAACCTAACCAACCTTTACAACAGACTGGGTTATCATCAAATGGCGTCACGACTATTCAAAAAAACACATGATGAGGGTAAGCGCCTTGGTGTTCTGTTCATTGATATGGACAGGATGAAATATTTCAATGATACCTTCGGACATGCCTGTGGAGACGACGCTATACGCTGTCTGTCGGCATCGATCAGGGAATGTATATCCGAAGATGCCATACCGGTCAGGTTCGGAGGGGATGAATTTCTTGTTATCGTTCCCGTATCTGTCAGAGAAGAAGTGGATGAACTGGTTAACGTTATCCAGCACACCATTCCGGTTAAGGCCAAAGAATACAATCTGCCGGATGTTCCGGGGATAAGCACGGGATATGTTATCACCGATCCGGACAGTGCTCTTACCCTTAATGATTATGTGGAGGAGGCTGACAAGCTGATGTACAACGAGAAGAAGATCAAGAAGGCCGGAAGAGGCTGACCGGCTTAGGGGACTTCGAGGATCTGAGGAGACTTAATGTATCAGTTTTTTGTAGATCCCGGGAATATTTCCGGGCATGATATATATATAGAAGGACAGGACTTTAATCATATAAGGAATGTGCTGAGGATGCGCATAGGCGAAGAGGTGGCGGTAGTTACGGAGGGTCAGGATAAGGAATACCGCTGCGAGATTGCCGGTTTCGGGGAGGAACGTGTCCATCTTAAGCTAAGGTTCATTAAGGAAGACAATGTAGAGCTTCCATGCAGGATATATCTGCTGCAGGGGCTTCCCAAGAGTGATAAAATGGAACTTATCATACAGAAGGCCGTTGAATTGGGTGTATTTGAGGTGATCCCTGTTTCCATGAAACGCTCGGTCGTTAAATATGATAAGAAGAAGGAAGCAGCCAAGCTGCAGCGGTTCGGAAGCATTGCACAGGCAGCAGCCAAACAGAGTAAAAGGCGTTTCATACCACAGGTTAAGCCTGTTATGGGCTTTGCGGAGGCCGTAGAGTACTGCAGGGATATGGAGGTTAAGCTTCTGCCGTATGAACTGTGTGATATGAATGCGATGGATAAGACAAGAGAAGTGTTATCCGGAATTAAGAGCGGCGAGAATATCGCCGTTTTTATCGGGCCGGAAGGCGGCTTCGACGAATCCGAGTATGAGATCGCCCTAAGCGGCGGCTTTACACCCATAACGCTCGGTCATCGCATCCTGCGCACCGAGACCGCCGGCATGACAGTATTGTCGTGGCTGGTGTATACGCTTGAGTGATTTTGAGAGCAGTTACCGGCTGAGAAATAACGGATATACAGGAGTTATATAATGACAGCATATTTGGATAACTCTGCGACTACCAGATGCTTTGACGAAATAAGGGAGTTCATGTGTGAGATCATGGATAAACATTACGGTAATCCGTCGAGCATGCACATGGCAGGAGTAGAGGCTGAGAAATATATAAGATATGCAAAGGATATATTTGCGGGCATATTGAAGGTGAAGCCTAAGGAGATACTGTTTACCTCGGGAGGAACCGAGTCGGACAATCTGGCTCTGATCGGCTGCGCGCGGGCGTGCCGGAGGACAGGTAAGCATATAATAACAACAAAGATCGAGCATCCGGCCGTGCTTGAGCCCTGTAAATATCTTGAAGATGAGGGTTTTGAGGTCACCTACCTTGATGTGGATGGATCCGGCCGTGTCAGACCGGACGACCTTAAGGAGGCTCTGAGGGATGATACCATACTTGTATCCGTAATGTATGTTAACAATGAGATTGGCTCACTTCAGCCCATAGCCGGACTTGGCAGGATAATAAAGGAACATAACAGGGATACGCTGTTCCATGTGGATGCGGTTCAGGGCTTTGGGAAAGTCAGGATCAGTCCCGTAAGGGAGCATATTGATCTGTTGTCTGTCAGCGGACATAAGATACACGGTCCCAAGGGCGTTGGTCTGCTGTATGTAGGAGATAAGGTTAAGATAAAGCCGATCATGTTCGGCGGCGGACAGCAGAAGGGCTTAAGGTCCGGAACGGAGAATGTCCCGGGAATAGCCGGAATGGCCAGGGCAGCGGAACTTTTATATGATGGCTTTGAGGCGAAGACAGACAGGATGTACGGATTGAAGTCATATTTTACAGATGAACTGGGCAGGCTTGAAGGTGTGAGCATTAACGGACTTGCAGATGATATAAGGGAAACAGCGCCTCACATAATAAGCGCATCGGTTGAGGGGATCCGTGCCGAGGTTATGCTTCATGCACTTGAGGATAAGGGAGTATACGTATCCTCGGGATCGGCCTGTTCCAGCAATAAGCCTGCGATCAGTGAAACCCTTAAGGCGATAGGAGTTAAGAAGGAATTGCTTGATTCCACAATAAGGTTCAGCATGAGTGTTGAGACAACGAAAGAGGAGATCGATCTGGCCCTTTCGGGGATGCGGGAGCTTCTTCCCGTATTAAGGAAATTCAAAAGACACTGATGCTGCAAGGCGAAGGGTTCATAAAGATTGATGAGATATGACGTCAGGAGCAAAGGAGTAAAATGAATTACACATCATTTCTTATTAAATATGCTGAAATTGCGATAAAGGGCAAGAACAGGTATATGTTCGAGGATGCCCTTGTAAGGCAGATAAACTTCGCGCTGAAGAAGGTACAGGGAGAGTTCAGTGTAGGCAAGACACAGGGACGTGTCAATATCGAATGTCTGAGTGACTATGACTATGATGAGGTCGTATCCGCCCTGTCATGTGTGTTCGGGATCACGGGAATATGTCCCGTTGTCCATGTTGAGGATGAGGGCTTTGACAGGCTGGCGGAGGATGTAATAAAGTACATTGACGAGGAATATCCCGATAAGAACAGGACATTCAAGGTCAACTGCCGCCGTGCCCGCAAGAATTATCCCATGGATTCGCAGGAGGTCAACATGGAGATGGGCTCAAGGATACTTGATGCCTGGCCCGAAATGAAGGTTGACGTGCATGATCCGGATATCCTGCTTACCATAGAGATAAGGGATGATAAGATATACATTTATTCAAAGATCATTCCGGGACCGGGCGGAATGCCGGTTGGAACCGGCGGAAAGGCAATGCTTCTGCTGTCCGGAGGTATCGACTCTCCTGTTGCAGGATATATGATAGCAAAAAGAGGAGTCAAGCTGGAAGCGGTTTATTTCCACGCGCCACCATATACGAGCGAAAGAGCGAAACAAAAGGTGGTGGATCTTGCAAGGTATATATCGAAGTACGCAGGATCTATCAGGCTTCATGTGATCAACTTTACCGATATCCAACTTGAAATATACGAGAAATGCCCCCATGATGAGTTGACGATAATCATGCGGCGCTATATGATGCGGATCGCCGAGCATCTGGCTAAGGAGAACGGATGCCTGTCGCTTGTAACGGGAGAGAGCCTGGGACAGGTTGCATCTCAGACCATGCAGTCACTGGCTGCTACAAACGAAGTGTGTACGATGCCCGTATTCCGGCCTCTTATAGGCTTTGACAAGAATGAGATAATCAAGATTTCCGAAAAGATCGACACGTATGAAACTTCGATCCTTCCGTATGAAGACTGCTGCACGATATTTGTGGCCAAGCATCCGGTGACCAAGCCCAATGTGAACATAATCAAACGTTCGGAAACAAACCTTTCGGAGACAATAGATGAGCTCTTTTCAAAAGCTGTCGAAACAGACGAGGTTATTGTCGTTTCTTAATAACCGGTTCATACTGTTCTTAACAGGCTGCGCGCTGGGTGCGGCCTGTTTTTTGTGGGTTTACGGAGTAAGGATATTGGATCCTGTATATGATGCATGGCTGTTCAATACAGACATGGATCTTAAGCAGCATTACATCGGATGGTGCCATTATCGCATGAGTGACTGGCATTTCCCTGTCGGATTGATCGATACATTAAGCTATCCTACAAGTGTATCAGTAATATTTACGGATTCCATACCCCTGTTGGCACTGTTTTTTAAGCTGTTTGGGGGAGTGCTGCCCATACACTTTCAATACTTCGGGCTGTTTGGATTCGTAAGCTTCATGCTTATGGGCGGGATCTCATCACTGGTCGTTATGAGTCTGCTGCGGGGTGGGGCCTGCAGGGATGAAGAAACACCCTCTGTCACACCCGGCGTGATCGCGCTCATTTCATCCCCTGTTTACATACTCAGTACGACCGTACTTCAGAGAATGTTCTACCACACGGCTCTCGGAGCACAGTGGATCATCCTGCTGGCACTGTATATATGGTTCAACAGGCACGGATACAGCCGTAGAAGGATATTGGTAAGCTACGGATTAATGGGTCTGTTGTGTGTCGGTATACATACATACTATGTACCGATGGTGGGAAGCATCCTGCTTGCGGCAGGTATTGAGAACTGTGTTGCACAGACCCGGAGAGAGAAACAGGCAGGGTGTGAAGAAGGGGTGAGTCGCGGGAAGTATCTTTGGCCGCGTCTTTTTTGGGAGGCTGTTAATCTTTTTGCATTTTGTTTTACGGGGCTGCTGACCCTTTATGTTTTTGGGGCTTTTTACGGAGAGTCGGGCGGAGTGGACGAAGGCTTCGGCAGTTTTGTCATCAATCTTAATACATTTATCAATCCGCTGTACGGAAGTGTCATACTTAAACCCATGAAGCTGTATTATGCGTGGCAGTATGAAGGCTATGCCTATCTGGGCCTTGGAGTGTTGATCCTTGCCGCATTCGGTATGGTATATATGGTAAAGAGTCTGAAGAAGGCAGGTATAAAGAAGTATCTGAAGGAGCACATAAGATTTAGCGCGGCACTTGCAGTGATCCTGGCAGATACCTTACTGGCTTTGATACCTATAGTTACCTTTGGAGGTGTGAAGCTGTTCGGTATCCCGCTTCCCGGTATTGTCAGAAATGCAATGGGCATATTCCGCTCAAACGGCAGGTTTATATGGGTTCCGATGTATCTGATAACGACAGGTGCTCTCTGTTATGCATACAGGCAGCTCTCGGAGATGTTTGGACAAAGGGAAAAGGGCGGGAAGATCATAATAAAGGCAATGGTGTTTCTTGTCCTGCTGCAGGTGCTTGATGCAACTCCGGTTATAAAGACGAAGCAGAATTATTTTACAAAAGAGCAGTACAACACGAGTATATGGACAAAGGTATCATTTCCCGCGTCTGATCTTAAATACAGGGAGATGGTCTTTCTTTACAATGAGAACGATATTATGATGGATACGGCGTTTTTCGCTTATCTTAACGGCAGGAGCATCAATAATTACTACTATGCGAGAGACATTGATGCTGCTGTCAATGCAAACATATTGCAGTGGAAAGAAGAACTAAAGGCCGGGAAGATACGGGATGATGTGATATACATCTGCAGGAAGCGGGATTACGATGAAGAATACGCCCCTCTTGCATCAGCCGGTAAGATGCACTGGTATGAACTGGATAAGGATCATATGGCGGGTGTAAGATAAGACCGTTGGGGAAAGAGGTTTCCGGCACAACAAAAAAGGACCTCTGTCCTTTGACAAATGCCCTTTTGGTTGTCCCTGTTACCATTCTGAACAATATTAGATCATATATGGCTTGATAACAGCCAAAACGTCTTCAGCATTATCCTCAGCATGGATGTTAAGGTCGATCGGCTTAGAAAGGTCTAAGCTGAAGATACCCATTATCGACTTGGCGTCAATTACATACCTTCCCGATACAAGATCGAAATCATAATCAAACTTGGTGATGTCATTAACGAATGACTTAACCTTGTCGATCGAATTAAGTGAGATCTGTACTGTTTTCATTATTTTACTCCTTTCCTATACTCATATATCAGGTATTAACCTTAAAGAGTATAAATTGTTGTGAACATTTCTGATTTCATATACAATATAATTCGGCGTTTCATAAAAGTCAATTGAAAAAGTGTTCAAAAAAACGGAGAAAAATTATGCAAAAAGTCGCATTTCACAATCTGGGCTGTAAAGTCAATGCATATGAGATGGAATTAATGCAACAAAATTTCGCTGATTCGGGTTATGAAATTGTGCCCTTTAGTGAAAAGGCTGACATATACATAGTAAATACATGTACCGTAACAAACATCGCGGACAGGAAATCACGCCAGATGCTTCACAGAGCAAAGACATTAAATCCCGAAGCGGCAGTCGTAGCTGCAGGCTGTTATGTGGAAACGGACAGGGAGGGTGCCCTTAAGGATGATAGTATAGATCTCATCGTAGGCAATAAGGATAAAAAGGATATAGTGCGGCTGGTTGAGGAATATATGAGTGAGTACAAAGGATCGGCAGGGCAGGAAGAGGTTTACGGTGTCACGGCCGGGGACCGGCCGGTCTACGGATCCCCTGTCTTCAGATCCCTGACCCGCCTGACGGACCATACCAGGGCATACATTAAGATCCAGGACGGTTGTGACCAGTACTGCAGCTATTGTATAATACCTTATTCCCGTGGTCATGTGGTGAGCAGGGATGAGGATGAAACGGTATCCGAGATCAGGGGACTGGTTGCAAAAGGGTGCAGGGAATTCGTCATAACCGGGATCCATTTGAGTTCATACGGACTTGACAGACCCTACAACATTGCAGCGAAGGACGGAGAATATAACAATGAAGCTCTTATTGATATAATAAGGAAGGTTGCGGCGATAGAAGGAGTTCAAAGGATCCGTCTCGGATCGCTCGAGCCCAGAATAATAACACATGATTTCTTAAGAGCCATGAGCGGGATCGAGGCGTTTTGCCCGCATTTTCATCTGTCATTGCAGAGCGGGAGCAATGAAGTGTTAAAGAGGATGAACCGGAGATATGATGTTGACGAGTACTATGAAAAGGTACAGCTTATAAGAAAGTATTTTGAACATCCGGCAATAACAACAGATGTTATTGTTGGCTTTCCGGGAGAAACCGGGGAAGAGTTCAACGAAACACGAAGCTTCCTTGATAAGGTTAACTTCTATGAGACCCACATATTTGCCTATTCGAGGCGCAGGGGAACGGCGGCTGACAGGATGCCGGGGCAGCTTACACAGAAGCAGAAGAGTGTAAGATCGGCAATCCTTATGGAAGATTCGTCAAAAAGATCAAAAAGCTTCCGTGAATATTACAAAGACAGTCTGACAGAGGTTCTTATTGAGGAGGAGGCTGTTGTTGAGGGATCGCCTTATCTGGTGGGATACAATAAGGAGTATGTGCGGTTTGCGGTTGATAAGGGTGATAATGATGCGAAAGACATGACAGGAATAATAATCCCCTGCAGGGTTCTTGATTTCATCGGTGATGAGATGCTGCATGCCGTGACCGAAGGGTTGTGATCCTGCGGTGTTGTATTTTTGAGCCAATTAGGGTAAAATATTATAGTTATAGTTACTGAAGTTTATAGAAAACAGGAGACAGAGAAATGCAGGATTTGGGAAGTACACAACATTTCAGCGTTCAGGTTGAGCCGGAAACGGGAGTAAAGGTGGTGCTGTCATCAGTATATGAGGCACTTAATGAGAAGGGTTACAATCCGGTAAATCAGATTGTGGGCTACATCATGTCGGGTGATCCCACTTATATTACCAGTCACAACAATGCCAGGAGCCTTATCATGAAGGTGGAGCGCGATGAACTGGTTGAGGAGTTACTGACACAGTATATCAAGAACAACGGCTGGGCCTGATATGAGAATACTCGGCCTTGATTACGGGAGCAAAACTGTGGGGGTTGCTGTAAGCGATCCTCTGCTTCTTACTGCTCAGGGATTGGAAATAATAAGGCGCAAGCATGAGAATAAGCTGAGAAAGACCTACGCCAGGATAGAAGAGATATGCAGGGAATACGGCGTGGAGAGGATAGTGCTCGGTTATCCCAGGAACATGGATGATACCGAAGGGGTCAGGTGCGATAAGACAAAAGAGTTTAAGGAAGCGCTTGAACGACGCACGGGACTCCCTGTGATACTTGAGGATGAGAGGCTTACCACGGTTGAAGCCGATGAGATCATGAAGGAGTGCGGGATACGCAGGGAGAACCGTAAGGATTATGTGGATGAGATAGCTGCAATGATAATACTCCGGGGTTATCTTGAAGCGAACCGCGCATGAAGTATGTTTCAACAACCCTTGCGTCTGATCGTTATACGATCTAATTAAAGGCAGTGATTTACGTTATTGAGTATAGATAAGAGAAAATATGGACAACACAAACATAAATAAGAAAGATACCGTGAAGCCGGCCGGTAATGATGCGGACAAACGAAAGATCGTGTTTGAGACCGAAGAAGGCACGGCTGAATGGTATATCATAGATGAAACAAGGATAAACGGGTCAAATTACATCCTGGTAGCTGACGCGCCGGAAGGGGATGCGGAATGTATGATACTTAAGGATGTGGCACCCGCCGATTCGAAAGAGAGCATTTACGAGGAAATCGAGGATGACAACGAGCTGGATATAGTGGCAGGCATTTTCGAGGATGCTCTTTCGGATACGGAGATCGTACAGGTTTAATACAGATTTAATTCAATTTATATTTTGTGTTAATGCAGGGAGTAAATAATTAGCAGGGACAGAAATACGGAGGAACAGATTTGGCAAAAAAGAAAAACGGCGGTAAAGTGCTTAAGATAATCCCTTTGGGTGGGCTTGGGCAGATAGGTATGAACATTACCGCCTTTGAATACGGTAACAGCATCGTGGTCGTTGACTGCGGGCTGGCTTTCCCCGAGGATGATATGCTGGGTATAGACCTTGTCATACCCGATATTACATATTTAACGGATAATGCGGATAAGGTCGAAGGCTTTGTCATAACACACGGACATGAGGATCATATCGGCGCATTGCCTTATGTTTTGAAACAGCTCAACGTACCGGTGTATGCCACCAAGCTTACGACCGCGCTCATAGACGGCAAGCTTAAGGAACACGGTATATCGGATATAGTCAGTAAAAGAGTGGTATCAGCCGGCGAGACCATCATGCTCGGAGCATTTAAGGTTGAATTCATAAGGACCAATCACAGTATTGCGGATGCATGCGCACTGGCAATAACATCGCCTGTGGGAACAGTGGTGCATACGGGTGATTTCAAGGTGGATTACACACCTGTGTTCGGGGAAGCAATAGATTTACAGAGGTTTGCGGAGCTTGGGCGCAAGGGTGTACTCGCGCTTATGTGTGATTCCACCAATGCGGAGAGACCGGGCTTCACCAACTCGGAGAAAACAGTCGGAAAGACCATAGATGCTCTGTTCAGTGAACATGAGGATTCAAGGATAATCGTATCTACCTTTGCCAGTAATGTGGACAGGGTACAGCAGATAATCGATGCCGCTTACAGGCACAATCGCAAGGTTGTGGTCGAAGGAAGGAGCATGGTCAATATTATCCAGACGGCAACGGAGCTGGGTTATATCGATATTCATGAGAATACCCTCATAGATATAGAGGATCTTAAGAATTATCCCGACAGAAAGACAGTAATAATCACGACGGGATCACAGGGCGAGACCATGGCCGCGCTTAACAGGATAGCCAACAGCACTCATAAGCTGGTCCAGATCAAGCCCGGCGATACGGTGATCTTCTCGTCGAACCCGATTCCCGGTAATGAGAAGGCGGTGGCAAGGCTTATCAACGAACTGAGCATGAAGGGAGCCGATGTTGTGTTCCAGGATGCTCATGTTTCCGGGCATGCATGCCAGGAGGAGATCAAGCTGATCTATACGCTGGTCAAGCCGCAGTACGCCATTCCGGTACATGGCGAGTATAAGCACCTCAAGGCACAGGCGGCCATAGCACGTGAACTGGGGATCGCGAAGGAAAACATCATACTTACTTCGGTAGGCAAGGTGATCGCTTTAAATAAAAAGGGTGTAAGGATTACGGAAGAAGTACAGACAGGTGCGGTATTTGTGGACGGTCTCGGAGTCGGAGATGTTGGTAATGTGGTTATCCGTGACAGACAGGCTCTTGCCGAGGACGGGATACTTATGGCTGTCATGACTCTGGAAAGGGGTACCAACACGGTTGTTGCAGGCCCGGATATAGTGACCAGGGGCTTTATCTATGTCAAGGAATCCGATGATATCATGGAGGAGGCACGTGATGTGGTGCTCACGGCAATAGATAAGATACAGGTCAGGAACATAACCGACTGGGGAAAGATGAAGAGCATTATCAAGGATGCGCTGTCAAGCTATGTATGGAAGAAGATGAAACGGCGTCCGATGATCATGCCCATAATCATGGAGATAGACAATTGATCATAAGGGGAATATAAATGAACAACGAAAAGCTTATGGATGCACTTGATGCATTGATCGGGCAGTTAAAGGAGACAGAGGAGTTTATAAGATATAAGGACACCTTCTCCAAAGTTGTTAATGATGAGCATGCAATGGATTGCATAGCCAGTATCCGTGAACTGAGCATGAGGGTTCAGGATATGAGCGAGGATGAATATGATCGCGAATCCGAGAATATCTCGGCAAGAATGGAGGATCTGTGCGCAGATTCCCGGGTTTCGGATTTCATAACCGCGGAAGTTGAGTTTTCGAGGCTGTATCAATACATTACGGACAGTATTGTGAGTTCGCTGGATTAGAGGGAAAATATGAAAGCAATAGATTTAACCGTCAGTTTTATGGGTACCGTTGTACGCGCTGTGGTATTGATAGTGTGTGCTGTACTTGTGATCAATATAGGGAAGAAGGCATATGAATTCGGCTTCAGGATATTTACCGAGGGACCGGTGGCCGAGGCACCCGGCAGGGACATCATAATGTCGGTGGATTCGGGCGAAGGCCTGACGGACGTTGCAAAGAAGCTTGAAGAAAAGGGTATAACCGGTGACTGGATGCTGTTCTTCATTCAGGCTAAGCTGTCCGAATACAAAGGAAAGATAGAACCGGGAACCTACACTCTCAACAATTCGCTTACAACAGATGAGCTGATGGCGATCCTTACCAAGGCAGAGGAGATCGAGAGCGAGAATGAGGAAACGGGTGAATACATGCCGCAGGAGCTTCAGGAGGGTCTTAATGAGGTGTATGATGACAACGCGCCCGTGGAGTCCGGATCGGATCTTGTTGAGGGTGATCTGGAAGAGGGTGAAACACCTTATGAAGGTGAGGACGGCGCAGTAGAGATAGATAACATGACAGATGATTCCGCCGAGCCGGAGATCGATATTGAAACAGGAGAGTAGAGTGATAGAGGATACGCGTGTCGGCGCGTTTATACAGTCGCTTGATGAAGGTAATACGGGGTTTCTGAGGGAGCTCGAGAAAAGAGCAACGGATGACAGGATCCCGATAATCAGGCCTCAGGTCCAGAGCCTGTTAAGAGTTATAATAGCGGCAACGGATCCGAAGAGTATTCTGGAAGTCGGTACGGCAGTGGGTTTTTCTTCGATATTGATGGCGGAGTGTTCGGATGAAGACTGTGGGATAACCACAATTGAGAATTATGATAAACGCATTCCGGTTGCGAGAGCCAATATCGAGAAGAGCGGTTTTGGTGACAGGATAAACCTGATCGAAGGAGATGCGGCCGTTGTGCTTAAGGAATTAAGGTCTGACGGCTTAAGCTATGACCTTATATTCATGGATGCCGCCAAGGGACAGTACATTAACTTCTATGAGGATGTAATGGCCATGCTGAATGAGGGCGGAATGCTGATCTCTGATAACGTACTTCAGGACGGAGATATAATACAGTCAAGATTTGCGGTCACAAGAAGGAACCGGACGATACATTCAAGAATGAGAGAATACCTGTATATTCTTACCCATGATGAGAGGCTTCGTACAACAGTCCTTCCTATGGGTGACGGAGTGACCCTGAGCGTAAGGACAGATAACAGACAGAATTAAATGATAACAGAGGATTTGACAAAAAACAGAAACCGGAAAAAGCCCGAGCTGCTTGTACCCGCAAGCTCTGAGGAAGTATTAAGAACAGCAGTTATCTTTGGCGCCGATGCTGTATATATAGGTGGAGAGGCTTTCGGACTGCGCGCAAAAGCGAAAAACTTCTCGTATGAGGAGATGGCGAGGGGGATTGACTTTGCCCACAAACACGGGGTGAAGGTTCATGTTACCGCTAACATTCTGGCTCACAACAGCGACCTTGACGGGGCAGGAAAGTACCTGAAGGAACTGAATGAGCTGAAGCCGGACGCGCTTATCATTGCCGATCCCGGAATGTTCATGATCGCTAAGGAGAAGTGCCCGGGGATTGATATACATATCAGCACGCAGGCTAATAACACCAATTATTTAACCTATGACTTCTGGTATAAGCAGGGTGCAAAGAGGGTTGTTTCGGCTAGGGAGCTGTCCCTTGGAGAGATAAGGGAGATTAGGGAGCATATCCCGGAAGATATGGAAATAGAGAGCTTCATTCACGGAGCCATGTGCATTTCCTATTCGGGAAGATGTCTTCTCAGCAGCTTTCTTACGGGAAGGGATGCAAACAGGGGAGCCTGCACTCATCCGTGCCGATGGAAATATGCGCTGATGGAGGAGACAAGGCCCGGTGAGTACATGCCGGTGTTCGAGAATGAAAGAGGCACCTATATCTTTAATTCAAAGGATCTGTGCATGATCGAATACATTCCCGAAATGACAGAAGCGGGAATAGACAGCTTCAAGATAGAGGGACGGATGAAGACAGCCCTGTATGTAGCCACAGTGGCACGAACTTACAGGAAGGCAATAGATGATTATTTTGTATCGGAACAGACCTACAGGGATAATATGGACTGGTACAGGCATGAGATAGCACAGTGCACCTACAGGCAGTTCACGACGGGCTTCTATTTCGGCAAACCCGATGAGACGGCGCAGATATATGAAAACAGCACCTATGTTAAGGAATCCGTATATCTGGGAATGGTAGAACGTATTGATGAGAACGGTTTTTTATGTATAACCCAGAAGAATAAGTTCCTAAAGGGTGATATGATAGAAGTGATGAAGCCTGACGGAAGGGATATAAAGGTCAGGGTTACGGGTATTTACGACGAAGATGGTAATGAAATGGCTTCTGCACCGCATGCCAGTCAGAAATTAAGGGTTGCCGTGGAACCAGCCTGCGCTGTGCAGTATGATATCCTCAGAGCTGAGAACAATAAATGAGATAAATGATCAAAGATTCAGGGGTTACCGGATGAGATTACTTACGGTTGTGGTCCCATGCTACAATGAAGAGGCGGCTTTGCCGATCTTTTATGACGAAATGAGCAGGACCATGGAAGAATTCAAGAATACAGACAGTGAACTGGAATTTGAACTGTTGTTTATAGATGACGGTTCGAATGACAATACACTTCAGATCATAAAGAACCTCAAAGCCGGGGACGACAGGGTACGATATGTCTCGTTTTCCCGTAACTTCGGGAAGGAAGCAGGCATATATGCCGGACTCGACAATGCAAACGGTGATTATGTCGTGATAATGGATGCCGATCTTCAGGATCCGCCACAGCTTCTTCCCGAAATGTATAAGGCGGTTTCCGAGGAGGGATATGATACCGCTGCGACAAGAAGAGTCACAAGAAAGGGTGAGCCTCCGATAAGATCATTCTTTGCAAGACAGTTCTACAAGCTGATGAACAGCATGACCGAACTTGATATCATGGACGGTGCAAGGGATTACAGGATCATGACACGTACGATGGTGGATGCCGTACTGTCAATGAAGGAATACAACCGGTTTACCAAGGGCATATACAGTTGGGTAGGCTTTAAGACGAAGTGGATAGATTACGAGAACAGGGAAAGAGTGGCAGGTGAAACCAAATGGAATTTCTGGAAGCTCTTTCTGTATTCGATGGAAGGCTTTGTCGGATTTACAACGGCTCCGCTTACCATAGCGGCCGTTATTGGATTGTTTTTTACCTTTGCTGCCTTTGTCATGATCGTGTTCATTATCATACGTACACTGGTTTACGGTGATCCGACAAGCGGCTGGCCTTCGATGATATGTATCATAGTATTCCTGGGCGGTGTCCAGTTGTTCTGTATAGGACTTGTGGGTGAATACCTTGCAAAGACATATCTGGAGACGAAGGGGAGACCTATATATATTGCAAAAGAGAAGTGTTGACAGTAATTTGAGTGGAGATAAATAATGAAATTAATAATTCAGATACCATGCCTTAATGAAGCTCAGACACTTGAGATCGCACTTAACGATCTGCCCAAGCATATCGACGGCATAGATGAAATAGAAGTATTGATAATCAATGACGGCAGCGTGGACAATACGGTTGAGGTTGCAAGGAACTGGGGCGTCAATTATGTGGTGAGTTTTACAAGGAATAAGGGACTTGCCAAGGGCTTTATGGCCGGAATTGATGCGTGTCTTCGAAACGGAGCCGACATTATAGTAAACACGGACGCAGACAATCAGTATTGCGGAGCGGATATAGAGAAGCTTATAAAGCCGATCCTTGAAAAGAAAGCCGATGTTGTGATAGGAGAAAGACCGATAGATGATACCGAACATTTCTCACCGCTTAAGAAGAAGCTTCAGCATTTTGGAAGTTATGTGGTACGTGTGGCCAGCAAAACGGATATTCCCGACGCGCCCAGCGGTTTCAGGGCTTTTTCAAGGGATGCCGCCATGCATCTTAATGTAATGAACAATTACACATATACGCTGGAGACCATCGTTCAGGCCGGAAGGACCAGCATGGCGATAACCTCGGTTCCCGTAAGGACTAACGGTGAACTCAGGAAGTCAAGGCTCTTTCATTCGATGTTCGGGTACGTTAAGCGTTCCATGATTACGATCGTGCGGGCGTTTATGATGTACAGACCGCTTACATTTTTCTCGATACTGGGAATCATTCCGTTTACGGCGGGACTTGCGCTGGTTGTCCGTTTCCTTATATACTTTATTAAGGGAGCGGGAAACGGTCATATACAGTCACTCGTATTTTCATCGACACTGATGCTGCTGGGGTTTATGACTTTTATCGTCGGACTGCAGGCGGATGTGATCGCCAACAACCGCAAGCTCTTAGAGGATATTCAGTTCAGGGTACGCCGCCTTGATTATAATGAGAGAGCAAGAGAAGAGAAACAGGCGCAGGAGGAAGGAGATAAAGCTCCTTCAGTTGATCAATCATAAAAGGAAAGCTTACAGACATGCCGGATAACAAATGGGTCCTGATAGGTCCCGTTTACCCATATAAGGGAGGCATATCCCATTACACGGGTCTTTTGTGCAGGGCTATCGGAAAGAAGCACGATGTGGAGATGATCTCATATAAAATGCAGTATCCGAAGATCCTGTTCAAACGTGAACAGAGGGATTACGCCAATGACACCTTTAAAATAGAAGATACCGAATTCCTGATAAATACAGCCAATCCTTTCAATATAGCGGGAGTGGCGAAACGTATAATAGGTATGAGACCCGGGAAGGTCATAATACAATGGTGGCATCCGTATTTCGCACCATGTTACCGCATTCTTACCGGGAAGCTTAAGAGAGCCGGAATACCGGTCACATATATCTGCCATAACGTGTTTCCGCATGAGAGATTTCCGTTGGATAAGAAGCTTACGCGGATGGCGCTTGCGAATGCACAGAAGTACCTGCTCCATGCTCAGGGAGAGGTGGATGATCTGCTGTCCATCAAGCCTGATGCGGATTACAGGGTAATGGTACACCCGACCTACAGTGCATTCAATTTCGGCAACTTTGACAAGAGGACAGCCAGGGAGCAGCTTGGTGTCGGAGAGGAAGAGCGGATCATGCTTTTCTTCGGTTTTGTCAGGGAATACAAGGGACTTAAACATCTCATTAACGCTGTGGGCATCCTTAAGGAGGAGTATCCGGACGAAGTTCTGCCAAGGCTGTTCATTGTGGGTGACTTTGATGGGAATAAGGATGAATATCTTGAACTGATAGAGAAGCTGGGAGTCGGAAGTGATATAGTCATAAAGGATGGCTATGTTCCGGATAAAGAAGTCGAGAAGTACTTCTCCGCGGCGGATCTTGTTGTACTGCCTTACGAATCCGCAACCCAGAGCGGCATCGTACAGATAGCCTACGGATTCAGGAAGCCGGTTATTGTAACAAAGGTCGGCGGTTTGCCGGAGGTCGTTGAGGATGACGTTACGGGGCTTGTGGTCGAGCCCTTTGATGACAGAGCGCTGGCCCGGGCTATATATAAATACTTCAGTGAGAACAAACAGGATGAGTACGTAAAGGGTATTATCGAAAGAGAATATATCTTCTCATGGGACCGTATGGTCGAAGCCCTTGAATGATCCCGCCGGGAGGAAGGAAGCCTGCCGGATCCCGCTGATGTCTCAAAGCCGGCGGGCTCCCATGATGTGGGCATCGTGGGCAGATCTGTAGGCAGAACAGCGAAGAATACTATAATCTATATGAAAGGGATATACGGTGTTTTATCTTGACACACACTGTCATATACTCCCGGGAGTGGATGACGGTTCGAAAAATATGGATATGTCACTCAGCATGCTTGATTATGCTTA
The DNA here is from genome assembly GCA_946623875.1 of uncultured Lachnospiraceae bacterium. GTDB lineage: Bacteria > Bacillota > Clostridia > Lachnospirales > Lachnospiraceae > UBA2868. The sequence goes on along the minus strand of CAMORO010000001.1, from coordinate 26,388 downwards.
TGATGAAGGCATAAGGGCGATGATACTGACCCCTCATTATCATGGCGGATACGTTGAGACCGACAGGCATGTGATAGATGATACATTTGCAAGGCTCAAACAGTTGTCTGCAAAGAGACATCCGGATCTTAAGCTGTTTATAGGCAATGAGATATATTATTACCCTTCGATCACCGAGTGGATAGAGGAGGGCAGAGTCCATACACTGGCCGATTCGGACTACGTGTTGATCGAATTCTCCACGGTTGTGGAGAAAAGGGAGATAATCGAGGCGGTCAAGAATGTATCAAGCTACGGCTGTTATCCGGTGCTTGCTCATGTCGAACGCTACGACTGCCTTGTAAAGGATCCCGAAATAATTGACGACCTTATTTCGCGGGGAGCCCTGATACAGGTAAACAGCAGGTCGTTTACCGGAGAAGGAGGCAGCAGGATCAAGAGGTTCTTAAAAAAGCTTCTTAAGGAGGAATGGATCCACTTTATAGGGACCGATGCGCACAGCATGGGATCAAGGAAGCCGGAAATGGCTGAATGTGCGGAATACATATTGAGAAAGTGTGATCACGATTATGCTGCCGGGATACTGTATGCGAATGCGATCAACATAGTAAACAACAAGCCGTTGAACTGATCATTCATACACTATTCGCAGCAGCACATTATTTTTACCGATAACAAATCATAGGAGAAACACAATTAATGGAACAGGGCAATCAGATACAGTCGGACGAAATAGAAATAGATCTGGTGGAGCTGATAGGCGTACTTGTCAGTAAGCTGTGGATAATCATTATATTTGCGGCGCTTTCGGGTATAATAACCTTTCTTGTATCAGTCTATGTAATTACGCCTATGTATATATCGACCACCAAGATGTATATTATAAACAGGCAGAGTAATGAATCACTCACTTATTCGGATCTTCAGACGGGTACACAGTTGACCAAGGATTATCAGGAGCTTGTTACGAGCCGTCCGGTACTTGATGAGGTCAGAAAAGAGCTTGCACTTGATATCGACAATAAGAAGCTCAAGAGTAAGATAAATGTGAGCGTACCCACTGATACCCGTATCATAACGATAACGGTTGAGGATTCAAGTCCGGAGATGGCGCGGGCGATAGCCGATGAAATAAGGAATTCCGCATCCACTCATATTGCGGCTGTCATGAACACCGAAGCCGTAAACGTTGTGGAGGAAGCAGATCTTCCTGAGGAACCGTCATCACCCAAGGTGTTCAGGAATACGATAATCGGCGCGGCGGTCGGAAGTTTCTTCTCAATAGCAATGATCATTCTTGTTTATATAATGGATGATACCGTAAAGAATCCCGATGATATCGAGCAGTACCTTAAGGTCAGTGTCCTCGGCTCCATTCCCTTTGAGGACGAGACTGAAGATGATGAAGGGAACGAAACAAGGAAGAGTAAGAAGAAAAAGCATAAGAGGAGCAGTTACGGTCACAGGACCCAGACTCCGGTAAATGTTGATGTATTAAGATCCGGAAAGGAGGATTCTTCGAAAGATGGATACTAAGGTCATTACGATAAACCGTAAGAATAAGCTGAGCTTCCAGACCAACGAAGCATACAAATCTTTGAGATCAAACATGGAATTCTGCGGTAATAACGTGAAGGTTATCGCGATCACGAGCTGTGTACCCAATGAGGGGAAATCCTCGGTTTCTTTTAACCTTGCAATTTCAATGGCAGAGGCGGGCAAACATGTACTGTTTATTGACGGTGATATGAGAAAGTCGGTTATTCTTGGCCGTTACAATATTACAAGGATCTCGTCGGGACTGTCTCATTTCCTGGCAGGAAAGAGAGATATCCAGGATGTTATTTACTCGACCAACGTAAAGGGACTTCATATAATACCTACGGGTCCCGTTCCGCCCAACCCTTCCGAACTTCTCGGAACATCAAGATTTAAGCTTGTTCTGAGCAAATTCAGGGATATTTATGATTATGTTATAGTCGATACCCCGCCTATCGGAAGCGTTATTGACGGTGCTATCATAGCTCAGAGCTGTGACGGAGTGGCTCTCGTGCTTGAAGCAAGGGCAATAAGCCGCAAATTCGTTGAGCGTGTTATCGAGCAGCTTCGCAAGACGGGCTGCCCCTTCCTCGGCGTGATCCTTAACAAGGTGGATATGGGCGGTAAGTACGGTAAATACTACGGTAAGTATTACGGCAAGTATTACGGTAAGTACTATGGCAAATATTATGGTAAATACTATGGTTCTTACTACGGACATGATGATAACCAGTAACTGTTCTGAATAGTTATCAATATAGCAATGCGGAGCGAAAATGGCAGACAATCAACTGTTTAATGAAATAGGCGATGAGATAAGCAGGGCTCTTAAGCAGGGACTTAAGAACGGTAATTTTGGCGGACTTGACAGCGCGATAAGGTCTTCTGTCAACCGTGTTCTCGATGATGCGACAGAGCATCTTGAGAGGAGTATACTCGGAGGCGGAGCTCAGAATGTTTCAACCCATAAATACTCTACCTACTCGGACGGAGCTGCTACAAGGGAAAAGCAGAAACAGCTTGAGCGGGAGAGGGAGGAACGCAGGCAGCGTGAAGCGGCAAGAAGAGCGCAGAGGGAGTCGGCATATGTCAAAAGACCCGGTGAGGCACCCTTAAGAAGCGGAACAAACGCAACGGAGCAGCGTCAAAAGAGCATTAGCGAAAGACGTAAACGCGAAGAATTAAAAAGGCTCTTAAGATCACCCAATTCGATCGTGGTAAACGGACAGCTCCTGCCTACCAAATTTAAAGCAGTGGGTGATAATACAAGTTTATTGTATCTGGTACTTGGGATCATAGGTACCAGCCTGTTTGGACTGATAACTCTGATGCTGGCGATAGCTGCAACAGTGGATTCCTCGATGGGGATCGGGATCCTGGTCTGCTCCATTCTCACGATAGTCAGTATAGCTGCCATAGTGAAGGGCGGAAATGACAGAAATCTGATCAAACGGGCGAAGAGATATGCGCAGCTATGCGGTACCAAGATGTATTCCACAATTGCCAGGCTTGCATCTGCGACCGGAACCGAAGAGAAGAAGCTTCGAAAGGATATAAAGAAGATGCTCAAAAAGGGATTTTACCCTGAGGGCTATCTGGATACGGAAGAGACTACCCTTATGCTTTCGGAAGAGGTATACAGGGAATACGATACGATGAAGAGCAGGCAGAAGGCTGAAGAGGCAGCGAAAGAGGCTGAGCTTACCACGGAGGAGAAGAGTGAACTTGAAGTAATGGTTTCTGACGGTATGGAGGCCATAGAGAAGCTGCACAGGCTTAATGATGATATTCCGGGCGAAGTGATATCTGCCAAGTTAAGCTACCTTGAAGATGTTCTTAAGCAGATTTTCAACAGGGTCAGTGAACATCCGGAACAGATGGACAGGATGCACAAGCTTATGGACTACTATCTTCCCACTATGCTTAAGCTGGTGGAGGCCTATGCCGAGTATGATAAGGTCAGTGCTCCCGGTAAGGAAATAAAAGATGCCAAGTCCGAGATAGAGAATACGCTGGATACGATAAATGAAGCCTTTGTCCAACTGCTCAACAACCTGTTCCGGGATTCCGTATGGGATGTGACTTCGGATGCACAGGTACTGACGACCATGCTCACGCAGGAAGGTCTGGCGCAGGAGCCCGTACTCAAGGGTCAGTAAAGGTTATATGGGATTTTAACGGTTTTCCAAACGTAGCAATAAACAGTATGTCATAAAACGGAGGGTATACCATGGACACAAATTTAAACGACACAACAATGGGAACAACAGCAGCCATGCAGGCAGAACCTGCAGTACCGGAAGCAACTCTGTACGAGTCGCCGTTTGCCGCACTTGAACCGGAGAAGCCGGTAGCCCATACACCGGTTGACTACGGAACCGAGCTTGCCGACATTAAGACAAAGAGCGATCTGACTCCTGAGGAGCAGAAAGTTGTTGACAGCTACGTACAGCAGATAGACCTTAACAATACCCAGCTCGTGATCCAGTACGGCGCCGGAGCACAGAAGAAGATAGCCGATTTCTCCGAGGGAGCACTTAACAGCGTACGTACCAAGGATATGGGTGAGATCGGTGAACTGCTTACCGGTCTTGTTGCGGAGCTTAAGGGTTTTAATACAGAGGAAGAGAAGAAGGGCTTTCTTGGACTGTTCAAGAAGGGACAGGCCAAGGTTAACGATCTTGTTGCAAGATATGACAAGACCGAAAACAATGTGAACAAGGTCGTTAAGATCATGGAAGGACATCAGGTGACTCTGCTTAAGGATGTCGCAATGCTCGATAAGATGTATGAGACGAACCTTACCTATTACAAGAACCTGACGCTTTATATAATCGCAGGAAAGGAAAAGCTTGCGATCGCCAAGCAGCAGGAGCTTCCGAAGCTTCTTAAGAAAGCTGAAGAAACAGGGCTTCCCGAGGATTCGCAGGCTGCTTCCGATTACGCTGCAATGATAGAGAGATTTGAGAAAAAGATCTATGACCTTGAGCTTACAAGAAACATATCCATGCAGATGGCTCCGCAGATACGTCTTATCCAGAACAACGATACGATGATGTCTGAGAAGATCCAGAGTACTCTGGTGAATACCATACCTCTCTGGAAGAGTCAGATGGTTATCGCTATAGGTCTTAACCATTCAACCGAGGCTGCCAAAGCCCAGAAGGACGTGACGGATATGACCAATGAGCTTCTTAAGAAGAATGCCGAAGCCCTTAAGATAGCAACTGTTGCATCGGCGAAGGAGGCTGAGAGAGGAATCGTGGACATCGAGACCCTTACACATACCAATCAGACACTTATCGATACGCTTAACGAAGTGGTACAGATACAGGCAGACGGACGTACGAAGCGTGCCGAGGCCGAGAAGGAGCTTAGCCGTATCGAGACAGAGATGCATAACAAGCTCATCGAACTCAGTAAGGTCAGCCTGGAATAATACAATGAAGAAGCGTACCGGAGAAATTTTGAACATACTGGACGATATGTACGGGACCGGTCTTGTCTGCTATCTTGATCATGACAGTGCCTGGCAGCTCCTGATCGCCACCATACTTTCGGCCCAGTGTACCGATGCCAGAGTAAATACAGTTACAAAGGATCTGTTTGTTAAGTATCCCGATATACGGTCTTTTGCCGAAGCTTCGCTGAGCGAGCTGGAGCAGGATATAAAGAGTACCGGTTTCTATCACAACAAGGCGAAGAATATCATTGCATGCTGCCGCATGCTCCATGAGAAATATGATGACAGGGTTCCTTCGGATATAGACGAACTTACATCACTGCCGGGTGTGGGAAGAAAGACTGCCAACGTAATAAGAGGAAATGTATACGGTATCCCAAGCATCGTGGTTGATACGCATGTAAAGAGGATATCCGGTAAGCTCGGTCTCACCAGAGAGACCGAGCCGGTGAAGATAGAGTTCGATCTGATGAAGGAGATACCGAAGGATCACTGGATACTCATAAACATACAGCTCATCACCTTCGGACGTGATATATGTAAGGCGATAAGTCCGCAATGTGAGCGCTGCAAGCTCAGGAAGTACTGTTCATACGCATGACACGCCCCTGCTTTTGGCAGTGGCTATTCTATACGTTACAGATTACCATGTTAACAAACAACAGTAGAAATAAACGCTGGAATTTCATATGTTCATATTTCGGGATCAGTACTGCCGGGCTGGGCATAGTGCTGATCTCGCTTATTGTCCATATAATAAGACATATTCCATTTAAAGGACATGAATTACGTGATATCATATCGGATTTTCCAAAGCTTTTTTTAACAGGAACGATCCCCGTGATCTTTGCGATGACGGTATTTCTTTTCATATGTAATCTGACGACGATAAGACATGAAGGTTTTAAGAAATGGCATTTGCTGGGAACGGCTTTCGGTTGTGTCTGCCTTATATTCAATCTGTTGTGCAGGTATACGATCATTACTGAGATCATTGCATGTTACTACATCTGTATCTTTATCGGAACCGTAATAATGAGCTACGCCGCTGCTCTTAATAAACCCGGTCATGACAAGGATTATATTATCATTCTCGGCTGTTATATAGGAAAGCAGGTGAACCTTTTGCCGCTTCTTCGCCAAAGGATCAACAGGGCAATACGTTTTGCATGTTCATACGTGAATATATAGCAATCCTTTCCATGTACAGGAAATCCCAACTCGCGGCATTTGCGTTGATCATAATATATGTAATTATCCGGAACAGTTAATGTCAGAACATATTTCTCAGATCGGCTTTGTCTCTAAGTGCCCGCAGGATAGGCTCCTTCATAAGGGAATTGAGACTGTCCGCGATTTCGGTTATGTGATCAAGCCTGTCGAATTCAAATCCGTCAACATATATATTGGCAAGATTTATATAGGTAGATTTAAGGTCGCTCCTGCATTCAACCGCGAATTCAAGTACCTTCCTTGCATCATCCTTAAGATCACGCTCTATAAGATGGGTTCCCCAGGTGTCAAGAGCCTTAACCAGTTCCGTGAAGTTGGCATCATATTCGGACAGGACCGTAAGATTGGGCGCACCGTATGTCATTTTCAGATCGGTATTTGACATTCCCGTGAAGTTGACTGTTTTTCTGTCACACATCCTGAGGACATTGTTCTCATCATCCCGTAAAATAACATCGGAATTGATCGATTTCCGTGGTCCATCCGCTGTCTTTTCCGTGTCTTCATAATGGAAAGGAAGCGTTTCTACAGGTATATGAATGTAATTAAGATCATCAAGGCTTTTTTTTCGTACCGCATTGGCCCTGCTCTCGTTCTCGATGACATCATCATCGCCTGTATTGAACCTGGTTGTGGTTGCTTTCATGTATACCATGATCGCCAGAAAACCGATAACAATAGTTGTAAAAATAGGTGATATCATATATAATATTCCTTTAAGGTATCAGTGGTTCAGATATATTTTAGGGAGGTTTTCCATGAATTTCTACAATAAGAAATCAAAAAAGCTCATGTCAAGTATAATAATTATAATCCTTGTACTTGCCATGGTTGTTCCGACCATAGCTTATCTTATACAGTAAGATTATGGTTACAGTAAACGCGATCATTTATACTCAATACGTAAATCGCTGCCTTTAATTAAATCGTATGATGCGTTTACTATAATATACGTTGAATGTAACCAAATTTCAAGTTGACTTGAAATTTAGTATTAAAGAATTGAGGGATGTCAGTGAATAAGCAGCTAAGGCTTCGTGCCGCAGTATTGTGCATAGCGGGTCTGGTTTTGACGGGAGTTGATCCGGTATTTGCCAAGCCGGCAGGGAGCGGCAAATCCATAAGCAAATCAGACAGTGTGATCACGTTTGTTGATGAAGAACCCCGGCAGGGTGTGACCATAACCAAGTCGGGAACACAGGGGAATACGTCAGCACCTGCACATAATGAGAGTACCGATCCTGCCCGGACTGATGCGGATAACGGAGCGTCCGGGGATAACGACACGGTGACCGATGTTAATATATCTGCGGGAGTAGCGGACAGTATACCGGATACACAGACGGACAGCGCTGCAGATGAGGTTAATATCAATATTTCCTCCGGAAGTGATTCGGTTGATATTGAGGCTGATAATCTGCTTGAAAATGAAAACAGCCTGACAACTGAGATAAATGTGGAAGTCCCGGCGTCCGTACATATTGATCCGGACGCAAAGATAAACAAGGGTGTGTATGCTGATGACATAGATATTTCAGGACTCACATACAAGGAAGCGCAGTCGAGGATAGAGGATTACATTGCAAAGCTTCGCGAGACTCCGATAGAACTTACATCAATAAATGACAGGGTAACAACCGTATCGGCCGGTGATCTGGGTGTGAAGTGGAGCAACAGTGACATCCTTATTGAAGCGATAGGGCTTGGCAAGACAGGTAATGTGATTGCAAGATACAAGGCAAACAAAGACCTTGAGGTAGAGCATAAGGTCTATGACATAAATGTAGCCGCTGACAAGGCGTATGTCAGAAACGTTGTCCAGGCTGAGAGTGATGCATGCGGATCCGATGCCAAGGATGCGACGATGACAAGGGAAGGCGGAGTGTTCCATATAACAGAGGGACAGGAAGGCTTCGGAATAGATGTGGATCAGTCCGTAGATTCTGTTATGAGTATCATGAACAACTGGAACAAGGAAAGTGTGAGCATAGAACTTGTATCAGGAATGATACAGCCCAAAGGAACGGCCGCAGACCTTGAGAAAGTCAAGGATCTGTTGGGACATTTTTCTACCAGCTTCTCATCATCCGGTAAGGAGCGTTCGGGAAATGTACGTAACGGAACCAAGCTTATCAACGGAAGGCTGCTGTATCCCGGTGAACAGTTGTCAGTGTATGAGTGTGTAAGTCCTTTCACTGAAGAAAACGGATATTTCCTGGCAGGTTCATATGCCAACGGACTTGTGGTTGAGAGTCTTGGAGGCGGAATATGCCAGGTAAGTTCAACCCTTTACAATGCCGTAATACGTGCTGAACTTCAGGTTGACGAAAGATACAATCACTCCATGATCGTAAATTATGTAGATATGTCGGCGGATGCGGCTATTTCGGGAACATCCAAAGATTTTAAGTTTACAAACAATATGGAGACTCCCATATACATCGAAGGATATACGACCGATGATAAACAGGTTGTATTCAACATTTACGGAGTTGAAAACAGGCCTTCAAACAGGACATTATCATTTGAAAGCGTGGAACTTGAGAAGAAGGAACCCGAAGGTGAAAAGGTGGTTGCCGATCCGTCCGCACCTGTAGGTGAGATCCATATCCAGTCGGCACATACCGGATACAGAGGTGAGTACTGGAAGATAATCAAGGTTGACGGAGTTGAAACAGAAAGAGTACAGATAAACAGGAGTACTTATCAGGCGGTACCGAAGACAGCGTCTGTAGGAACTGCGGCTGACAATCCGGAAATAACCGCAGCAGTTAAGGCTGCCATAGCAACAGGAAGCATAGAAGCCTGCAAGAGTACCATCAACCAGTTAAAGAGTGCGGCGGCAGGAGTTCCGATGATGCCGTTGATCCCGGGACTTGATCCGGCGGCTGTTCCGGTAATGCCCGAGACACCCGCAGCGTCTGAAGCTGCACCCGAAGCACCTGCGGAACCTGCACCCGAACCTGCAGCCGAAGCTGCACCGGAGGGTGAGTAAGGAGCAGAAATTATAAATAGTTAAGACAACAATTCAGTAAAGAGGAATTCAACCAATGAACATAGGCAAAGTACCTGAAGCGGTACTTAAGCGCTCCATCATAAGGCAGATCAAAACCAAAAGAGACGAGATCATCATGGGAGCGGCTGTGGGTGAGGACTGTGCAGCCATACAGCTTAAAGAGGGTGAAGTATTTGTAATGAGTACCGATCCCATAACAGGGACATCGCATGAAATAGGTGCTCTTGCCATACATGTGACAGCCAATGACATAGCATCCTCGGGAGCCGAGGTGATCGGGGTCATGCTTTCGGTTCTTCTGCCCGAAGGAACACAAGAGTCAGAATTAAAAGAAGTGATGAAGCAGGTCGAGGAGACCTGTCATTCACTTAATATACAGACAATTGGCGGACACACGGAAGTTACAAGGGTGGTTAATCAGCCCGTTATCACGGTTACAGGCATCGGAAAGATTGTTAAGGATGCTCTTGTGACTACCGGAGGTGCAAGGCCGGGCGATGATGTGATCGTGACTAAGTGGATCGGTCTTGAAGGAACATCGATAATAGCCCGTGAAAAAGAGGCTGAACTGCTCAAACGTTTCAGTACTCCGTTTGTAGAGACGGCAGCAGGCTTCATTCAATATCTGTCTGTTGTACCTGAGGCGGCAGTCGCGGTAAGGCATGGGGTAACGGCCATGCATGATGTAACCGAGGGCGGGATATTCGGAGCTCTGTGGGAGGTTGCCGAGGCATCGGGAGTGGGACTTTCCATAGATCTTAAGTGTATTCCGGTAAGGCAGGAGACGATAGAGGTATGCGAGTTCTTTGGTCTGAATCCATATCAGCTCATATCCAGCGGATCAATGCTCATCACTGCACCAAACGGTCATGATCTTGTACGTAAGCTTGGGAAAGAGGGTATCAATGCATCTGTGATTGGCAAGGTTACGGAAGGAAATGACAGAATCCTCATAAATGAAGATGAGGTTCGTTATCTGGAACCGCCTAAATCGGATGAATTGTATAAGGTTTATAAATAAGGAGAATGTAATGAGAGAGAAGATACTTAACTACATTGAGAAAAACAGCCGTGTCGAGCTTAAGGAGCTGGCAGTACTGCTCGGTACGACAGAGGCAGAGATCACGCAGGAGCTTGCCGACATGGAGGCTGAAGGTATCATTTGCGGGTATCATACACTGATAGACTGGGACAAGGTTACAACAGATCGTGTTAATGCGCTGATCGAGGTAAGGGTAACACCGCAGAGGGATCTTGGCTTTGATGCCATAGCGGAACGTATATACAAGTACCCCGAGGTAAATGCTACTTATCTGATGGCGGGCGGATTTGATCTTCTGGTATCACTGGAGGGTAAGACTCTCAGGGAGGTCAGCAACTTTGTAGCCCAGAAGCTTGCAACTCTTGAATATGTGATCTCCACGACCACGCATTTTGTACTTAAAAAGTATAAGGACCACGGAACGATCCTGAATGCCGAGAATACTGACGAAAGGATGCTGATGACACCATGAGGAACCCTTTATCGGAAACAATAGTTAGCATTAAGCCGTCGGGAATCCGTAAGTTCTTTGATATAGCCAGTGAGATGAAGGATGTTATTTCTCTTGGAGTGGGTGAGCCTGATTTCGATACGCCCTGGCATATAAGAGATGAGGGTATTTACTCTCTGGGAAAGGGCAGGACCTTCTACACATCCAATTCCGGTCTTATGGAGCTCCGTCAGGAGATATGTAAATATATAAAAAGACGTGTTAATATCGATTATGAAGCCGCCAAACAGGTGATAATCACCGTAGGCGGCAGCGAGGCGATAGATATAGCCATGCGTGCAATGCTGGATCCGGGGGATGAGGTTCTGATACCGCAGCCCAGCTACGTTTCCTACGAACCATGTGCGATACTTGCCGGTGGAAAGCCTGTTATCATAGAGCTTAAGAATGAGAATGAATTCAAGCTGACGAAGCAGGAGCTGCTTGACTGTATTACGGATAAGACAAAGATATTGGTCATGCCGTATCCCAATAATCCCACTGGTGCTGTGATGACGAGGGAGGAACTTCAGGAAATAGCCGAAGTATGTGTGGAAAAGGATATCTTTGTACTTTCGGATGAGATATACAGCGAACTTACCTATTGCGGTGATCATTGCAGTATTGCATCTTTACCGGGAATGAAGGAGAGGACGATACTGATAAACGGTTTTTCCAAGGGCTTTGCCATGACGGGATGGAGGCTGGGTTATGCCTGCGGTCCCGAGGAGATCATTGCACAGATGACCAAGATACATCAGTTCTGTATAATGTGTGCACCTACGACCAGCCAGTATGCTGCGGTTGAAGCATTAAGGAACGGTGATCCGGATGTTGCAATGATGCGTGAATCATATGATCAGAGAAGACGTTTCCTGATCAATGCATTTAAGGAGATGGGACTTCCCTGCTTCGAACCCTTCGGAGCCTTCTATGTATTTCCGTGCATTAAGGAATTTGGAATGACATCGGAGGAATTTGCATTTGCCCTGCTTGATGCAAAGAGGCTGGCAGTCGTACCCGGTTCGGCCTTCGGTAACAGCGGAGAAGGTTTCATACGAATATCTTATGCTTACTCTCTTGATAAGCTGAAGATCGCCATGAGCAAATTATCCGATTATGTTGAGGAACTTAGAGAGAAAAAAGGATAATAAGCAAAAACCCCGGATCATAGCAATAATATAAATAGCATACGCTATATTTGATAAATGCCTTCGGAATACTGATTTCCGAAGGCATTTTATTTTGATTATTGCCAAACGTCCCGCAAATTGATGAAAGCAGGAGATGAACAGAATGGGGGAGGAAGAAAGGTCTAAACCGAAATATTATATGACGATTTAACTTAGATAAACACACTCGAAATCCATATATCCCGGAAACCCAGTGTTTACAGGCGTTTCACGGCATGACACAAAATGTTTCATGAAGAAATATGAGTGTAAATAAAATGAGAAAATCCTGCCGGAAAAAAATCGAAAATATTTTCGAAGAAATTTTTTGACAGATCCGGCAGCAAACATGAGTTCGACGCACATAAATCATGATTAAATTTTTTGAAAAATCGAATTGATGTTCGCGAACATCAATTCGATACAGAACAGAAATTCGAGCGAATTACTACGTTAATAAGATTTAAACACGGTTTAACAAAAATATATAAAAAAGTGGATGATATCGTAACGGTTGTATTTTGAGGATTCATAATTTGAAAATATAATGACAAACCACAATATATAGTGTATAATGTCACTTAGCAGTAAAGATATGGCTGCTAAGGGGTCACTGTATCGTAAGGGAAATGCGATACGGTTAGTATTTCGTTTGAAGGATTGCTCTTTTGATAAACAGAAATGGCAGTCTTGTTTAACGACGTACTAAAGAAGGGAGACACAAATGAATAAGACACTTAAATTATCCATGATCGCAGCAGCCTGTGCTGCATTCACTTTTGCACCCGTATCTAAGGCATATGCTGAAGAGCTTTTGATCGATAACGGTAATATCCTGATTTCGGATTACAATAATTATAATATGGGAAGAGATGAGGTTATCTTTTCGGAGGATTTCCTTATTGATACATCCGCAGATGATGATATTCTTCTTAACGACGGTAACAATGATATCAGTAATGCACAACAGGATATTCTTATAGAAAATGCTTCATATTATGGAAGCAACGGCATACTGCCCGATGATCCGGGATTTTCAGGTGATATTTTACGGACGGATCCGTCAGACAGCCTGCCTGTCCTTATTTCAGATCCTACGGTACATTACAGTTTGACTGATACGGGAGCTTCCGCTGCCGGTGATAAGATAAAGGTACAGACATCATCGGATAATACATCAGCAGCTTATTCCAAAGCGGTAACGGCAAATAAAAATGAAACAGCGATCGGGACACAGTCGGCTGATACATCTGCATCTGCGAAAGTGAACAGGGTCGCAGCGACGGTTAAGACGGACAGTACAGCCGGCAAGGCAGACAAAAATGTATCTGCATCAGCAGGGCAGTCTGGAAGTCAGGCGGCCGTTCCTGCAGGAACATCATCACAGAAGAGTAACAATACAGGTGTTACCGATAAGATAAACAGGCTGCTTAAGGCGGTAAATGAGAAACGGAGGAAAGCGGGAGCAGGTGAACTGACTCTAAAAGATGATCTTAACTATGTTGCATCGTTAAGGGCTAAGGAAGTTTCATCGAACTATTCACATACAAGAGCAGGCGGAAAGAACTGGGTGACAATACTTTCACAGAACAGGGTTAACTACAGTTATGCGGGAGAGAACCTTGCATGTTATATGGAAAGTCCCGAGCAGGTAGTATCGGCATGGGCGATGTCACCTTCACATAACAGATGTATGACTAATGGTGATTACACATATGCAGGTGTCGGAACGGTTACTGTAAACGGATGCACCTATTGGGTATTGACACTTACAGACTGATCTTGCAGTTAACGAAATTACTGATTTCGTTTACTATGGATTTATTGGATATGGAGGTATATGATGTACAACGAGCAGAAAATATGGATAGGCAAGTCGGGTGATGAGAAGGTATTCATTTATCCGAAGATGGTTAACAGGCACGGAATGATAGCGGGTGCTACCGGAACAGGTAAGACAGTCACGCTTAAGGTTTTGGCCGAGTCGTTCAGTGATCTCGGAGTTCCTGTTTTCCTTGCGGATGTCAAGGGCGATCTGGCCGCCATGTGTAAGCCCGGTGTTGAAAGTGAGGATATGAATGCCCGGATCGAAAGGTTCGGACTTAATGAGGAAGGCTTCAGGTATCAGGCTTATCCTACGAATTTCTGGGATGTATATGCAGAGAACGGACTTCCGCTCCGCACTACTATAACCGAGATGGGACCTCTGCTCCTTGGAAGAATACTCGGTCTTAATGATACTCAGACAGATATCCTGACAGTAGTATTCAGGATAGCAGATGATATGCTTGAGGAAGATCAGAACATGCTTCTTATAGATACCAAGGATCTTCGGGGAATACTCCAGTATGTCAGTGAGAATGCAAAGGAACTCAGTTCCAGATACGGCAATATTTCCTCACAGAGTCTCGGGGTTATAATGAGATCCGTGATGGCGCTCGAAGCTGAAGGAGCCGATAAGTTCTTCGGCGAACCTGCACTTGATATAAGGGACTGGCTGACGGTAAGTGCCGAAGGCAAGGGAATGATACAGGTTCTCGATTGCCGGAAGCTCATAAACAATCCCAATATGTATTCGACATTCCTGCTATGGATGCTGTCCGAGCTTTTCGAGACACTTCCGGAAGCGGGGGATCTTGAAAAGCCCAAGATGGTCTTCTTCTTTGATGAAGCACACATGTTATTTGATTCTGCATCGAAGACACTGATGGATAAGATAGAGCAGGTTGTTAAGCTTATAAGATCCAAGGGTGTCGGAATATTCTTTATTACGCAGAGCCCCAAGGATATACCAGATGGTGTGCTTGCACAGCTTGGGACCAAGGTACAGCATGCGCTTCATGCATATACTCCGTCCGAGCAGAAAGCATGCAGGGCGGCTGCCCAGTCCTTCAGGGAGAACCCCGAATTTGATACATATGAGGTTCTGACTCAGTTGGGAATTGGTGAGGCTCTTGTTTCCGTGCTTGATGAGGAAGGTATTCCTACAATGGTTAAACAGTGCAGGATACTTCCGCCGCAGAGTAAGATGGGTGCATTGGAGGATGAGGTCAGAAGAGAGAAGATAGACACCTGTTATCTTAATCCGAAATACCGTGATATGGTTGACAGGGATTCGGCGTATGAGTTCCTGCAGAGAATGCAGATAGCCATGGAAGATGAGCTTCGTGCCGCAGAGGAAGAGAAGCAGAGGCTTAAGGAAGAAGAAGCTGAACGTAAGAAGAGAGAGAAGGAAGAAGAAGAAGCAAGAAAGCAAAAGGAAAAAGAGGAAGCGGCAGCTAAGAGGCAGAAGGAGCGTGAAGAGGCTGCGGCGGCAAAGGCAGCCGAAAGAGAGAAAGCAAGAGAAGAAGCAGCTAAGCTTAAGGAAGAGGAAGCGGCAAGAAAGGCTGCTGAAAAAGCAGAGGCAACCAAGAAGAATGCAGTTAAGAATGCGGCAAAGAGTGTGGCAAGTTCTACGGCGGGTACCCTCGGACGTGAGGTTGGAAACGTACTTGGCAAGTCGGTGGGCGGTTCCTTCGGTAAGAAGATTGGCGGTAATCTCGGTGCTTCTCTCGGACGAGGCATAATCGGAACGCTGTTCAAGCTTAAGTAAGCTTAATCATAGAATCCTGAATTTCATCAGAAATTCATACCAAAATGTCATTCCGAATTTCCGGAATGACATTTTTATTATAAAGTTTTTATAAAAGGGTTGCATATTTGATGGAAATAATGTAAATTTAGCTTAAACGATTAAGAAATATTTGATTAATTTAAGTAAATTAAACCACAATAAACTATATAGTGAAGAATGTATAAACATAAAACAGGAAAGGTTGAATTATGCGATACACTGAAGGATTTTGGGTTACCAGTGAAAGAGCTTCCATTAATTATGCATCGGATGCCTATTTTATAGAAGAAATAGAAAACGGCATGCGGGTTGTTGCTCCTGTTAAGAAGATAACGAGCAGGGGAGATACTCTCAACCTGCCGGTTATCACCATCGATTTTACGGTGGCAGGGAAAAATGTTATATTTGTAAGATCATGGCATTATGAAGCTTACGTTTCACATGAAGCAAGATATCAGCTTAATATAAAACCCGAAGAATACAGTGTCAGTATAGATGATGACAGGGCTGTGCTGACTACGGGTGATGTTTCTGTTGTTGTTGACAGGAAGGATTTTTCATACAGCTTCGTTTCGGACGGTGAAGTGATCACAAGATGCGGTTTCAGGAATCTTTCTTATATCATGATGGACAGAAAGAGAAGTTCAATGCTTCCCAGTGATGAGTACATGAGGGAAGAGGGAGATAACCATATGGTGACAGAGCTGTCCATTCGTCCGGGAGAGTGTGTATACGGTTTTGGTGAACGATTTACACCCTTTGTTAAGAACGGACAGACTGTTGAGACCTGGAATGAGGACGGAGGAACCGCTTCACAGATAGCATATAAATCGATACCTTTCTATGTGTCCAATAAAGGGTACGGAATCTTTGTTGACCATACAGACAATGTTGAGTTCGAGGTTGGAAGTGAGAAGGTGGAATTCGTAGGGATCAGTGTACCCGGCGAGGAATTGAGATACTACTTTATCTACGGTCCAAAGCCTGCGGATATAATGACTGAATACACACAGCTTACAGGCCGTCCCGCCCTGCCTCCGGCATGGTCATTCGGACTGTGGCTGTCCACATCATTTACTACCAATTACAATGAGGAAACAACAAGCTCCTTTATTCAGGGGATGAGTGACAGGGATATCCCGTTATCAGTGTTCCATTTTGACTGCTTCTGGATGAAGGAATTCCATTGGTGTGATTTTGAATGGGACGAAAGGGTATTCCCCGATGTCGAGGGAATGCTTAAGCGTTATCATGACAAGGGACTGAAGATATGCTGCTGGATTAATCCGTATATTGCTCAGGGAAACAGGACCTTCCGTGAAGGAGTAGAAGGCGGATACTTCCTTATGCGCGCGGACGGTAAGGGTGTTAAGCAGGTTGATGCATGGCAGTGCGGTATGGCAATTGTCGATTTCACCAATCCCGCAGCGGTTAAATGGTATACGGATAAGATAAGAGGTCTGCTTGCTAAAGGAGTGGACTGCGTGAAGACTGATTTCGCGGAGAGGATTCCTGTTGATGTCGTTTACCACAACGGAGCCGATCCGTATTCGATGCACAATTATTACACATACTTATACAATCAGGCAGTGTTTAACACTATTAAGGAAGTAAAAGGCGAGGGAGAAGCCGTGCTGTTTGCCCGTTCGGCTACGGCAGGCGGTCAGCAGTTCCCGGTTCACTGGGGCGGTGACTGTTCCGCAAGCTACGCATCGATGGCCGAGACGCTTCGCGGAGGATTGTCATTTGCGATGTCGGGCTTCTCATTCTGGAGTCATGATATTTCCGGATTTGAATATACCGCTTCTCCGGATCTGTATAAGAGGTGGGCAGCATTCGGACTCATGTCCACCCACTCAAGGCTTCACGGTTCGGGAAGCTACCGTGTTCCGTGGCTTTTTGATGAAGAGAGCAATGATGTCGTAAGATTCTTCACCAAACTTAAATGTACACTTATGCCATACCTGTATTCAATGTCGGTAAAGGCACATAATACGGGTGTCCCTGTTATGAGACCGATGGTATTTGAATACATGGATGATCCTGCCTGCTCATATCTTGATATGCAGTACATGCTTGGAGGATCCCTTCTTGTGGCTCCCGTTTTCAATGAAAAGGGCGTCAGTGATTACTACATTCCCGGGGGAACCTGGACACACCTGCTAACGGATGAGAAGCGTGAGGGAGGAAGATTTTACCGTGATACCTATGATTATTTCTCAATGCCGCTGTATGTAAGGCCCAATACTCTGCTTGTCAGAGGGAACACCGACAACAGGCCGGATTATGACTATACAAAAGATATAAAGGTTCATATCTACGAGCTTGAGGACGGCGCTGCTGCTTCCTGTGATCTTGTAAATGTGAAGGGTGAGCAGGTCAACCGCATATCTGCCGTCAGGAACGGAAACGTGATAAAGGTGACGACAGATAAAGAGATACAGGGTGTGGAATACGTTCTGCATATGTCAGAGCCGAATGTGAAGGTAGCCGATTAGACAGATGTCTGTAAATCAGTTATTGAAGTTCCAAAAACGGCATTTAAAAGATTTGGATGACAGTAATCAGGTAAATTTTAATAAATATAATGAGTAAAAGTTAGATGATTTAGCCAAAATTAGTTATTTTGGTTATGGAAAGTGATTATAAGTGTTGCCATTGAAAAAAAAAAGGTGTATTATACTTACGTAATCGTTTAAGTTGAGAAATTTCTTAAAAATCATAAGAGGTGACAAGCTATGAAGGATTTCCTGAAGAACACATGGAAGCACAGAGCGCATGTTGTAATGGCACTGCCTGTAGTACTGGTTTTATTCTTTATTATGTATGTGCCGATGGCCGGACTTGTGATGGCATTTAAGGATTACAATTTCTCACTCGGAATATGGAAGAGTCCCTGGTGCGGACTTGACAATTTCAAGTTCCTGATGGCATCCAAGAAGACGTTCATTTCCATGACCAAGAACACTATTATGTATTATGTTATCTTCACGGCACTCGGAACCTTCCTCAATGTTGTTCTTGCCATTGCCATTGATCAGTTCGTATTTAAAAGGGCTGCCAAGACAATGCAGACGATAATGATCATTCCTGTTTTCATTTCATATGCGGCAGTTCAGTTCATAGTATATGCTTTTATCAGTACCGATACCGGTATCCTTAACAATACCTTCAACATGGGTGTAAGGTTTTATACAAGGAAGGACTTATGGCCCATCATACTTACCATCGTTAAGATGTGGAACAGCGTCGGATACGGTTCGGTCCTGTATATGTCGGTATTGGCCGGAATAGACACGGCCCTGTATGAAGCGGCCGAGATCGACGGAGCCAACAAGTGGCAGCAGATATGGCATATAACCCTGCCTTCACTTATTCCGATGATCACCGTAATGCTTCTTCTTTCGGTCGGCAGTATCATGAGATCCGATACCGGTCTTTTCTATCAGGTTACAAGAAACAGCGGACAGTTGTATGATACAACGCAGGTTATCGACTCGTATGTTTTGAATGCGATCTTTAAGAACTCCAATTTCGGATTTACGGCGGCGACTTCGTTCTTCCAGTCTGTTGTCGGTCTGTTCCTGATGCTGTTTGCGAACTGGATGGTTAAAAGGATTGAGCCCGAGAATGCTCTGTTCTGACCGGGACAGTTGATATTAAGGTGATGTGAAGACGGTTTTTGTGCTTCTTAATGATTATTCGAAACAATGATTAATAAATCGGAGGTAATACAATGGCAAGAGGATACGATGCTGATTTAGCTCCATCAAGAAGAGAAAAAAAGGGAGTCGGACAATACATACTTGGGTTTTTCCTGTTGTTATATACATTATTCTGTGCACTTCCCGTTGTGCTGGTATTCATAGCGGCGTTTACGGATGAGAAGGCAATAGCGAAGAACGGTTTCAGCTTCTTCCCCGAGAAATGGTCTATGGCAGGAATGAATGCCGTATTGAGATACGGTACACAGCTCATGAGATCATATGCGGTAACGATAGGAGTTACAGTTGTCGGAACACTGCTCGGACTTCTTATAATGAGTATGTTCGCTTATGCGATCAGCCGGCCGGGTTTCAGGCTTGCCAAGTTCCTTTCGGTATATCTTCTTATCCCCATGCTTTTCACCGGAGGTCAGCTTGCGGGTTATATAGTATTTACTTCGTATTACAACTTAAAGGACAGTTACGCGCTGCTGGTACTTCCTCTTATGGTTTCGACCATGAATGTCATCATCTTAAGGACATACATAGTCAACAGCATTCCCGGTGAGCTTATGGAAGCAGCCAAGATAGACGGAGCTGGTGAGTATTACACATTCTTCGGTATAACACTTCCGCTTCTTAAACCTTCGCTCGCAGCCGTAGGTTTCATGATGGCAACAGCCTACTGGAATGACTGGCAGAATGCATTACTGTACATTACTTCGGACAGTAAGAAGCCGCTTCAGCTGCTTCTTGTAAATATACAGAAGAGTATTGAATTCCTTCTCAACAACTCCAACGTACCTGCTTCGGTAAGGGCGGCTATGGGAGGAAGCATACCTCAGTACTCGGCAACAATGGCGACGGTTATTGTCGTTATCGGACCTATAATGATCGTTTATCCGTTCTTCCAGAAGTACTTCGTTAAGGGTCTTACTGTTGGATCGGTTAAGGGATAGAAACAAAGAATTAAGGGAGGTAAAAAATGAAAAACAGAGTAATCAAAAGAGTACTGGCAACAGCACTCGCAGCAACAATGGCATTAGGTCTTGCAGCATGTGGCGGACAGCCGGCAGCAGCTCCGCCAGATGCAGGTGCAGCAGCACCCGCAGATACAGCCGATGCAGGTGACGCAGGTGACGCAGGTGATGAGGCTGCAGCAGACACAGCAGATGCGGGCGCAGCAGAAGCTACAACAGCAGACGGAAAGGTTAACATCAATCTGTACAGATGTACATTCAACCTTGCAAATCCTGACACAGCGCAGGACAAGAAGGTTGAGGATGCGATCAATGACTATATCGCAGACAAGATCAACGTACATGTCACCATGACGGATATCGGATCAGGTGAATATCAGGAGAAGGCTAACCTTGCACTTGCAAACAACGAGATCAACCTTCTGTGGACAGCTTCATGGGAGGCAACTATCGGTACCAATGACCTTGTTCCGAAGAATGCGGTTTACGATCTTACAGATCTTCTTAAGGGAACCGATCTTTACAACTCAATGGACGAAGGACAGTGGGAAGCAACCAAGTACGACGGCAAGAACTATTTCGTACCCGTATACAAGGACAATGTTGAAGGATATGACTTCATCTTCCGTAAGGAGCTTGTTGATGAGTTCGGATGGGATATAAGTTCCGTTAAGAGCCTTAAGGATCTTGAGCCCATGCTTGAAGATGCTAAGAATAAAGGACTTAAGTACCCTTACCTTACACAGAAGACAGCAATGTTCTACAGATGGTACATTGATAACTTCGATTTCTTCACAGCAGACAGCACATCTAACTGGGTTGCTGTAGACAAGAAGACAAATGAAGTGGTTGATACCATTACAACACCTGAGTACCTTGAGTTCTGTACACTTATGGCTGAGTGGGCTGAGAAGGGATATCTCTCAGAGGATGATGTAACCAAGACAACAAACGATACAACAACACAGTCACAGGATTGGGCAGTAACATGGTGGACAGATCTTCCGGTTAACATGGAAGCTGAGAGCCGTTACAACCAGCCTATCGCATTACAGCCTTATACCAAGAGATGGGCACATTCAACATCAGCACTTGGTTCATGCTACTGTGTAACAGCTAATTCAACACCCGAGCAGGCACAGGCTTGTATAGATTTCCTTGGACTTCTTTACACAGACAGCAAGCTTGCTGATATCTACACCTTCGGTATCGAAGGCGAGGACTTCACATACAATGATAAGGGTCAGGTTACCCAGACTTCTGAAAAGTACAACCATTCTATGTGGGAGTCAGCTTCGGCTACTATCGTAACACCTCTTGACAACGAGCCTGCAGACAAGGCTTCTCTGTACACTGATTTCAACGGCGGTGCAGAGATATCACCCGCAGCAGGTTTCCGTTTCGACAAGACACCTGTTGAGGCAGCCTTCACAGCATGCCAGAACGTATTCGAGGAATACGGATTTGCTCTTGAGAACGGCGGTATCGCTTCTGCTGACGTTGAGTCAACCATCGAAGCATATCAGGCAGCTCTTGACGAAGCAGGATATCAGGACATCCTTGCTGAGTTCCAGAAGCAGTATGATGCATGGAAGAAGTAATTCCTTTGCGGAATGAAATGACAGATGAGAAATAACTCACTGAACAATTGAAAGATATACAATTTACAGCCCGGGAGAGATCCCGGGCTGTTTTATGGTATGAGGATAATGGGCAGAAGGAGCAGCAGGGACTGAATATATGCCTTCGGAATGAGATATTTTCACACAGTCCGGGGAGAAGTATCGCAGAAGCTGTCTGCCCTGGAAGAAGAGAGAACAGGGTTACCCTGCCCTGACTCGTAATAATACCGCATGAGCCCATATCTTGTCTCGGTACCTGTCTTCTCATATATGCTTTTTATATGGCGGTATGCGGTACGGACGCTTATGTTCATATTGGAAGCGATGATCTGGACTTCGTCGTCACTCTCTATAAGGAGTACGAGGAAGTCCTTTTCACGCGGTGTAAGTCCGTGCTTATATGCGAAATCATCAAAGGGATCAAAGCTGCCCTCTCTTACAGCCTCAGTTATTGCCTGATCCTTATCCGGCAGGACATCCTTATCCGTGAGCCTGTTATTATTAGCGGCTGTCCCCACTATGGCTACAGAACCGATTGCCGGAATGTATCCGCCTAAGACAAAGAAAATGATCGAGGCGGTAGCAAATATCACCTCTATCATAATATCGGCCATGACGGGAATATAGGAAAACAGTGGAAGAATAACCACGGACAGACAGCTTAATACCCTGCTCATGCCTGCCATCAGCTGCGGGCGGGAGGTTTTGGGGGCAAGCTCCCAGAAGAAAACATTAAGGAACACGATCTGTGCAACGACTATAATATAGTAGAGACAGGTAGCTGTAATAATGTAGCCTTCCCTCATCATAAAGGGCAGGGGAATGCACAGCAAGGTCATGCACAGCGCAGCCAGCGGCAGCCAGCGCCTGCGCCCTAAGTCTGCAAGGAAACCTCCGACCAGGTATCCTGCTGCGCCGAATAGCCTCGGCCATGCATACATAGACATATCTCCGGCAAAATTCATTGATATAATGACCGTATCGGTAAAGCCGCAGATCATATACAGGAGCAGCATGGCTGCTGTACCGGCAGCGATGACAGCGGGGACGGGAAGCCTCGGGTCACCCTTTTTGGCATATTCAAGCGGCTCATCAAACATCCAGTCAAACCTTTCCCTTGAGAAGAGCGTAACATAGGCCGTGAAAGCGAATCCTGCAAAGAGAAGGATCAGCATTGCTGCCTCGGCGGGGATAAGGTACTGCGAGGCCATCTGTATGAGGAAGGCTGCTGCACCGCCTGCTCCCGACAGACGCCCTATGTACGGATGATTGACAAAACCCATTGCGAAATAATAGTATACTGCGCCGCCAAGGAAGCCCAGGGAGATCAGGCTGACCACACATGAAATAATGTAGAGAGGCAAGCCGACAGTAAAAAAGATCCCCGTCAGGGCGGCCATTCCCGCAATGTATACAATGTTTGAAACAAGCATGAGCATACGTCCCGAACGTATATCGGCATCATGGCCTCTGCTTAACGGGAACAGGAGGAAGCCTGCCGCAATGCCGGGCATCTTAAGATAGTGGAGAATACTCCCCGCGCCTGAGAGTCCGTAAGCGCTCTGATCCATAATGATAAGCGAGATCATGTACTCGGACATATATATCGCGAACAGGACAGAGAGCATTATGTGCTTTTTGCTGATGATTGTTTTGGTCTGCATAGCAACATTATAACAGCTATATAAGAAAAAACATAGAGAGAATATTGACCTAAATGGACAACAAATCATGAAAAGAAATTAATAAAAATCATGCGACAGAAATACCGTATTTATGCGGGTTTGAGGGGTTTGGCACAAAGATGGCACTTGACGTGAGGGGGGAGTGATATACAATTTGCTATATATGTGACGTTTTGTTCCATAACATTTTAAGTGTTGTACGGAGCAAAAGAGGAAATAAGAGACAAGGAGGTATTGTATTGATGATGAGATTGGGGAATGCTGCTAAGAGATGTATGGGAGTGGGACTGTCGGTTGCTATGGCTCTGACCTTTGCTCCGGCACCGGTGTTTGCGGATCCGGTCGCTGTTACGGAGGTAGATCAGAGGACTTATGATGGAGATGGGAACAATTTTGATATTCATGATGCAGAGTATGGCGATGTATATAATGATTATGAAGTAACTGACACTCTGGCCGCTGCGCATGTTGAATCCACTAAGGGCAAGATCGCTGAGGTGACGATAGGGAATATTACTTCAGCTTCAGTTGTAAATAAAAGAGCTCTTTATGTGGAAAGCACGGGCGGAAACAGCAGAAGCATAGTTGAAACAGGCGAGATAAAATCCGTTTCCAATGGCGTGGAGATTAAGAGCGAATATAACGGTTCTTCTGAGGTTACGGTACATGGGGATGTAAACGCCTCACAATCCGAAAATAATTTTGGTGCGATTATAGAAACTTCTGTAGGTGGGACAGCTGACCTCACAGTTGAGGGCAGTTTGAATAATGAGCTTAGTTCACAAATAGATGCAGACGGTAAATCGGAAGTAAAGATAAAGGGGGATGTAACATCTGCCAAAGCCAATGGTGTTGAAGCATTTGTCAAAGCCAATGGAGAATCATCAATATCCATAGGCGGCAGTATTAATTCTGCTGATGAGAGTGGGATTTTGACGGGTACAATAAATAGCGGAACACAAAACATTGAAGTCGAGGGGGATGTATCTGCAAAGGCAGACGGTGTTTCCGTCCTCGTTTTAGAAGAAGGAATGGTAAATGTAAAGGTTGGAGGAAATATATCAGGAGGAGGCAAAACCTGGACTGAGTGGAGCGGTGCAGATTTAGACGCAAGAAGCTCCGGGAGCATAGATCTTCATGTTGATGGGAATGTTACCGGAGAAAATGGCCTGATTTTGGATGCTGATGGAGGTACAGTAAATGCTTACGTTGGCGGAACAATTAGTGGAAAACATGGAAGCGTAGTTCTTGGTGAAGGTGCAGCGGAGGATAGTATCAATCTTACAGTATGGAAGATTGAACCTGGAGAAGCAGGCATTTTTTCAAGCGTTACAGGATACGATGATGACTCTTGTCCGATTCTGACAGAAAACAAAACCTTCGGAAGCAAGGTGCAGTATATAATCAAGGTTGACCAGCCCTCAGAGGGCGCGACCTTAAGCGCAGGCAAGGATACAGCCAGGGAAGGCGAGATGGTAACGATGAGGGTTGCCCTTGCAGACGGCTACAGCATTAAGGCTGCCTACAGTGATTCAGGCAAACAGACAGCGGTGAAGGTAGACGGAAATGGCAATTATTATGCCATAGTTCCCAAAGGCGGTGGTGTGATATTCTCTGTAGAGCTTGACAAGGCGGGCGGACAGCAGCCGGGACAGCAGGATAATCAGGGCGACCAGCAGCAGGTGGCGAATTCTCAGGATGTGATAGTGAATGTTGAGATAGTAGATGCATCGTCAGTACAGTCCGAAACGGAACAGCCTCCGACAGAGCAGACAGCAGCAGACCCCGCTGATGAAAGCTATGAGGTATTCAACGCGACAGCGGTACAGCAGATTGTATCAGCAGCACCGGGCGGTACTGTATTGATAACAACCTCAAGATGGACAGGCATAAGCAAGGAGGTTGTAGACGCTCTTAAGGAAAGGCCGGATGTAGCTGTTACTGTTACCTATGTGTATGATGGTGTTATATATAAGGTAACCATTCCGGCAGGGGTAGACCTTGACGCATTAAGGAATGCAGCGGGCGGGATCGATTTCCTTACGCTTGCGGCGTTGTTCGGAGCATCGATCGTGTAAGAGGGATATGCATTTGACCTGATATAGAAGGATTGAGAGATATATAATTGAGATAACGGGAACAGCCACAGATCGCCAAACCGGGTCTGTGGCTGTTCCTGTCTTAGTCTGAGGATATGCTCATAAAGCGTGTATGTTGAGTGTATAAGAACATATTTGCGAGTTGTTTGGATATGGTATAGGTAGTATAATACAATTGATGATCTGATATGATACAGGAAAGGAGTTCTGAGAAATGGGTACCTATTTGAACCCGGGTAACAGTGGATTTGCAGAAATACTCCGGTCTGATTATGTGGATAAGACTGGAATGATCAGCCTTATCAATGCTACGATAGGAACAAAGCAAAAGCTGACCTGTATCAGCAGACCCCGCCGGTTCGGAAAATCTTATGCAGCACAGATGCTGTGTGCATACTATGACAGAACCTGTGATTCTCATGAACTGTTCGCAAGGTATGATATTGCGCAAGATGAGAGTTATGAGAAGCACCTTAATAAATATCATGTGATAAATCTGGATATTTCCGGTTTTGTTTCCGCAGCTAAGCAGCTAAAGGAGCCTTTTTCGGATATCCCGGCTACGATCAATAAACACCTGCTGGATGAGCTTATGGATCTATTCCCTGAAATAACCAATGTTAACACACTGAATGAAGGGTTATTGAAGCTTGTAAGAAGTACAGATACTAAAATCGTGTTCATCATAGATGAATGGGATTCGCTGATCAGGGAAGGGATGGATGACCGG